>DEWA01000032.1 GCA_002363035.1 Verrucomicrobia bacterium UBA3222
CGGACGGTTATACCGTTGAACTGACATTGGACGACCGCATTCAGCAGTCGGTTGAAGCAATTTTATCGGAAGCGCGGGAACGCCTTCATGCGCAATCCATTCAGGCGTTGGTGACGCGTCCCGCGACGGGCGAAGTCCTGGCGTGCGTGACAGTTCCGTTTTTCGATTCCAATTGTTACCGACAATATAAAACGGAAGCATTGACCAATGTTGCGCTTTCGAACGTCTACGAACCCGGGTCGGTGTTTAAAGCAATCACCGTTGCCGCGGCACTCGATTGCGGTGCTGTCAAAACGACCGATACCTTCAACTGCGGATTGTCGAAAGCGACGTATCGCGGGAAGGAATTGCCGTTGCCGAAAGACTGGAAGACGTTCGACCAAACGATGAACGTCAGCGAAATTTTGCATCATTCCAGCAATCGCGGAACGGTGCAAATCGGGTTCAAACTCGGTGCCGAACGTCTGTACGGCTACGGAAGGCGTTTCGGTTTCGGCGAAACAACCCGAACGGGATTTGCGGGAGAAACGCGCGGCATTTTTCGCCCGATCAAACAGTGGGATGGTTTAACGATTACGCGGCTTCCGATGGGGCATGCTCTCGCCTGTTCGATTTTTCAAATGCATTATGCCGTGGGAGCGATTGCCAACGGCGGCTTTTTGATGTATCCGCAGTTCGTTAAGCGCATTTACAACCCGAAAGGAGAAATCGTTCATACCTTTGAACCGAAAATGCGGCGGAAGGTCTTGAAAGAAACGACCGCACGAACCATGCGCGATTTGCTGTTGCTCGATGAACATTCGAGAGCGTTTGTGCGCGGTTATGCAGTTTCAGGAAAAACGGGAACATCGCAAAAGATTGTTGATGGCAAATACTCGCATTCGCAACACGTTGCGTCATTTTCGGGATTTTTTCCAAACCGCCGCCCGCAATTTCAAATAACGGTGGTCGTCGATACGCCGCACGTGCAGGGTACCGGATACGGCTCCGTCACGGCGGCGCCGCTTTTTAAGGAAATTGCGAGCAGTATCATTTCTTACACGGGATTGCCGCCGCAAACAAACATTTTGAAATTATGATGCTCAATGCCGCTCTTTTATCGTACGCACCGTTACTGCAACGGTTCGCTTTCCCTTTATTGAACACTATGACATCGGTGAATTTAAAAACGTTGTTGCGCGCAACGCAGGTAAAAAAGCGGTGTGGTTCCGACGCCAATCCCGACATTACGAACATCGCCCTGCATCATCGGCAAATCCGACCGAACGGTCTGTTCTTCGCCGTTCCGGGACGCGAAAATAACGGTTGCGATTATGTCCATGCGGCGATTGCCAACGGTGCGGAAGTGATTGTTGCCGAAAAAATCATCCCGCACCTGCCGAACGTTATTCAAATCCAAGTCCCGAATGTACGTACCGCCATTGCGCAAATCGCGCGCGCCTTTTACGGTTTTCCCGATGAACAACTGCGTCTTGTTGGCGTAACGGGAACAAGCGGGAAAACCACGACAACCTGGCTGTTGCACTATCTTTATCAGGCGGGATTAAAGCAAAAAACGGGTCTTGTCGGCAGTCTGCATAACGATCTGGGACATCGCGTTTTGCCTTCGGTTCACACGACGCCCGATGCAATTACGTTGATGAGTTATTTGAGCGAAATGGTTGCGGAAAATGTCCAAAATGCCGTTATCGAAGCCTCTTCGCAAGGTATCGATCAAAAACGAACGTACGGCGTGCATTTCGATACGGCGGTTTTCACAAATCTCGGACACGACCATCTGGATTATCACCAGACGGCGGAAGCCTATTACCTTGCGAAACGTTCTCTGTTCGAAGCTTCCGCTTTAAAACATGCAGTCATTAATATCGATGATGCGTACGGACGGCGGTTATTAAAGGAAGTGCCTTCGTCGGTAAAAGCCGTTACGGTGGGTATCGATACAACGGCTGATTTACGGGCGACCGACATTCGTTGGGGTATGAACGGTACATGCTTTACCCTTGCTTCTCCGCAGGGGAGCGCAACGGTGCGTACGCGATTACTCGGGAAGTTTAATGTGTATAATGTCCTGGCGGCGTTAGGCGTATTATACGCGCAAGGCTACAACTTGTCGGAAGTTCTGCCGGCATTGGAACATTTTGCGGGTGTTCCGGAACGCTTGGAAGCGGTTGAAAATTCAAAGAAAATCAACATTTTCATCGATTTCGCCCATAAGCCCGAAGCATTGGAAAACGTTTTGCAGACGTTGCGTGCCTGTACAAAAGGGAAGCTTTATGTTGTTTTCGGTTGCGGCGGCAATCGGGATCGTTCCAAACGTCCGCTGATGATGCGCATCGCCGAAACGTGCGCCGATCACGCGTGGGTTACGAGCGACAATCCGCGTTTTGAACCGCAAGGTCAAATTTTCGAGGACATGCGCGACGGACTAAAGGACATAACAAAGGCGGATTTCATCACCGATCGGACGGAAGCGGTTTATCGTGTGTTAAAGGAATGTAAAGAAGGCGATTGTGTGTTGATTGCGGGGAAGGGTGCGGAAGAAACGCAGGAAATCAACGGTCAATTCCTGCCGTACAACGATCGCAAAACGGTCGAAGCGTATTTTCGTGCCGAGGCATAAAAAAAGGTACGGATGCCGAAATTCGATCCGAACGATCTGCAACATTGGACAAACGGCGTTTGGTCGAAGGTTCCGCAGGTTCCCGTCGAAGAATTTTGCTTCGATACACGAAAATTGACAGGAAATGCGTGTTTTTTGGCGTTAAAAACCGAAAACAACGACGGGCATTTATACGTCAAAACAGCTCGCGACTGTGGTGCATCGGCGGCAATCGTAGAGCATTTTATTGAAGATTGCGATTTGCCGCAGTTGAAAGTCAAAAATACGCTGTTGGCGTTTCAGGCGATTGCGCGTATATATCGACAAACGCTTCCGACCAAGGTAATTGCTCTGACAGGAAGTGTGGGAAAAACTTCCGCAAAAGAGCTTTTATCACTTCTGCTCGGCGAAGAAACGTTCAAATCGCACGAGAATTTAAACAACACCCTTGGCGTCCCGTTTTCTCTGACGCAAATTGACGGTTCCGTGCATAAAATTGCCGTGCTGGAAGCGGGTATCAGCGAAAAAGGCGAAATGGACACGCTTGCGTCAATGTTGCAACCGAATGTATCGGTTTTAATTAACGTCGAACCCGTTCATTTGGAACATTTCGGAACGCTTGAAGAAATTGCAACTGAAAAAGCAAAACTCTTAAACGCCGCGCAGAAGCGCGCTTATTGCCCGAAGCAATGGGCACATCTATCCAAAAACGTTCCGACGTATGTTTTTTCGGAAGATGCATCCGAAAATTCCGAGAATACTATTCTTTGCCGCGTAACGCCGACAAAAAGCGGATGGCAGTGCATTGTGCAATCGAAAACGTTTGATGTACCTTTCCCGTTGGGGCGTCGCATGGCGCAAACATTCGCAATGATGATTGGCGTGGCGATCAACGAAGGCATTTCTGCAAGTGATATTCAGACGCGCCTGTTACGTTGGAAGCCGCTTGCAAACCGAGGCGCTTGGCAGTCCGTTGGCAATCGTCGTTATTTTGTCGACTGCTACAATGCCAATCCGTCGTCGTTCGAAAACAGTCTGGAAGGATTTTATCGCGAAGTTCCGAAGGACGTTCCGATTGTTTATTGTATTGGCAGTATGCTGGAGCTCGGCACGCAAAGTACCGCTTTTCATCGGGAACTCGGAAAGAATTTTCGCATACAAAAAGAGGATATCTTCGTGTGTATCGGCGCATTTGCGGAACATATTAAGGAAGGTCTGTTGCAACACGGCGCACATACTTCGCAGATTTATACGTTCGCGAAAACGGAAGAAGCGCGTTTGTTTGTTGAAAAACTTCCGCATACATACTTTTACTTAAAAGGAAGTCGAAAATATCAACTGGAAAATTTGATTATCTGACGGATATAGATTGCTTCTCTCGACAAAAATCGTACACGTGTTGATTCGAACCGCCCTGTTTACCTGCCGTCGACCGCATATCCGCGGGACGAGGTGAAAATTCGATTGTCTTTCAATGGAACGGTAACGCTATAATAGGGCAGACTACATGAAAGCCCCAAGGGATATTACCCATTGTTTTGCATTCGATAAGAAGAAGCGTTCTGCGGATATGCAGCGACGTCCCGTGAATTTTTTCCTGAAATTTACCGGCGGGTTGGTTCTTTTGGTTCTTTTGATGCAAATCGTTTTCTTTTTCCTTTAATTCGATGCGCGCGGTGATTTTCTTTTTGCCTTTTTTTCGAAAAATGCTTCCATAAAGGGCATGTGCGAGGAGGAAGGTTACGACTGCAAGAAGGAAAACGAGCCCGTCAACGGCGTTATCGAGAAGCAGTTTCTTAAAGATCGGAAAGTTTTCCTTTGGGGCGAGGTCAACGATAAATCCGCCAAAGACGTCACCGAGAAGTTGATTTATCTGGAGTTGCAGGAGCCCGGGAATCCGATCACGTTTTATATCAATACACCCGGCGGTTCGATTACAGCCGGCATGGCGATTTACGACACGATGCGCCTTGTTCAATCGCCGATTTCGGTTGTCGTAACGGGTCTGGCGGCGAGCATGGGTTCTATCCTTCTCGGCGGCGCGAGGAAAGGTCTGCGCTTTCTCTATCCCCATGCGCGCGTTCTTATTCACCAGCCGCTGATTATGGGGCACATCGAAGCTTCTGCGGTGGACATTCATATTCAGGCGCAGGAAATGGAAAAGTCCCGCGCGGAATTGAATAAAATTCTTGCCGAGGCTTCCGGGCAGACGATTGAAAAAATCACGCACGATACCGACAGAGATTTTTACCTGAACGCCAAAGAAGCCATCGAGTACGGTTTGGCGGATGAAATTATCGCGCAGGGGCTGAAGTAAGAGGTTTCGGAGCATCGAATTCCGGGCGGTTTTTTGCCGGATAATTTCGGGTAAGATGTTATGTTTATCGATGAGGCGGAAGTGTTCTGGAAAGCCGGGAACGGCGGCAACGGTTGTTGCAGTTTTCGGCGCGAGAAGTATCTTCCGAAGGGCGGTCCCGACGGCGGTGACGGCGGGAAAGGCGGGGATGTTGTTCTGGAATGTTCGCCGCACGTCAATGATTTGAGCGAATTTCGTTACAAGCCGCAGGCGAAGGCGCAAAGCGGTCAGGATGGCATGGGCTCCGATTGTTACGGACGCGGTGGCGAGGATTGCGTTTTAAAAGTTCCGCCGGGGACGCAAATTCTCGACCGTTACACGCAAACGCTTGTGGCGGAAGTCTTGAAACCGAATATGCGCCTTGTGATTTTAAAGGGCGGGCGCGGCGGTCTTGGGAACTTACATTTTAAATCTTCCGTTAATCAGGCTCCAAGAAAGGCAACACGCGGTCAACCGGGCGAAGAGGGTCGCTTTAAATTGGTATTAAAAACCATCGCCGATGTCGGTTTAGTCGGTTTCCCGAATGCGGGCAAGTCCTCGCTCATCCGTTGTCTCACCAACGCCCAACCGAAGGTCGCAAATTACCCCTTTACAACCTTGCATGCCAATGTCGGCGTGTTGACGGAGGAAAATCGGCATTTGGTTATTGCGGATATTCCGGGTCTTATCGAAGGAGCTTCGCAGAACAAGGGGCTCGGGTATCGTTTTTTGCGCCACATCGAACGTTGCCAAGCGTTGCTGATGGTGCTGGACGTCGGCAGTGAAGGGCACGAACCGTGGAAAGACTTTGAGCAGTTACGCAACGAATTATCGCTGTACGGCATGGGGTTGAACGAAAAGCCCTTCATTGTGATTGCAAACAAGAGTGATTTGTCGGGATTTGAAGAAAATTACAAAGTTTTTACGCAAAAATTCCCAGAATTAACCGTATTGCCGATTTCCTGCAAAAGCGGCGACGGTTTAGAAGCCCTGAGGGTGTACCTGTTTGAGCATTTTGTGCCGAAAACTGATGAAACTGAGGAAGAAACCGCCTCGGAAGTGGTGGAGATACCTTTAAATACCGCGACTTCGGAACAAAAAGATTCCGACGCATGTGTGTTGTGAAATACGAAGCCATAACCCATCATCGCATTTCCTCCCTAGGCAGATAAAACAGTTGGAAGTGACGGTACGCAATACACCATGACGGAACGTTTATTTTTACACGCAGGATTTTCGGATTTTTGCGTCGGTTGGGCAAAAAATAACACATGGGCGTATGAATACGTCGGCACGGAACCGATTACCGATCGCTTGTTTTCGGCGTTGCGTCCGTGCATGGACGAAATTTCTTGGGACAATACAGAGATTTATCTTGTGAACGGTCCCGGTTCGACGTTGGGTATTCGCGCCTTTTGTGCTTTCATACGTACGTTGCTTGTGTTGAAAAAAATAAAACCTTCGCAGGTTTTTGTCTGTGATGCGTTACATTTTGCACAACTTATCTTAACCCGACAAAACCTTCCACAACCCGTTTGCGCACGCCTGAATGTTACGCAGGTATTATGTTTGAATTCGCTTGAAGATACCTTTCATGTGCCATCGGAAGCGGAACAAAAACAGGCACTTTGGTTACCGCATCCGTGTTTGGCAAAAGAAGTACCACTGTTTTGTTTTGAAATGAAAGAAATTCTCCCGCTGTTGTCACATCAGTCGCCTTGGGAAACGGCAGATACACCCGATGTATTTCAGACACCGAATTGAATGATATTTGTGGCTTTCCGACTACTGGCAATCCTGATTTTATTTTATAATTCGCCTGCGGATGCGATTTGACAGAAGGAAGCAGGGGTATGTAAAATACGTTCAAGAAGTATGAATGCGCAATCTTTCAATATCCGTCTCACTCCGAAGCTTTTGAAATTTTTTTCATCCGAAGCGGAGCGTCGCGGCATTCCGCAGATAGAGAAGTGCGTCGAAACGTATCTTGAAGAAACCGTCGATACGTACGAAAATCCCGTGCCTTATTCAAAGGAAGAGCTGGATGAAAGTATTCGGGAGGCAAAGGAAGATATACGGTTCAGAAGGGGAAAATCCTTCAAAAATGCCGAAGAGATGTTTGCCGCACTTGAGGCGGAAACGGAATGAGAACGATTAAGTATTCGCATCAATTTGTAAAGGATTGGAAGAAGGCGAAGAAAACGCCGTTTGCGTGCAATATACAAAAGTTGATAGCGTTGGTTATTGCCAATCCGTTTCAAACGCCACCGCCCTATGAAAAATTGCGCGGTTATGAAAATACCTATTCGCGCCGTATTAATGAACAGCATCGGTTAGTTTATGTCGTTGTCGGAGATACGATTGAATTCGCCCGCTGTTGGAGCCATTACGAGTAAAAAACAAATCTGAACCGAGCGACATTGTCCCGTCAAGGTGGTCGCTTTTTGGTGCGAATTTCCTGCGTCCTCATTGACACACGGACAGAAATACGGGAGAATGCACATAAGGTGGTTTTTTATGGGATTGAAACATTTAACGGTCGGGCTTCGTCCCGAGTTATACCAATACTTTGAAGAACACGCGAAAAACAAGGGCATCTCGATAAGCCGGTATGTAGAAATGTTCCTGGAAATGTCGCACAATGCGGAAGCGGGTGAAGAGCAAGAGGCGGTAGTACCCTATTCAAAGGAAGAGTTGGATGAAAGTATTCAAGAGGCGAAGGAGGCAATTCGGGAGGTTAAAAGCGGTCAACTGAAAGCTTATGAAACTGTCGATGAACTTTTTCATGCGCTCGGGATATGAAGACGATTTTTAAAAATCGCTTTTTACGTGATCTCGAAAAAGCCAAAGGCACACATTTGCTTCCGAAAATTAAACAACTTATTGCAATTGTAAGCAAAAATCCGTTTCAAACGCCGCCGCCTTATGAAAAATTGCGCGGTTATGAAAATACCTACTCGCGCCGCATTAATGAACAGCATCGGTTGGTTTATGTTGTCGAAGACGGAGTAATTTCCTTCGCCCGCTGCTGGAGCCACTATGAGTAAAAAACAAATCTGAACCGAGCGACATTGTCCCCTTAAAACCACTCCGTTATTCCGCTTTCCGCTTTACAGTTCACCTCTTTTCGAACATCATAAGTCCGTGCTTGTAACAACGCGCCGTGTCGGTGAAGTCTTCAATATTTATGAAGATGTAAGTGCCGAAGTCATTATCTTTCAGATGATGGTGAAGCGGATTGTGAGCACGAATGAGCGCATTTTGACGGAAGATGGATCGGCGGATGCCATCCACAGGATTGATGTTGAGTTTGAAATTCGGCAACACGACGATAAGTGTCGTTTCGAAAAAACCTTAAAAGACGGTCTTTTGCCGGCGAAGGTCGGCGATTGGTTTAAATTGTATGATGCACAAAAAGAAGCCGTTATCTGTGAAATTTTGATAAATCGGGTTAATCATTACAATCAGGAACATCATAAAAGGGATGACACGGTCGAAGCCGACCACGGTACCAAAATCGAGGTCGGATTTAATTTTGATAACAACAAGTGTGCCATTTTCCCGAACAGGTAAGAAATAATTTAATTTTTTTTGGCTCTTGACTAGCATCTCTAAAGCGAGCGGTTAGGGAAGTCATGAAATATCATAGATTGAGCCGATATAAGATAAAAAGAATAATTTTATGTTTTGCGGAGGACATAACAGCGAGTTCAGCGAGCAAAATTTTGCACATAAATCGGGACACGATAAACGCGTAATACAACGAAATTCGAGAAAAGATATTGCAGCATTCTTTGAAAGAGCAGGAGAAGGAATTGGGCGAATTTGAGTTGGACGAAAGTTACTTTGGAGCGCGCCGTGTACGCGGAAAAAGAGGGCGTGGGGCAGCCGGGAAAACGCCGGTGTTTTGGCTGCTAAAAAGGAATGGGAAAGTGTTTGTGACGGTTGCGCCGAATGGCTCGAAAGAAGAGCTGATGCCTATTATTCAAGGGAAAATCTTGACCGGATCGACCGTCCACACCGATGGCTGGAAGGCCTACGACGGCCTCATTTTGAACGGCTATAACCACTACCGAGTCTTTCATCATGAGAACGAATTTGCACGCGGAAAATCGCATGTCAACGGCATCGAATGCTTCTGGTGTTACGCCAAACGTCGCCTTTCGAAATTCAATGGACTAACCGATGCAAAATTTATCTTGCTTTTAAAAGAAAGTGAATGTAAATTTACAGAACGTATATTTGGGGGGAAGTTGTAAATGATACTAGTCAAGAGCCTTTTGTTTAAAAAAACATTTGACATCTCGCATCCTTTAACGGAGTATAGGATCAGGAGCAGACGTATGTTTGTTTCTATAAGTAGTTTTATGACAAAAGAAAATCAAAGTAATAAAGTTCCCTCACGGGGAAATCTCGAAGCTATGGCGCAGGATGTTTCCGCATTCGTGGATGAACTGGATATGGTTCGCGGGAATGTTGAAACCGAAGCGAGATTGTTGCAGGAGCAAAGCGGTGATTTGTTTTGCACGGCAAGGCAAATTACCCGCGTGAAGGGAAAGCTCTAAAACGTCAATGCTTTTCTCGCCAGAGAAGCGGCGTTCGGACATAATTTTTTGTAGACGCAGAGAAATATCCGCCATGAGACGAAACGAAACTTAACGGCTTCGTTGGCGGATGTTGGCTGTCGAAATAAAGCCGACGGCGTGGGGAAAGATACTGTCGGGGCGGGTTATAATGATTTTATTCGCCCTGACGGAACCGGTTTCATGAAATCGCAACAATAAAGACCGTTTTTCTGCATTCGAACAAATAGAGCCGAAGGTGTAGTCGGAACACGGCACACTGTTGCGATACAAAAACACCATGGTACCTCGGTGTTGTGTCTCTCTTGAAACGCTCGCGGTAGCGAAGGATATCGGAACGCATTGTATCAATCTTTTATGAAAAGGCAACACGGTTTTATGGGATCATATAACTGAACTGCCTCCTTTTTGGCTCCCAATAATCGAACCACAACCACCGGCAGGGTGCGCAAAATCCGTACCGTATCGCAGTGTAAAACCATCAGTGTACGACTATGTGACACATGGAAAACACACCTCATCCGCCCCTTGGACAGAAAACGAAATCACCTCACGAAATTCGCGGCAACAAAAATTGTCTTCTCATACCCACCCGAACACAACCGCCAGCAGGGCGCACAAAAACAGCGCGGTATTGTAATGTAAAAACGTCGGAACACAGGTGTCGCGAATGTGATCGTGCTGACCGTCGATATTCAAACCCGCAGTGGTTCCCAGAGCCGTTTCGGAAACGGGGGCGCCGGCATCCCCTAAAGCCGCGGCGGCGGTCATGGTGATGATAATTTCCGAAACGCTAAAGTTTAACTTGACGCACAGTGGTACGAAAATCGTGGAAACAATCGGGATGGTACTGAAAGACGAACCGATGCCAAGGGTGATGACCAAACCGACGAACAAAATTAAAAAGGCACTGACGGCTTTATTTTCCGGCAACAGCGGAAGCAGGTCGTTCACGAGCCGGTCGACGCTTTTGGTTTCCTTCAAAACATCGGCGAAACCGGCCGCCGCCAGCATCACAAAGGCGATAAAGCCCATCATAAAAATACCCTTGTGTGTCAGTTGGTCGAGTTCGTTGCGCGAAACTCCTCTGAATAAAAACAAAATTCCGAGCCCCGTCAGCGCGCCGAGCGGAAGAGAACCCGTCGCCAACTGAATAATAAAGGTGACAAGCGTTGCAGCGACAAGAACCGCCACTTGCCGTTTATTGACGGATTCCGCCGAAGCATGAACAGCCGATAATTGTTTTTCTTGGTACAGACGCGGTTTTCGATAGGAAACAAAAACTGCAATCAACAAACCGATCGCCATTGAAAACCCGAGAAGGGTAAAGCAATGGCGGTTTTCGG
>DEWA01000023.1 GCA_002363035.1 Verrucomicrobia bacterium UBA3222
GACTGTCCTCGGTGGAAGTCGAGCCGGAATTGACGAGCGGCGATTTCCTCGAAGGTTTCTTTCTCGGAACGCGTGCGGCACTGTCGGACGTACAACGACCGTCGATTACGATTACGCTAAAAGAATTAAATGAACGATCGCTCGGTGCGCTGGTGGCGCTGTTCGAGCGCGCTGTCGGGTTTTACGCGAGCTTTATTCATATCAACGCTTACCATCAGCCGGGCGTGGAAGCCGGCAAAAAAGCCGCAAAACGTTATTTGGAACTGCAAAAAAGCCTTATTTCGTATCTTTCGGAACATCGTACGGAAACCTTTTCGGTCGAAGCATTGGCAGATGCCCTGAAAGTTTCGAATGCGGAGGATGTTTTCAAAATTCTGGAATACCTTGCCGCCAACGAACGCATTGTTCGTCATACCGCTTCACCCTTGACGCAAAGCACCTATGGTTTATCCTGAGCGCAGATGGTTGTTGCAGTGCGACTGTTTGCACTCTTGACGTTGCCTTTGTTGAGCGGGTGCGGCTCTGCACAGAACCTCCATCGCTGTTCGGACGGACGACCGTACGTAGCGGTTCGAGCGGGCGTGGATTTGTGATGGTTTATGGGAAAATTTTTACAACGTTTTCTTTTCGTCTTCCTGCTTATCGGCGGCGGTTGCGGTCAAACAACTTCTTCAAAGGTCGACCGTCGGTCGGCGATGCAACTCGCGGAAGCGGACAAAGTCGAGCATACGAAGGACAAAAAAAAATCTCACACCCGCGAACTGGACGATTCGGAATTGCCGTGGGGGCGTCCCGCCGATTGGGAAACGGAGATGCCGCTCGCGCCCGGCATCAGTTACTGATGGAACCCGTCAAAATTGTGACGTGGAACGTGAACGGTCTGCGTTCGATTTTACGGAAGAATTTTTACACATTCGCGGCACAACAAAAACCGAACATTCTTTGTCTGCAGGAGACGCGCGTCGATGCCGAAACCTGCCCGCAAATCGAAGGTTTCAAATATATATATTTCAATCACAGCACCGCCAAAAAAGGGTATGCCGGGACGGCGATTTTTTCCGATATCGAACCGCTTTCGGTGCGTTGTCTCGATGCGGATGCGGAACATCCCGAGGGACGCATTTTGGTAACTGAGTTCAAGAAATTCTTTTTGGTCAATACCTACGTCCCGAATTCCCAGGGTGATCTGCGACGGCTTCCTTATCGCATAAAAGTATGGGATGCGACCGTTCGCTTGTTGGTCAAAAAACTGCAAACGACCAAGCCCGTACTTTGGTGCGGAGACTTGAATGTCGCACATCAGCCTATCGATCTCTCTTATCCTGATGCCAATCACTTCAGTGCCGGATTTACCGATGAAGAGCGGCAGTCGTTCGCGGAACATCTCGATGCGGGTTTTACCGATGTATTCCGATATTTTTACCCGAAAACGCCGCATTGTTACACCTGGTGGTCGTACCGCATGCGGGCGCGGGAACGCAACATCGGCTGGAGAATTGATTACTTTCTCGCTTCGAAACAATTGTTGCCGTCGATTGCATCCTGCAAAATTTTATCCGACATACTCGGCTCCGACCATGCGCCCGTGGAGGTTGAAATGAAAGCGGATTGCTTTTAAAGGTTTGTAAAGATTGACAATCGTGAACCGTCGAAAGTAATTTTGGGTCGGTTTACGGTATTGAATTTTCTTCGACCTCCATGCCGTTGTCCAACCTTCGTTGTAACACATCGGATAATGCAAAAGCCCCCGCACCCTTTCCCCTTGCTCCGTTTTAAAATCCTGCAATAATAATTGCATGCGGAAGCATCGGTGGTTGCTTTGGCTCATTGCGATCGGATGGCTTCCGGTTCTTTTTTGGTTTAAAAACCCGAAACAAACTCTTTCGGAAATCGAAGAGCCGCTGTTCACGGAGGCGCAGCGGTGTTTGCGAACGGATCGTACCGACGAAGCCTTTCAATTGCTCAATCGCCTCGTTGAAGAGAGAAGGAAACCCTGCCCGGAAACGCATTTCCAACTCGGTCAGTTGTCCGTTAAAAGCGATCCGATCGGCGCGATTTATCATTTTCAACGCTACCTGTCACAAACAACGGATGGTACGCGTTCGAAAATTGCGATGCAGCTGATTGAAACGGCGAAAAAGGAGTTTGCGCGCACGTTGCCGTTGGGTAATCGCACCGCCGAAACGCCCGAATACATCCGTCTGACGGAAGTTTTGAAGCAGATGCGGGAAGAAAATGCGCGTTTAAAGGCGCAACTGGCACAGACGCGCTTATCGTATGCACCGGCGAAGGAAGCCATAAAGAACACCGTCATTTCGGCAACAACGCCATCGGAAGCGTCCGGCGAACGCACCTATGTTGTTCAATATGACGATTCGCTTTCGAAAATCAGCCTGAAAATGTACGGTTCGGCGGTGAAGTGGAAACTGATTTACGAGGCAAATCGCGACATTCTGCCGTCGGCGAACAGTTTAAAAATCGGCATGAAGTTGCGCATTCCCGCTTTAAAGGCAGCCAAGCAATGAACAACCGGCGCGCGCTGTGGACGAATACCCTGACGAAGCGGTCGCGTCCCGAAAAAAAAGCCTTTGCGATTCAAGGTTCAAACTTTTGCGGCAAAGTGCTCGGCATCGACCCGAGTTTGCGCGGCTCCGGGTTCGCCGTTTTGGAAGCCGATGCGCGCACCGTCAATTATGTGACATCGCTGACGCTCAAACTGACGGCGCGCCGTTCCTTTACTGAATGTTTGGGGGAAATTTTCTCAACCACCCGACGGCTTTTGGAGGAACACGAAATTCGCGCGGTTGCCGTTGAACAAACCGTCTACGTCCAGAATTTCCGAACGGCGCACATTCTGGGATCCGCGCGCGGTGCCTGCCTGGCGGCGGTTGCTCTGCAAGATTTGCCGGTTTCTGAATTCGCACCGTTGCGCATCAAAAAAGCGGTTACGGGGCTCGGACAGGCGACGAAAATCCAGGTTTCCCATATGGCGGCGCAATTGTTACATTTACCCAAAGTCCTTCCGCCCGACGAATCCGATGCCGCCGCCGCCGCACTGTGTTATATTTTTTCGTTAAAAAGCTTGAAGTGAGAGGCGTTTTTTTTCTCGATAAGGATATCGGGATGTAGCTCAGCCTGGCAGAGCACTAGGTTCGGGACTTAGGTGTCGCCGGTTCGAATCCGGCCATCCCGACCAGGGGACGTGCACACAACTGTCGTGTCGTTTTGCGTCTGGCATTTTTTTGATGCATTTACTATGACCCATCAGAAATGTCGTTCTCATTCAAATAACAGAATGCGTGTATTATGAATATCTCCGCAAACGTTGCTTATGAGGAATTTAAAAATCGTTTCAAATTGTTTATCGGAAAAAATCCGAGTTTAATTACAAATACACTTTCGAACATATTTTCGATGAGAATGATCGGAAATAAAACCCATGGTGATTTAGCCGAAATCGGAATTTCGGAATTTATCAATCAATTTATGTACGATTTTAAAAGTTCTCACGTCGGTAAAAATCTATTCAGAAGTAAAACTTGTGAAGAGGATATTCTGGTTGAGAGCATTATCGGAACTCAAAAAGGGGTCAGAATACCAATCAGCCTGAAAGCGTACGGGAATGGTCCGCTACAACTTTCGACGGATAAAGAACAAATCTTCTTTCGATATCTTCAAAATTACGGGAAATGTATCGAAAAACAAAATGTGATCAAAAACATTTTGACATCAGAGGCATTTTCTGCACTTTTCGCCATAAATATCATGCCTCTGATATACGACGAAGTTCATGCGAGATGTAATATCATGGTTTTTGATTTTTCAAAAGCTTTTCAATCCGTCACACGCATACTTTTTATCGATAAAAATGAATACTTTGATGAAAAAAGCGGAAATATCGTTGCCATTAAAGGAAGGAAACATCCAATCTACCTTTTCGTTGATAGACAGGGTCAGTATGTTTGCGAAGTACGATACGGCGGGGCTTCCGCCAATGCTTTACAGAGAGGAGTTTGGACACATACAAAGAACGCATTGCCGTATTTTGATTCACTGACAAACGGTTGGATCGATTATGTTTCAAACGAAACGTTGGTAAAGTTATTTTCCATTGCACTGAATGCTTCAAAGGAAGGACACGAAAAAGCAAACGAGATTTTGTTGAAAGATATTGAAAGATTGAAAAAAGCAAATGGGGTACAGACAATTTAATCTGTTTGAAAATCAACCACCTTTCATTCCGCCAACGGAAGGCATCAAATATGCCGGTTCCAAGTTGAAAATCATCCCGTTTATTATGAAAATCATTTCCGAATTGCTGGAATTAAAGACAATTTTGGACGGATTTACAGGAACAACTCGAATTGCACAGGCGTTTGCTCAATGCGGCTATGACACAACCGCAAACGATACTGCCGTTTGGTCCGAAACATTTGCGAACTGTTATTTAAAATCCTCTAAATCGGATGCTTTTTATCAAGAAATAATAGATCAGTTAAATGATTTAAAAGGATATGACGGCTGGTTTACGGAAAAATACGGAGGAACCGTTTCCGATACAAAAAAACCGTTTCAGATACATAATACCAGGAAACTGGATGCCATTCGGGACGAAATCGAAAAATTAAACCTCGATGTCGTGGATAAAAGCGTTATCTTGACAAGTCTGGTTTACGCTTTGGATGAAGTTGACAGTACATTGGGGCACTATGTATCCTACCTTTCCAAATGGTCTCCGCGTTCTTTTCGTACGATGAAGATGAAATTACCCAAAAGATTTAAGGTAACTTCGGAAAACACGGTTATACGGAATGATATATTTCGTACAATAAAGAAGAATTTTTATGATCTGGCTTATTTCGATCCTCCGTACGGATCCAATAACGAAAAAATGCCGCCAAGTCGCATTCGGTATAATTCTTATTATCATATTTGGACAACCGTTATTTTGAACGACAGGCCAAAATTATTTGGGAAGGCAAACAGAAGAGAAGATACGAAAGACAAGGTAAATCCGTCCGTTTTTGAAGAATACAGGAAAGATACGGACGGTTGTTTCCTCGCGATGAAAGCTTTAAGACAATTGATCAAAGATACGAATGCGCATTATTTGCTATTGTCATACAGTTCAGGAGGGCGGGCGACCAAACAGGAATTGTTAGACATTATTGCCTCCAATGGGAAGCTGATGCGAATGATTGAAATCGATTACAAAAAAAACGTAATGGCAAACATGCGATGGACAAATGCGTGGATTAACACCAATGAAAAATATAAAGAGTACCTTTTTTTAATAGAAAAATAAGGCTTTGTCCCGACGCCTGCTTCCCCTTCCTTCTGCACTCGAAATACCATTACGGGGGCTCCCGACATTAAAAATGAAGTTTACCTCCACTCCCTGGCGGAGAGGGAGGGATTCGAACCCTCGGTACGCTTACGCGTACGCAGCATTTCCAATGCTGTACATTCGGCCGCTCTGTCACCTCTCCCGAGTGTCTTTAATGTGCGAAAAACAAGAGGTGTTTTCAAGTTTAAAACATGGGAATACGATCCGTTATTACGTTAAAAAACGTATTAAAAAAAAAGACTGAAGAAGTTCACAGAAAAAGGTGCTTGATTGAAATTTAAAACGGTGCACAATCCCCGTCGGGACGAAGAAAATTTCCGAAACTCCAAATTTTTGTTCTGATTTTTACGCTTCGAAATAAAAACCGTCTCGGGCATCCAGACTCCACCCCTCATACAGGGACTGCTTCCCAAGAACCACACCGCCGCCCTATAAATTCCGAAAGTCTGATATAACGGAGCACGTTGTGCCGCAAAGTACCGAAAAACACCGAGAGCATGTCAATCGGCGGCGAACAAAAAACGCGGCATCAACGGCATCCTTCAGGGTTCGCGTACCGCCCGCAACCGAAATCACTTTCGCCCCCAAAAGTTGCATGCGATCGACGTTCGGCTTTTTCTTTATCGACATCAATCGCACCCATGTAAATATCGCACTCAAGTCCCGTCAAAGCCGCCCCGGTGGCAAGCCCAACGCCGTGCTGTCCGGCACCCGTTTCGGCGATGATTTTCTTCTTACCCATCCGCTTCGCCAACAACGCCTCGCCGAGGCAGTGATTGATTTTATGCGCGCCCGTATGATTAAGATCCTCGCGCTTCAGATAAATGTCCGTCCCGTGTTTGCGGGAAAGGTTTTTGGCGAAATAAACGGGGCTCGGGCGACCGACATAATGCGCATAAAGGTCGTTTAATTCCGCGTTAAATTCGGCATCGTCCTTATATTTCAAAAACGCCGCCGTAATTTTTTCGAACTCCGCCTTCAGACATTTTGGCACAAACGCACCGCCAAAATTTCCGTAAAAGCCGTCTTTATCGGGCGTATCCAAAAGCTTCATGGCGATCTCATCATTTCTGGTAAAGCAAGTTGTCAAGTAAAAAACTATCCCTCGTGCGTCCTTTTTTGAAAAATCTTACATTGTTTCAGAAAAAACATCGTACTTATCGCAATTTTCATTCCCAAAGACCAAGTTTCGGACAAATTCGTGGTTCAAATTTGTCAAATGCGCGGTTTAAACAGAATTTCGCCGCACAAAGTAATTTAAATTTGCTTCCAAGCGAGAATTTTTGCCAAAAACACCGTTTATACTTTGACTATGATGCAGCTTTTTTAGTGGTGTTTCGAAAAAATATCGACAAGCCGACCGTTTATGGGTTTTTGTCGACCCACTTGTGCGTGTGACAATACAACCCAACGCCTTGTTTTTACGACCGACCGCACAAATGCAATCGTTAAAATTGGCACGCCAGCGTCAGACCCGCTCCGACAATGGAGGCAATCGTCATCAGCTTTAAGAGGATATTCAATGCCGGTCCGGATGTATCTTTGAACGGATCCCCGACGGTATCGCCGATCACCGCCGCTTTATGGGCTTCGGAACCTTTGCCGCCGAAATGACCTTCCTCAATGTACTTCTTGGCATTATCCCAGGCACCGCCGGCATTCGCCATGAAAATCGCCAACACGAAACCGCTTGCCAGCGTTCCCGCCAACATTCCGATAACCCCGGCAACGCCGAGACAGGCACCGACGACAAACGGAAAGATAATGCACATCAATGCCGGGAGAATCATCTCTCTTTGCGCCGATTCGGTCGAAATCCGCACGCAACGCGAATAATCCGGCTTGGCTTCGCCCGTTAAAATGCCCTTAATTTCGCGAAACTGCCGACGCACCTCATCGACCATTTTCGACGCCGCACGCCCCACAGCATTCATGGTAATGCCGCAGAACACAAACGCCAGCATCGAACCGATGAACATGCCCATCAAAACCTTCGGATTGAGCAAATGAACTTCAAAAAAATGCATCAGCTGAACCAGCGAAACATCGCTTGTCTTCACCAATTCACCGTTAACGGTAATCACATCCTTCCCGATGCGCGTTAAGCCACACTTTAATTCCTGAACATAGGAAGCAATCAACGCCAGTGCCGTCAACGCGGCGGAACCGATGGCAAAACCCTTGCCGGTTGCCGCGGTCGTATTCCCGATGGCATCCAACGCGTCGGTGCGCTGACGCACTTCCTTCGGCAATCCGCTCATTTCGGCATTACCGCCGGCATTGTCGGCAATCGGTCCGTAAGCGTCGGTCGCCAGCGTAATTCCCAGCGTCGACAGCATGCCGACCGCCGCCAATCCGATGCCGTATAAACCTTCATTGAACGCAGACACTTGGAACTGCGACGCAAACCCGAACGCCAGCGACATGCCGATGACCACCGCAAACACGGGAATCATCGTCGATGACATCCCGGCACCCAAGCCGCCGATGATGACCGGTCCGGCACCGCTCTCGGCTTTCTCTGAAATCAAACGCGTCGGTTTGTATTCGGCGGAGGTATAGTATTCACAGCCCTTCCCGATAACAATTCCCGTCACCAGCCCCGCTACCAAGGCACCCCAGATATGCGCGCCCAGCCCAAGCCATTGGAGCAAAAAGTAAGACAGCACCACCAAGCCGATTGCCGCCACATGAATGCCGTGATCGAGTGCCTTCAAAATCGCTTTCCCTGTTTCGACCGAACCGACTTTAACATTGAAAATACCGATCAGCGACAGAAAGATACCCAACGCGCCGATCAATGCCGGTGCCAAAACGGCGTTCCATTGCAAATCGGGTTGCCTAAAGAAGGCAATCGCTCCCAACGAAGCCGCCGCAATAATCGAGCCGTAATAAGATTCGTATAAATCCGCTCCCATCCCCGCCACATCACCGACGTTATCGCCGACGTTATCGGCAATGGTTGCCGGATTGCGCGGATCGTCCTCAGGAATGTTGGCCTCCACTTTGCCGACCAAATCCGCACCGACATCCGCCGCTTTCGTGAAAATTCCGCCGCCGACACGCGCCAAAAGAGCATTGACGGAAGCGCCGATGCCGAACGTCACCATAGTGGTCGTCAGCAACAGCACGCGTTCCGCTTCAGAAGCGGCATACACACAGTTTTTAAGCACCAAAAACCAGAAAGAATAATCCAGCAACGCCAAACCGACCACCGTCAAACCCATCACGGCACCGCTGCGAAACGCCACCGTCAGCCCTTTATTGAGCGAATGCCGTGCCGCCTCGGCGGTACGCGCGGACGCCGACGTCGCGGTTTTCATCCCGAAAAATCCCGCAAGTCCTGAAAAAAATCCGCTCGTCAGAAACGCAAACGGCACCCATTCGTTTTGCAATTTGAAGCCGTACGCCAAAATCGCCAAAAAAATTGCCAACCCGACGAACAACCGAAACACCACTTTATATTGCTGCTTTAAATACGCCATGGCACCTTCGCGCACGTACCCGGCGATGGAACGCATCGTTTCGTCGCCCTCGCTTTCGCGCAACATTTCTTTGTAAAAACGCGCCGCAAACCACAGCGCCGTAATTCCCGCAATCGGTGCCAGCCAAAACAGTCCGTTCATATGTTTTTTTGCGTCGAGCCCGCAAGCTCACCCCCATTGTGAACGGAAAGATTTTAAAAGATCAAGCGGTTTTTTGAAAAAAATGCCGTTTTGAAATTTTCATCGACAGAGACAACCTTGTTTTTTCGCTTGATTTTTACAAATACACGTTCAAAATGGTTCTGTTTAAGCCCGACTAGCTCAATCGGTAGAGCAGTTGACTCTTAATCAATTGGTTTGGGGTTCGAGTCCCCAGTCGGGTACCAGGCCGGCTTAGCTCAGTGGCAGAGCACCCGCCTTGTAAGCGGACGGTCGTCAGTTCAAGTCTGACAGCCGGCTCCAGGGGGGGATGGTTGCGATTATGAAGGTTTGCCGTTCCGTCGAAAAGTTTAAAAGCAGCGTTGTTGTTCGGTCTAAATAAACCTGCTTACTCTTTCGGATTTTATCTTTCTTCGCCGACGCGCGACAGGGGAGCGGATACAAAAGGAGATACAAAAGGAAAATGTTTCATATTTCGCCCGTTCCAAGAAATATGAGTGTCTATATTGTGAAAAAAAGACTTGCATACGAAAATATTTTAGCTTTTCACTGGATGCGTATGGGAAAGCTGAAAAATAGTCTTCTAAAAACAATGTTTCATGTAGCATGTGCATCCGTCGGATGTTTCCCTTTTCAACTTCATTCAGAGTTTTATCCGGTTGCCGACATTCTTGACACATGGCTTCATCCCACTACGGGGCTTCATCTTGATTACAGCGCAATTTATGGAGGATTGCGGGATAAATTTGTAACTTCGGGTGCCCCGTTGATGCAGTGTGTGTCGTTACAGGAACGGGAACGTCGTGAATGGGAGCGGAAGTACGATAAGTGGTGCCTGTTGAGTAGCGAAAGATTGAAAAAAATATATAGGCTTATGGACGAACAAAAACAGAAACTTGCGAACCGCGAGAACGAGGGTCTTCCAGGTTACAAGTTTAAAATGTTTTTGCTCAAAAACGGATCGAGCAACATTCGATCCCTTATTGCACAGCACCCGTTCGCCATTAACGTCTTTTCCAGACACATACAGGCGTGCTGTGAGACAACAGGCGAACTGAATATGAATGCAAAGACACGAGAAAATTTAACAACGTGTATGTACGTCATATCGAGTGAGCGTTTTTTGCGTAAAATTCTTGGCAATGCTGTCGTCGATAAGTTTGCGGACGGTTTCGATTCAGTTATGGAAGATGTAAAAGCAAACGGAGAACGCTTACAGAGAGGCATCGATATCCATCATGAAATTTTTCTCACAACCGACAGTGGAAAGAAACTTAATCCAACGGTGATCGTGAAATCATACTTTAGAGATTTTAGCCCCATCGATGCCCAACGAGCAACCTTCTACTATAATCTCACGCTCCAATTTACGATCAATATAGAAAGTAATGTGCTCGAAAAAATCGAACTCTTCGAGTATGACAACGGGAAGTTTTCGCATTTCCATCCTAAGAACGGCGTATGCTTGTACAAAAATGTTACAGTGAAGTCCGGAAAGTGATTGTGCGGGCAGTTCTCGATGTTCGAGTCCCATCAGCGTTGATTTACGGTCGCATGGGTATTTTGGGAAAAAATACAATTTTTGAATTGCATAAAACACACATCCTATGATAGATTCCGGATGAGTGCTCAGGTGGTGGAATTGGTAGACACGCATGTTTGAGGTGCATGTGCCGCAAGGCTTACGGGTTCGAGTCCCGTCTTGAGCACCAGAGTCGGTTTTTAAGGATGATAATGGGTAAATGCGGGTGTTTTTTCGATTAACGGTAAATCTTTATTATCGTTCCAAGGCCGCCGATTAAAGAGGGAACTTTCGCGTTTATTCCGATTTTTACGTCTGTCTTATGTTGGATATTCATTTTTTTCGGGAACACTTTGACGAAGTAAAAGCAAAATTGGCAACCAAGCACTTTGCGTGTGATTGCGATGCCGTTCGGGCTTCGGACGCCAAACGTCTGGAAGCACTGAAAGCGTTTGAGGCGGCGCGGGCGCGACAACAAGCCGAAAGCAAAGCGCTCGCATCTTTGGATAAAACGTCGGAGGCGTTTAAAGAAACCGTTCGGAATTTGAAAGTTCTTTCGGACGAAACCAAACGCCTGGAAGCTTCCTTTAAGGCGGCAGAGGCGGAATTTCAGGCGTTGTGGCTGACGGTTCCGAACATCCCCGATGCGTCGGTGCCGATCGGAAAAACGTCGCAGGGAAATAAAGAGCTTTATCAACGGCATCCGCAAAACGAGGATTTTTCGCACGCCTGCCCGCATTACGAACTGCCGAATTTCGAGCACGGATTGGATTTTGCGCGCGGGAACAAGGTAACAGGCGCCGGTTTTCCGTTTTATGTCGGTTCCGTGGCACGTTTGGTGCGTGCACTGATTGCGTTTTTCCTCCAATCGGCACGCGAAAACGGCTATACGGAGCTGTTGCCGCCGCTGTTGGTCAATGCGGCGAGCGCGACGGCGACAGGGCAGTTGCCGGACAAAGAGGGTCAGATGTACGGCACCGGCGACGGTTTTTATTGCATCCCGACGGCGGAGGTGCCGGTGACGAATTTCTTCCGCGACGAAATTTTCGAAGAACGCGATTTGCCGAAAAAATACTGCGCTTACTCGGCGTGTTTTCGACGCGAAGCCGGCAGTTGGGGCAAGGATGTCCGCGGTCTCAATCGCCTGCATCAGTTTGATAAGGTCGAGTTGGTGCAATGGGTGCGGCCGGAGAAAAGTTTCGAAGCTCTGGAAGCGTTGCGCAAGGACGCGGAGGGTTTGTTGCAGGCGCTGGAATTGCCCTATCGCGTTTTGGAAATTTGCACCGGCGACCTGGGTTTCCCGCACGCCAAACAATACGATTTGGAGGTATGGGCGGCAGGGCAGCAACGCTGGCTGGAGGTGTCCAGTTGCAGTTGTTTCACGGATTTTCAGGCACGTCGCGCCAACATTCGTTATCGAACCGCCGAAGGAACTTTGAAATTTGTTCACACGCTTAACGGCTCGGGGCTGGCGGTTCCGCGCGTTCTGGCGGCGCTTTTGGAAAACAATCATCTCGGCGACGGTCGCATTCGCGTGCCGTCGGTGTTGAAGAGTTGGCTTTTGGAAGAAGTAATTCAATTATAAAAAAAGCCTTGACAGGATTTTCAGACAGTTTTTCCCTGAAGACAAAGGTGTAAGCATGGAAGTTCTTAAGAAGTTTTCTGTTTTTTACGGTATCGGCTGTTTTGCGACGTCGCTTTTCGGAGCACCGGCGGAGAAGCAAACGTCAGATAGCACAGCTTCTGTCGCCAAGGAAACGGCGTCGAAGAAAGAAACCGTTGCCGATAGTAAGGTATATTTTAAGGTTTTGGGTTGGATGAATACCATGCAAAGCGGCATTCGGAGTCTCGATTTGAGTGCCGATGAACAGTCGGTCTACATGGAGGGCGCGCGTTTGGCGTTGGAAGGGAAAGAGGCGCCGACGAAACTGGGCGATATCATGGAGCCGATGCAGAAATTTTTGAAAGATCGTTCGGCGGAAAGCGAGAAAAAGCGAATGGCGGAGGTAAAAGTGATTGCGGCGGAAAATCGCAAAAAGGGCGAGGAGTTCATCAAAAAAACCATGGAAGCGAACAAGAATTTAAAGAAGTCGGCTTCTGGATTGGTTTATGAAATTACAAAAGCGGGTAGCGGCGCGAAGGCGAACGAGGAAGATTCGGTCGAAATTTATTACAAAGGAAGTCTGATTGACGGAAAGGTTTTTGATGAATCAAAGGAGAAGACGGTAACGTTCCCGCTTAACGGCGTCATTCCCGGCATTAAGGAAGGATTGCAATTGTTGAGTGAAGGCGGGAAAGCGACGTTGTACATTCCCGACAATTTGGGGTACGGCGAATATGATATTCCCGGAATTCCGGCAGGTTCGACGTTGGTGTTTGACGTGGAAGTCGTAAAGGTCGTGAAGCCGATGAAGTCGGCAGGTGCGGACAAAGAGGCTTCAAAGCCTGCGCCGACGGATAAAGGAGCTTCCAATAATCCTGCTGCTTCTGCAAAGTAGATATCGGTTGGAGTCTGCCCCTGGTAAGAGAGTGGCGATAAACGAAACCTTTCGATCCTATATAAAAATAGCACAAGTTATTTTAAAGAAGTAAAGGCGTCGAAGCATTTAGAGGGTGCTTCGGCGTTTTTCTTTTTTTTAGATGTTTCGTCTCATTAAACCAAAAACTCGGACGATAACAGGTCGGCTTGTTTTTCCCTTCGTCGTTTTTTTTCGGCAAAGCAGGCTTTTTTTAGGAAGGATGATCGCTTCGGACAGGAATGGCGTTGTTTGAACAGTGCTTTTGAGTTGCCGTAACGAACAGCCTTTGTGTATAATCAAATTGGGTGTGAAGCGGACGGATCTTATCGATCATAAAATTATCCTAACAAACGAAGATGAAGGGATTTCGGGAGCAAGGTGTTCTTGTTAAGCCCGCACGACGGGACAATAAGCGTCTTGCCATGTTAACCCACCTATTATGCACGAGGCATAATTTTTCATCGGACGTCCGCCACACCCCGCTTCGTCGGGGCGAGTCGGAAATAATCGTCGGCGCTGTGGATTGTTCGCGTGTCCCGTCGAAACGCACAAGCAGTTTTTGATGCGTTTGAAAGACCTAACAGGCTTAAAAGGTGTGTTTCAGGACTTATTTTAAGGCTTACAATATAACCCGCAGGCTGTTTTGTTTGAGTGCGCCGAAGATACTCAGGATGAATATATCCATGCAATCTTACAACATCAAAGCGAAGGGGTGTCGGAAGAGTATTCGTCTCGGTTTTCTTATTCCGAAGAAAAAAACAAAAAGCGGGCTCAGTCCTTTGCTTTATTTTATATCCGTGCATACTATTGTTCTTCCGAAGGTCGGAAATTATTATACAAGGTTCCGAGGTTGTTGGCTTCTTTCTCGTTTTCTGCATCAAACAAATTTACAATTCCATTAAAAGAAACTCCATGCAACTTACATAAAAATTTCAGAACTTCAGCATCAGGCTTGGATTTAGCGGCTTTTTGAATGATTTTTTCAAAATCATTCCTATCGCTAGAACCGTATCCTTCTTTCTGTTTTTCCCTATATTCACTGTAGACACCGCCGCAGTAAGCATGCCCATAGCGAACACATTTTTGTTCGCAAATATCCGACAAGGCACACACATAAATCGTATTTTGATTGAAATAAACACCCAATATATTCGAAATCTCAGCGGGGTCGTTCCAACGTGACGCCAACTGCCAATACATGAACAAATCATTTTTGATTAAAGTTGTCGGCACATCGCCGTCCGATTTTTCGAACTTCCTAAATAAACTTCGTAACGTTTCCAAAACGGAAAACGCTTTATCGTCATTTTCAAACGGGGCTTCCAACAACAACATCTTTTTGGCAAAAATATTTTGATAATCTTTGAAAATTTGACGCAAGCCGAGATGAAACTGCAAATAATGTCCGATTTCGTGTGATAAAAACCTGCGGTCGCGCTCGTCAGAAAAATTCAACTCAATTCTGTTGACATTATGGAGATATTGAGCCCGGCGTCCGTCAACTCATTCCAAGCGGTATTCGGACGGTT
>DEWA01000010.1 GCA_002363035.1 Verrucomicrobia bacterium UBA3222
GATGGTGATACCGTTAAAATACGAGCCGGCGATAAGCTTAAATTGTTCGATAAGGATAAAAAGGGAGTTATTTGCGAAATTCTTGTGACCGAGATCCGGGAACACCTGAATGAGCACTTCCATTACGAGAAAGGTCTTGAGTGCGGACGCGGTGCCCGTGTGACCCTCGGGGCTACTTTTGATGACAATGATTGTGTTGCTTTCCGAACGAAAAATAATTAGAAGAGCGTTGATATTGAAAAGCAAATGTAAGAAAATCTGAATAGAGTTCGAGGAACCGATTGGTTCCAGACATAGGTTTTATGGATAATGAACATAGGAATAAAGTTCCCTCTCGGGAAAATCTCATCGATATGGCGCGGGATGTTTCCGAGCTCGCGGAGAAGTTGGACGCCGTTTGCGAGCGCGTTGCCAAAAGTTGCGAGAGCATCGAGGTTGCCTGTGCCGATTTGGTCGGCGTGACGGAGCGGGTTAAGGAAGTAAGGATGTCCCTTTTCGGGATCCGTGCGTTTCTGGTACGGGAATCGGCGTTCGGCGATTACCGATAGAAGGTCTTAGGATTTTCGCGGTTTTTTTAAACTTGCCGTTGTTTCTCGCCGAAGAAACCTCGCAGGAGGTTGCTTTTGCACGCGGAGGTAAAGCGGTTCGGACGGGATTGTTCTCCGGCGCGAGGTACTTTGAGACGGGAGGTGAATAAAACCTTGATTTTTGGGCGTTTGTAAAGCGCGGGTAATATCGTTTTGTTCCGATACGGATCGACGGTCGGTGATTAAAGCCGAACGTTCAGGTGCGTTTTGCATTATTTCCGTACGCTTTACGGGATAACAAAAGCAAGGCGGAACAAGCCCTTTTGATATTTCTCGGTTGTTTTGCATCGCCAAAAATCGTATGCCGTCGGTACTCCCGCGTCGGGCGTCGGAAGGCGTTTGCGAGGTTCCTTTCGCGCCGGTTTGGAAATGCCGTTGAATTGTCTTTGAGCCTTCAGGTTGCCGCAAGTTTCGAACGTTCCTTTGTCTTCAAAGTACCCGCGGTGTTTTTTTGAGGCGGCGTTTTTTTCGTCGTTGTGTGCGGTCAGACAGGCGCGGGATGTTGGTGCCTGCCGAGGTGTTGCGGCGCGATGGTTCCGAAAAAAGCTTGCCTTGTGTTTTATGACTTTTTATTGACGAAAAGTGCCTTTGAGATACGCTCAATATGAGGGCGCATGGTCGGGGAAGACGAAGCGGAAAAGGCGGCGGCTTCCGACGCGGAGGATTTGGAGTGGTTGGAGCGTTTCAAGTCCGGTAATCGGCGGGCGTTCGAATTTTTCGTCAAAAAGTACCAACGGCGGCTGTTTCGGGTCATCTACAACATGACGAGTTCAAAGGAGGATACCGCGGATTTGCTGCAAGATGTGTTTTTAAAGGCGTTTCGTTCGCTGGAAACCTTCAAGGGACAATCGAAGTTTTATACGTGGTTGTGCCGCATCGCCATCAATAAGACGTTGGATTTTTTGGATGCGCGCAAACGAAAGCCCGTGTACAGCCTGGAAACATGGGGCGAAGGCGGGAATGTGGCGGATTTTTTGATGCCCGGCGAAAACATTCCCGCTGCCGATCGGGCGGTGTTGTTGAAAGAATTGCAGGAAAAATTGAACGAAGCGCTGCAACAACTGTCTCATAATCATAGAACGGTGGTTGTTCTGTTCGAGATTGAGGGGATGAGTCATGCTGAAATTGCAAAGACCTTGCAATGTTCGGAGGGGACGGTGCGTTCGCGCTTGCATTACGCAAAGGAACAGCTAAAACAATCATTGTCGCGGTATTTGAAAGGACATGGAAGAACCGAAGTTTGAATTGGAGCGCTTATTGAAGGCAAAGCGTTTTGAGATGCCCGATGAGGCGTTTTGGGATGCGTTTGATGCGCGCTTAAAGGCGTCGCTTGCGGAGGAAAAACAACCGCGGCGCGTTTCGTGGAAACAATATCTCGGTGCATGGTTGCGACGGTGGTCGCCCGTTGCGGCGGTCGGATTGTTCGTATTCGGCGGCGTTTGCCATTTTTCGTCCCGCTTTAATGCGCCGCATCTTGAGATGTGTTTTCAACCGTCCGATATTCGATCCTGCCGTTCGTTATCTTTTCATGTTTCTCCTTCATTGGGAGTCGTAAAGAGCGTTCTAAAGAAAAATCTTGCTTCAACGGACGGCGATCGTTTCACTTTCTAAGTGATGGCGGTTGTCGGCAGGCGAACGACGGTGGCGGCGGTTCGGTTGCGTTTGGGCTGTGTCGGTGTGCTTTTGTGCGCGGGCGTACTGTTTGGATGTTCTTTTAAAGCTTCGTGCGTTGCGGCGTCCAGACCTGCGGTTTTGGCGGCGGGAGCGTTCGAGCGTGCACGCGTTGCCGCGGGCGATGCGGCAGAAGGGAATGCAGGCAACGATTTCAGGCGAAGCGCTTCGAATGTTAAAGCATCTGCGGATACTGAGATGCACAGGCGTGTTTCCGAAAAAGTTGCGCCAACCAAAGAGCGTATTGCAACCTTCGGAGATCGACGCACATCGGTAGAAAGATCTGTCTCTGCAAGCAGTGCGGAGGGTACGCGAGATTTTGCCGAAGCTCGTGCCTCGGCGGTCGAAACATTTGGGGGCACCGAAAAAAGGAGTGCCCTTAAAAAGCCTTTGCCCGATGACAGCGTTTCTTCGCTTGCGGTTGCCGTAGATGCGACAAAGTCGGAAGAAATTCTCACGACTGTTGAGAAAGTGCGGGCGGAAAGTCAGGGTGAACGATATCCTGCGACATCCCTGGCATCGATGACGGTTCCCGACGAACGTGTTTTGAGGCAGTCATCGCCGCAGAAATCGCTTCCCGCGTCTGTTGCGACCGATGGGGCACCCGCCGAAAGTATTTTTTTGGGAAAGAGCGTTTCCGCCGTCGATCCTTTACCTCGATCGGGGGTCGGCGACGGTCGGAGTATTGCGCCTGCCTCCGGGGGTTCCGTTGAAGATCAATCGTCCGCTTTGCTTACCGAACCGTCGGTTCCTGCTGCCGATGAGCGTGTTTCCGAGACAGGATCGTCCGAAGGAGTTTTGCGGTCGCCGTCGGTTGCGATTGAAGATGCACCCGACGGAAGATCTTCTGTTGAAGATAAAGCATCCGTTCCCATTGCCGATAGTCTGCCACAAGCGACTTCGGGCGTTTTATTTTTACTTCCCGATTTATATGAACGTTTCAGTGATTGTTGCGTGCGTGTTCGTTACAGGCTGGACGGTAAAGCGCAGGTGGCGAGCGGTTTTTTTGTCAGCGATAAAGGACATGTGTTGACGCCCGTGATCGGCGGGGAAGATTTTTATGTCGAAACGCGTTCGCATCGGCAGTTTTCGGCAAAAAAACGCGGCGAAGATCCCGTCAGTTCATTATGCCTGTTGCAGACGGACGAAGAACCGTTGCGGGCGGTTAAAGATAAATCCGAGTCGGAGACGCGAAGCGTGTCGTATTTTTCGTTGTTGCACGATAACGGGTATCCGAAAATCGGTCAGCCGATCGTCAGTCTTTCCTGCAAATTGGGGGGCTCGGTATCGCCGCAAATCGGTTACGTAACGGCGTTTCAGGAACGGTACTTCGCAACCGAATTCCCGTTTGTGTTCGTACGCAGTTCGCTGCGCATCGATGCGGGGGATTGCGGCGGTGCGGTACTGGATGTGCGGGGGAATTTACTCGGAATGTTGTTCCACGCGTTACCCGATACGCAGGAAACCTTCTATATGCCGTCGCAGGCGTTGGAACGGGTGTTTCGGGATTTGCTTTTGTTCGGAAACGTGCGTTACGGTTATGCCGGCTTGTCGGTCGAGACCGCGTATAATCCGAAGACGCACGCGGTTTGTCTGCAGGTTCGTGAGGTTCAGCCGAATTCGCCGGCGGCGCAAAGCGGTTTCAGGGTCAATGACGTGCTGTTGCGGGTGAATGATAGCGAGGTTTTTTCCATGGAGATGTTCAAGAATTTCATTTTCCTGTCCAGGCCGGGCGATGTGTTGCAATGTACCGTGATGCGCGGCAAAAAAACGCTGCATCTGACGCTGACATTGGCGGAAAAGCAATAGATTTTCTTGGTCAAACAGGGTAAAATTAAGAAACGGCATGAATGTTCAAGACCTTCAGAAAGTCCTGCAGTTGGTTGAAAAGTTCAATCTGACCGAATTCGGTTTGGAGGAGAAAGATTTAAAGCTTTCCGTAAAGCGCGGGTCATTGCCTGTGGTTCCCACATTGCCGACGGTGCCTGTTTCGATGCCGACGGTCGCGACTTCGGTGCCTCCGAGTGCGCCTTCGGGATCGAAGACGGAGGAGAAGAACGTTTTTATCATCAAGGCACCGATGGTGGGTGCGTTTTATGTCGCTCCGTCGCCCGAGAGCGAGCCCTACGTCAAGGTCGGGAGCGTGGTGCGTCCCGAGACAACGGTGTGTATTTTGGAGGCGATGAAGGTGATGAACGAAGTGCGCGCCGAATGTTCCGGGGAGATTTTGGAGGTTTTGGTGAAAAACGGCGCGCCCGTCGAATACGGACAGCCGCTGTTTAAAGTGCGCACGTCGGCATGATGCACAAAGTTCTTATTGCAAACCGCGGGGAAATTGCACTGCGCGTGGTTCGTGCCTGTCGGGAAATGGGACTCAAAACGCTGGCGGTGTATTCGGAAGCGGACGTGCATTCGTTGCCGGTGCAGTTGGCGGACGAGGCGATTTGCATCGGTTCCGCACCGGCGTCGCAGAGTTATTTAAAGGCGGATCGTATTCTCGGGGCGGCGGAAATCGGCGGGGCGGATGCCGTTCATCCCGGTTACGGATTTTTGGCGGAAAGCGCAACGTTTGCCGAACAGTGCGAAGCGTGTCGCATCAAATTTATCGGTCCTTCGCCGCAGGCGATTCGTTTAATGGGGGATAAAATCGCGGCGCGACAAATGGCGCACAAAGTCGGCGTTCCGACCGTTCCCGGGAGCGAGGGCGCGATTTCGGACGAGAACGAAGGTTTGAAGCTCGCCACAAAAATCGGCTTTCCCGTTATTATTAAATCCGCGGCGGGCGGCGGCGGAAAAGGCATGCGCACCGTGTGGAATGCGGCGACATTTTTGAAAGCTTTCCTGTTGGCACGTACGGAGGCGGAAAAGGCATTCGGCGACGGTTCGGTGTACATTGAAAAATTCATTGAAGATCCGCATCACATTGAATTTCAGGTGTTGGCGGATGCGCACGGGCATGTCATTCACGTCGGCGAACGCGATTGTTCGTTGCAGCGCAATTACCAGAAGTTGGTTGAGGAAGCGCCTTCGACGTTTTTAAATTCCTCCCTGCGCGAGAAAATGGGCAAAGCGGCGGTGAAACTGACGGAAAAATGCGGTTACGAAGGTGTCGGAACCATCGAATTTTTGGTGGATAAAGAAGGTGATTTTTATTTCATCGAAATGAATACCCGCCTTCAGGTGGAGCATACCGTGACCGAGGAAGCCATGGGAATTGATTTGGTTCAGTGGCAGTTGAGGGTGGCAAACGGTGAAGAGCTGACCTTGCGACAGAAGGATATTAAGTGCCGTCGACACGCGATCGAATGTCGCATCAATGCCGAGGATCCCGATAACAATTTTATGCCGTGCCCCGGGCATGTGGATTTTTATCACGAACCGGGCGGGTACGGCGTGCGCATGGATTCGCACGTATATGCGGATTATGTCATCCCGCCGTATTACGACAGCCTGATCGGGAAGGTGATTGCGACGGGCGAAACACGGGAGGAAGCAATTATCCGTATGTCGCGCGCGTTGGGTGAATATCTTGTCGGCGGCATTAAGACGACGATTCCGCTGTGTAAAAAGATTATGCTGGATCCGACGTATCGCGCCGGCGGCATCACGACGCATTTTATGAAAACCTTTTTGCAACGAACCACGGAAACGAAGAAAAAGAAGAAAAAATGAGCGACAACTCACAGCAACTGTCTGAAAAGATAAGCGTTCCGTTCCCGAAGGAACATTCGACATCGGTGAAGGGCGATATTAAAATCAATCTTGCCGTGGTGGCGGGGATTGTACGTTTGGCGGCTCAGCGCGTCAAAGGCGTGCATTCGGTCGGCGGCGGTTTTGTGGAGGGGATTGCCGAAATGTTTTCCAAAAAAGATTCCGAGCGCGGCGTCAAGGTGACCGAAAACGAAAACGGCAATTACGACATCGAGGTCAAGGTCAACTTGTTGTTCGGTGCGGAGCTGGTGAAGGTCGGCGAAGACATTCAGCAAACCATTGCCGAAAGCGTGTTGCAAATGACGCGCAAACATGCCGAGCGTATTGATGTGATTATCGACGGCGTTCGTACCGAAACATCGGATGCAGGCACGAAAAGTGCTTCCTGAAAAAAGTATCCATGGAGACCTTTTTTCAACGATTATTGCCGTTTATCATCGAGTATAAGGAAGCGATCGGCGGCACGGTTCTTTTTCTGCTGTTGTGGTATCTTATTCATCGTTTTCGCGTCTCCCGTCAACCGTTTCGCGCCGCGTCCACCGACAACGGTTCGGTTTGGGTCAGTCGTGCAACGGTTTTGAATTTGATCCAATCGGCATGCGCGGAAATCGAAGGCGGTTCCGTCAAACGCGTTCAGTGCATCAATAAACGTCGATTGCTGCTTTTGAAATTATACATCTCTCTGGACGTCAATCAATCGTTCGAAGTGTCCTCCATGCGCTTCCAGGAAGCGGCAAAAAACGCCGTTACGCATTGCCTCGGCGCGCTGAAAGCCGTTCGGGTGGACGTGGTGTTGGACGGAGTGAAGGGGGAGTATGGCGAGCCGAAAAAGTCCGTTGCTTTGACCGAGCCGTTGACTTCTAATTCGAAAAACACACCTGTTGCAGTTTCCGAAAATTCGTCGGTTGTCTCTTCGGAGGCGGAAGCGAAATCCGAGGACGATTAAGAATTGTGCACTGATTAGCGGTGAGGCATTGGAAATGCCGTGTCTTGGTGACTTTTGAAAAACCGCCTGTTGCCGTAATGTGAAAAAGAGGAGAGGGGCGATTACATTCAGCCGTTAGTATTTTACAAAGTAAAATTTGCTTTTTCGGGAAGCTGTTTCAGCGCGTTTGCATGATCTTTTCGGGTATGCATGGAGAATTTTAAACATATCAATTCTCCCCAAAAAATCCTTTGCCGCCTACTTCAAAACAACTTTTCATAAGAGTATGTCGGAATCGAAAAAAGTTCTCTTAACGGGCGATCGCCCGACGGGTCCATTGCACTTGGGGCATTACGTCGGGTCGCTGCAAAATCGCGTTCAATTACAGCATGCCTGCGAGCAGTTTGTGATGATCGCCGACATGCAGGCGTTGACCGATTACTTTGAGCGTCCCGAGCATGTGGTCAAAAATGTCGCCGAAGTCGTTAAGGACTATCTGGCGGTTGGGATTGATCCGCAAAAAACGACAATTTTCATCCAGTCGCAAATCCCCGAGTTATGTGAATTGACGATGCTGTTGCTGAATTTGGTGACCACATCGCGCCTGCAGCGCAATCCGACGATTAAGAACGAAATTCAGCTGCGCGGGTTTGAGGAATCGATTCCGGCGGGTTTTTTGTGTTATCCCGTCAGCCAGGCGGCGGATATTACGCTGTTTCGTGCGACGCACGTTCCGGCGGGCGAGGACCAGGCGCCGATGATTGAGCAAACCAACGAACTGGTGCGGCGTTTTAATTATACCTACAAAACGGATTGTTTGCGCGAAGTTGAACTGATGCTGAGCAAAACGCCGCGTTTAATCGGCATTGACGGCAATGCAAAGGCTTCGAAGTCGCTCGGGAATGCGATTTTTTTGTCCGATTCCGCCGAAACGGTTCACGATAAGGTATTTTCGATGTACACGGATCCGAATCATATTCGCGTTTCCGATCCCGGCAAAACCGAAGGCAACGTGGTATTCGCTTACTTGGATGCGTTCGATCCCGATAAAGAGGAGGTTGAGTCTTTAAAAGCACAGTATCGCAAAGGCGGGCTGGGGGATATGACGTTAAAACGTCGGTTGGATGAGATTTTGCAAACTTTACTGGCACCCGTTCGCGAGAAGCGCGCCGCCGTTACGGATAAAGAAGCCTTGGAGATTGCGATTGAAGGGACGAAAAAGATGAAAACGATCGCGCAAAATACCATGGAAGCCGTTCGCAACGCGGTCGGGATTGTGTACCGCGCGGAGTGAAGACCTATTGAGTAGACTGTTTCAAAAACAGAGAGTTGCCAGTGCATGCTTGTTTTGCTGCGGGAAAGACGGGTTAAAGCATTTGACAGGCGGCGCGTGACTTTTTAGTGGTGAGATAATGAAAAACGACACGGAAGTCGCTCGGTTTTTCGTTGATTGAGGTCGTCATTTGTCTGGCGGTTATGAGCGTGTCTCTCGGCGTTTCGCTTAAGGGTTATCAAATCGTTCTCCGTTGGTTGGATTATTGGAACCGAAGGGCGATTGCCTTTCCCATCGCAGATGCTTTTGAGGAGTATTACGAATACTACGGAAAGCATGCAAACGCCTTCCCGAAAAACAAGTGGTTTGATGTATCGTCCGGGAATTACTTTGTGCGTTTTATGGGAGTGATGTCCGATCGTCCGCCGATAGGTGCCAATCCGGAACGCATCGAATTTTACCGACCGACGGAGGAGCAGGCGCGGAACAAGAAAGTGCGCGGTCCGATTTATATTTATCTGAAAGACGAATGGATCGCTCGATGTGACAATCTGATGTCGCAATTGAGTGAGTTGACGGGAGGGCGTTCCGTTCCCGTTCATGAAGTGGGTCGCGGCGAAGAGGTATTGTGGTTTGTGCCTTGGTAATTCGACGAGACGGTTTACGATGGGTGCACGGCGTAAAAGGTTCTTCGAATGTCTGATGTTTGTTTTTTGTCCGCTTTCCTCACGGTAAAATATAAAAAACCTTGCACACAAAAACGTCGGGCATCAATTTGAGATCGTAGGCGCGGCATGAAGTTTGTTTTTATCACGGGTGGCGTTGTGTCATCGCTCGGGAAGGGGCTGACGGCGGCTTCGATCGGGGCGCTGCTGGAAGCGCAGGGGTTAAAGGTCGGGATGCTGAAAATGGATCCCTACTTAAATGTCGACCCGGGTACGATGAATCCCTGTCAGCACGGCGAAGTTTATGTGTTGGAAGACGGCGCGGAAACGGATTTGGATTTGGGGCATTACGAACGCTTTACGCACGCGAAATTGACGCGCAACAACAGCGTAACGTCGGGAAAGATTTACGAAGCGATTTTGCGAAAGGAGCGCGAAGGTTCCTATTTGGGGAAAACCGTGCAGGTCATTCCGCATGTGACGGACGAAATCAAGCGCCGCATTGCGCTTTGTGCGTCGGAGGATATCGATGTGCTGATCGTCGAAATCGGCGGTGTGGTCGGTGATATCGAAGGACTCCCGTACCTGGAAGCGTTGCGTCAGTTGGCGCAGGAACAGGGGCGGAACAATGCGGTGTTCGTCCATTTGACGTTGCTGGTGTATTTGCGGGTGTCGTCGGAACTGAAAACAAAGCCCTCCCAGCAGAGCGTTGCCAAACTGCGCGAAATCGGATTGCAACTGGATATTTTGGTTTGCCGCACGGAAGTGCCGATGGAGGAAAGCGTTCGCGAAAAGTTAAGTTTATTTTGCAATGTTTCGACGGAAGCCGTCGTTGAGGAACGCGATGTGGAAGTTTCAACCTATGAACTGCCGCTTCTTTTGCATCAACAGCACCTGGATAAGTTATTATTATCCCGCCTGGGTTTGCCGTACGTCGAAAAGCCGCTTTCGGTGTGGGAGGACGTCAATCGGCGCATTCGTTTCCCGAAAACAACCGTTACCATCGGTCTTGTCGGAAAATATACCGACATTCCCGACGCTTACAAATCCGTCCGTGAGGCGTTGGCGCACGCGGGCATTGAAAATCAATGCAAAGTCGATATTCGAACCGTCGAAGCGGAAGTGTTGGAAGCGGACGGATGGGAAGAAAAATTGTCGGATGTGTGCGGAATTTTGGTGCCGGGCGGGTTCGGATTGCGCGGTTTGGAAGGGAAAATGCGCGCGATCCGTTATGCGCGCGAACACAATTTGCCGTTTCTCGGCATTTGCCTCGGGATGCAACTGGCGGTGGTGGAATTTGCGCGCAACGTTTTGGGCTATGCGGATGCCTGCAGCACCGAAACCAACGTCCCGACGACGCACCCCGTGATCGATTTGATGGAGGCGCAAAAGAAGGTTTCGTGCAAAGGCGGTACCATGCGTTTGGGAGCGGAACCCTGCGTTTTGGCACCGAACAGCCGCATTCGGGAACTGTACGGCAAGGAACGCATTTCGGAACGTCACCGCCATCGGTACGAATTTAACGATACCTATGCGCAGGCGTTCGAAGAGAAGGGATTGCGTTTGGTCGGGCGACATGAACGGTTGAATATCGTCGAAGCGGTGGAGTTGCCGAGCCATCCGTGGTTCATCGGCGTTCAATTCCATCCGGAGTTTCAATCGAAGCCGCATCGTCCGCATCCGCTGTTTGTCGGTTTCGTAAAGGCGAGCCTTGCGCATCAAAAACGGGGTTGAAAAGCGGACGTTTCGGGCTAAAATTAAGGTGATGAGACGCTTCTTTTTTCCGTTCTTATTGCTCTTGGGCGGCTGTTCGTGGTTTAAAACCTCAACCGAACCGAATCCGCGCTTGTCGGATACCGTTGTTGAGCTTTCGAAGCCAAATGAAAGGGAGTCTTCGATGACGGCGGATACGCAGGAGGTCATTGTGACGGAGGAGACGCCGCCGTGGTATGGTTTATACGACGAAAAAGATGTGATCGGTCGGATTTTTTTCGAGTTCGACAGTTCGGTTGTTTCGGAGCGCGATCGGGCGTTTTTAAGAAACAAAATTGTTCCGTTACTTCAAAAGAATCCGCAACAACGTTTGTTGCTGGCGGGATATGCCGATTGGTACGGCGAGGATGTGTACAATCAGAACATCGGGACGCGACGGGCGCAACAGGTCGCGGACGTTTTGATGTCTTTTGGAGTTGCATCCGATCGCCTGGACATGATCACCTTGGGTAATCGTGAGGCGACGCGCGGTATCAATAAAGAGGATGCCGTAAAGGATCGCCGTTGCGATATTGTACTTCTGCATTAACCGTGCTCCGTGAAATCTTTCTTCGCGCTGCGACGTTGGAAGCAATCCGTCGAGGAGTACATTAAGGAGTTGTTGTATCGTCCGCCGAAGGATAAAAAAGCGGCGTGCGTGGCGTTTTTTTTTCGCGCGTTATCGCTTGTTTTCGGCGGAATTGTTTTTTTGCGGGAGAAACTGTACAAAAATCGTTTACTAAAAGATCATCCGCTCGGTTGTCGTGTGATTGTGGTCGGAAATTTGACGGTCGGAGGGACGGGAAAGACGCCGGTGGTGGAAAAGTTGGCGCGCTTGTTGCAAAATCGTGGGCGCAAGGTCGCGATTTTGAGCCGCGGCTACAAAAGCAAAGCTGAGCCTTGGTGGAAGAAGAGCTGGCATTGGTTGGTGCATACCGATCCGTGTCCGCCGAAGGTGGTGAGTGACGGCGTGCGTTGTTTGTTGCCGTATGAAACGGCGGGCGACGAACCGTTGCTGTTGGCGAAAAATTTGCCCGGCGTATGTGTGGTGGTCGATAAGGATCGCGTGAAAGCGGGGCAGTACGCGATCGAGAAATTCGGATGTGACCTGCTGTTGTTGGACGACGGTTTCCAGTATTTTCGTCTGAAAGGCGCGTCCTACATTGTGTTAATCGACGCGACCAATCCGTTCGGGAACGGGCATATCCTGCCGCGCGGTATTTTACGTGAACCCATGAACCGCTTAAGGCGTGCGCAGTTTGTCGTTTTTACCAAGAGCGATCGGGTTTCGGCGGCGGATCTGAAAAATTTGGAGCAACGGGTGCGATGTTTTAACGAAAAGGTACCGATTTTCTTTTGCAAACACGTCCCGAAATATCTGCAGGTCGTCAACGGTAGCGAACGGTTGGAATTATCTTCGTTAAACGGTCGTCGGGTGGCGGCGTTAAGCGGTATCGCATCGCCGCGGTCGTTCGAACAGTCGTTGGAAGATAACGGTGCAAACGTAGCGTACGGGAAGCATTTCTTGGATCATCACGGCTATTCGGAAGAAGATTTGAGCGAATTTTTTTCGGAAGCGAAGCGTGCCGATGCCGATGCGGTGATCACGACGGAAAAGGATGCGGTTCGCATTTCGACCACTTCGTTTGAGTTGCCGTTTTACTTTTTGCGCATGGAAATCGAGTGGATGGGGAACGGTGATCCGTTCGAAAGGATTTTGCAACAATTATCAATACGGTCGGAATGAAGGAGCGGATTTGGTTTATTTTCGGAGCGGATGAGTTTTTTGTCGAACTCAGGGCAAAGAAGTGTATTGAAGAACAAACGCAGGGCTTTTCGTTGGAGACGATCGACGGAACTGTCAACACGATTGCCGATTTAAAGCAGGTTGTCGATCGGGTTGTTGAAGCATTGCAGACGGCGGATTTTTTTACGCCGAACAAATGCGTTTGGTTGCGTGCGACCAATCTGTTCGGTAGCGGTTCGCCGGCAACGACCGAAGGCGGGCAGGGGAGTATCGAAAAATTTTTATCCGTCCTGCAACGATTACCTTTGGGAACGTGTTTAGTGATTTCCGCTTCGCCGGTCGATAAGCGCATGCGTTTGTTTAAAACCGTTCAATCGCTGGCGACGTGCGAAGAAATGGAGGAAAAACAGTCGGAAGCCTATCTGCGGTTTCTGATAAAGAAATTGTGCAAAGAGCAGGGCGTGACGATTGAAGCCGACGCCTGCGAATTGTTGTTTCAAAAAATGAACCGACAACCGCGCGCGATCGCCAACGAGTTTGAAAAACTGGCGTGTGTGAAGCAGTGGAGCGGCTCTGTTACGCTTGAAGATGTGCAAATGTACACGCCGACGCTGATGAATAACGAATTTTTCGAACCCGTTGAAGCGTTTTATGCCAAAGACGCGACGCGTTACGTTCGCAGTTTGCGTCAACATTTTATTCTCAACAAAGAAATGCGCAGTGTTTGGACAATGTTCCAAAATCGCAATCGGCTTCTCATTCAATCGGCGACGTTAAAGTTGCCTTCCGTTTCGAAGATAACGCTTGATAAAGCGTATGCGTCATACGCAGATGATTTCGGTGCGGTGGAGGACAAGAATACGTTTTGTATTTTTTCGCAAAATCCCTGGTATGTGAGCCGTCTGAAGTCCTCTTTTTCGTTGCCGACGTTGTTGGATATCCAAGAGGAATTGGTATCGATTTTTGACAAAACCTTATCGTACCCGAAGCAGGCGTGCGCTTGGATGGAAGCACTGGTGCGGTTCTTTTAAGGTTTGGCGGGGGTCGGTAAGACAATATAGTTTATTTATGTACATAAGTTTTTGTATTCGTTTTGATGTTTAGAGATGGTATGAAAAACTTTCCGAAATCTCAATCCAACGGCGAAATTTGCTTTTTAAAAATAACGAAGCTTGCTATCATAAAATCATGGACGGTATCAAGTCGGTTCGGGAATTGGCGGTCGAAAAAAAGCGTGTTTTTGTGCGTGTGGATTTCAATGTGCCGTTGGATAAAAACGGAAACGTGACGGATGATACGCGCATCGCGGCGGCGTTGCCGACGATACAATACCTGTTGGAGCAGGGTGCGAAGGTCATTCTGGCGAGCCATTTGGGGCGTCCGAAAGGGAAGCGCGACATGCAGTATTCGCTACAGCCCGTGGCGCGTATTTTGGCGACGCGCCTCAATCAGCCGGTTTTGCTCCTGGACGATTGCGTCGGCAAAGATGCGGAACAGGCGGTGACGGATATGGCGGAAAATTCCGTTGTTTTGTTGGAAAATCTGCGTTTTCATCCCGAAGAAGAGGCGAATGACGAAGCATTTTCCAAGCAACTGGCGGCGTTGGCGGATGTTTATGTCAACGATGCGTTCGGAACAATGCACCGTGCGCACGCGTCGACGGCGGGGATGGTTCCCTTTGTGTCGCAAAAGGCGGCGGGATTTCTGGTCGAAAAGGAGTTAAATTTTCTGAAGGAAAAAATCGATGTTCCGCAACATCCCTTTTGCGTGGTGTTGGGCGGCGCGAAAGTGAGCGATAAAATCGGCGTGATTGAGGCACTTTTGGAGAAAGCCGATCAAATTCTCATCGGCGGCGGCATGAGTTTTACATTTGCGTTGGCGCAGGGGAAAAATATCGGCAACAGTTTGGCGGAACCCGACAAGGTTGAACTTGCGAAAGAGCTGTTGGAAAAGGCGAAGGTGCGCGGCGTTGATTTGCATCTGCCGACGGATGTGGTTGCTTCCGATGCCGTTGATATGAAAGCGCGCACCCTTGGAACAACGAAAATTTTTGAAGGCAACATCGATGACGGTTGGCAGGGTGTGGACATCGGGTCGAAGACCGTCGAAGATTACGCGTCGTGTATTCGATCTGCAAAGACGGTTTTTTGGAACGGACCGATGGGAATTTTTGAAATTCAAGCTTCCGCCGAAGGTTCTTTTCGCATTGCGCAGGCGTTGGCGGCGTGCGAAGGCACAACCATTGTCGGCGGCGGCGACTGCGTGAAGGCGGTGAAACAGAGCGGTTGCGCGGAGGATATTACATTTCTCAGTACGGGAGGCGGCGCAAGTTTAAAGCTGTTGGAAGGGAAACCGCTCCCGGGGTTGGAAGCATTGAAGCGATAAATTTTCCAATCCGGCCGATATAAAAAGTACACATGGAAAAACGATTTTTAATTGCCGGAAATTGGAAGATGAACAAGACGACCGCGGAAACGCGTGCGTTTTTCGAAATCCTGAAGCCTTTATTGACGCCGATGGTGCGCAGCGAGTTACTGATTTGTCCGTCATTGGTGAGTTTGGCGGCGGCGTTTGAAGCCAATGCGTCGGTCGGAATTGCGTTGGGAGCGCAAAACGTGTACCCGAAGGACAGCGGTGCATTCACGGGCGAAGTATCGCCGTTAATGTTAAAAGAGTTTGTTTCGTACGTGCTCGTCGGTCACAGCGAACGCCGCACGCTGTTGCACGAAAGCGACGGTTTTATTAACGAAAAACTGCATGCGTTGTTGGCGACGGGCTTGAAGCCAGTCTTATGCGTCGGCGAAACCTTAGCCGAACGCAAAGAAGAGCGCGCCTTTGACGTGATTGCGCACGAGTTGGAAGAAGGTTTAAAGGATGTTACGAACGAACAGCTTTCTCAGGCGACGATTGCCTACGAACCGATTTGGGCGATCGGAACGGGCGAAACGGCGACGCCGGAGATTGCGGAAGAGATGCATGCGTTTATGCACGATTGGCTGGCGAAACGCTTTGAAGCTTCTTCTGTCGAGAAGGTTCGCTTGTTGTACGGCGGTTCTTTAAAGGTCGACAACGCGAAACAGCTGTTGTCGCAACCGCACATCGATGGCGGTTTGATCGGCGGTGCTTCGCTGAAAGCCGATTCGTTTGTTGAAATCGCGCATATTGCCGACGGGATTGAGAAAGATATTTAAGATTTTCCATACATCGCCGAAAACAGCGTTTTGGAAGAATGTTCAACCCCGATGGGGAGAACTTTCGGTGTTTTGCGGGTGCACGTTCGGATTAACAACGGATGTTTGAGACAGGCGAAGCGCGTACGATCGAAGTGCTTCCGCGCAGGCAAAACTTGTTTCGGAGCCTATTACAATCCGAAAACTTCATGTTTTAATCTGTTCCCCGCATGGAATACGGATGTGCCGGACAAAGCGCGCCGTCATCGGGTGTTTGTCGATGTTTTTTTGAAGTTTTACGATGCGCAGGCGGTGACTTAAGAATTGTGTATTGCATATTAAATCCTGTTGTTTAAGCTTGCCGAATGTCCGATAATTGCACCCAATGGAGCTATTGGTGCGGAGAGATGACAGAGTGGTCGATTGTGCCTGACTCGAAATCAGGTGTGGGGCAACCCACCGGGGGTTCGAATCCCTCTCTC
>DEWA01000025.1 GCA_002363035.1 Verrucomicrobia bacterium UBA3222
TCTCAGTTCCAATGTGGCCGTCCATCCTCTCAGACCGGCTACCCGTCTTAGCCTTGGTGGTCTTTCGCACCGCCAACAAGCTGATAGGCCGCAAGCCCCTCCTTAAGCGCCATCACAAACCTTTCAAGCCTCTTCCATGCGGAAGAATTTGATATCGGGCATTATCTCAATTTTCATCAAGCTATTCCCGTCTTAAGGGCAGGTTACTTACGTGTTACGCACCCGTTTGCCGCTTTCCGGTACCCGAAGGCACCTTCTCGCTCGACTTGCATGTCTTAGCCACGTCGCCAGCGTTCACTCTGAGCCAGGATCAAACTCTCCGTACAAAATTATCGCTAACATCGTACAGAGCTTTCCTTGCTCTTGTTTACGTTATTTAATACTCAGTTTTTTCTGAGGGTTGCTCTTCTTTAAAAAAGAACTTCCTTAAAAGTTTATTCGGTTTTCCCGAACAATGCACAAAGTAAATTTCAAAGAACGACATCATCATTTGACCGTTTTCCGTTTTGCGTGTCAAGCAGCTTTTTACGACCCCCGACGCTGAAAAACTTTCAAAGTAACGACACTTTCATGTGAAAACATTACCATGATTGCGTCAAGCGCTTTTTTTAAAAAAAATTAAAAAAATTTTAACTTTTATAAAAATTCGACCGTCGGACGGGTCGCGGCAACGTTCAGCCGACGCAGATTTTTCCGCTGCTGAGGCGATAAAGAACGCAAAATCGAACGCAGTTTCGCCAACGCCGCCTCGGGTTGTTCGATCGGAAACACAAGCGTCCAAGTGCCGCCAATGTCGAATTCAATGCTCTGCCATCTTTTTTCCAAAAACGGATCGAAATGCCTCAACGAAAGTTTTTTTATCGCCTGAAAAACATCGGGCGCGTTTGAATTCAAAAATTGCAACAGCCGAAAAACGCTCCAAAAACCGACGATTTTCCCGTCCTGCATCAGCGTTTTCGGCACGTCAGACAACGTCGGATACCCTGCGATTTGTTGCCGGTCGTATTGAACAGGTTCGAAAATTACGCCTTCCGTCGAAACCAGCCCGACGCTTCGTTTCCCGTTTTTAACCAGAAGAACCTTCGCGCACGGTCGATGTTCTTTGACCTGAATACGCAGGGCATCGGGAAATTCGCGTGCAATTTCGACCTCCTTGATCTGTTTGTATTGTAAGCAATGGTGTTGCAAAGAATTTAAATCGATCGCCATCAGTCCTTCGCCGAAAGGGACTTTAACGTTCGCAAAGAACCAATTTTTTTGCAAAACACCGTCGGTGGAGAAAAAAATCTGCTCCAACGGCTGGACGATCTGCGTTTTTTCAACCGCCCGCCACAGAACGAAACCGATTGCCGTAACAAGACTTAACACGATCCCTGCGCGCAACAACACCTTTCGCACGCGTTGCCATGTCCAACGCGGCTTTTGTTGCAAACTTTTCCAGGAAGGATCGTGCTTTTTCTTCAAGAATTTTCGTTCCTACGTTTCTTTAGAATTTAATCCCGATAAAGATTTTTTTAAAGAAAAGACATGTCGCCGTTTCCAAATCGCGCGTCACAACGAAACGCCCGATTTTCACGAAAAAAACTTTCCGCTTCGTTCACAGGCACCATCCACCAATCGCCTCAATAAGGCTTCAAACGAAATTCCGATGCACACGGCAGATTTCGGCAAAAGGCTCTGCGCCGTCACGCCGGGAATGGTGTTCATTTCCAAAAACCAAACGTTCCCGTCGGTATCCATAATGAAATCCGCGCGACCGAAATCCCGACAGGCGGCTGCTTTGAAGAATATTTCCGAAGAATGCCGCAAACGTTCCGCAATCGCCTCTTCCAAATGCGCCGGGAAAAAATAATCGCAAGCTCCCTCCGTATATTTGTTATGGTAATCGTAGAACCCCTCTTTCGGACAAATTTCACCGACACCAATCGCCTTCCCGTGCAACAAACCGACCGTCAGTTCTCTCCCACGCACGTACGGCTCAATCATCCAATGCCCCTCTTTTACATCCGCCCAAGCCTTGCATAAGGCGTCGAAATTTTCACACAGATGCACGCCGATGCTGCTTCCTTTGTCGGTCGGTTTCAGGACAAACGCCGTAGTTTTCAGCGTTTTTTCAAGCATTTCTCTGTCCAATGCCTGCCCGATCGTTAATTCAATCGCCGGCAACACGGATATGCCGTTCTCCGCGGCTAAATGTTTGCTCCGAATTTTATCCATACACAGCGCACTCGCCTTCGCATCACTGCCGACATAGGTAAAATTTCTTTCCTCCAACAGCGCCTGCAACTGTCCGTCTTCGCCGAAATCCCCGTGAATGAGCGGAAAAACCAAATCGCTTTCCGGGTTTAAATCCTGTGACAACGTGTTTTCGTCCAATCGCAACAATTGCGTCGGATACATCTTTTTTAACGCTTCAAACACAGGTTCCGCCGAATGCAACGAAACTTCACGCTCACCGCTTTGACCGCCACACAAAATAACAATTTTCTCAAAATGCTTCATAAAAACTTACAAAAATTCGTCCCAACTTTTTCCTAAAATTCGAACTTCCGGTTCCAGCCAAACGCCACTTCGTTCGTGTACCATCGTTCTAAGTTGTTTTACCAAACGAATGACATCTTCAAACCGACCGTTGCCGTTATTGATGATAAAATTCGCATGTTGTTCGGAAACAAAAATCTCCCCTACTCTTTTTCCTTTTACTCCGCATTGATCCAACAGTTGTCCTGCCGAACAAGATGGAGGATTCTTGAAAAAACAACCGAGCGTCTTGCCTTTCGGCTGAGATTGTTCGCGCTTCTTCCGCAACTCTGCACGACGTTGTCGAATGCGCTCTGTTGTCGAACGATACCCTTTTAAAAGTACCGACACAATCACGCCGTTTTGAAAGGTTTCGCAACAGCGATAGCCGTAGTTTAATTTCGAATGCGCGGTAACACGCACCGTACCGTCTGCATCGATCCAAATGACCTGCTCGGCAACATCCAAAATCCCCTGCCCGCCTGTCCCGGCATTCACCGCCAACGCCCCGCCGACGGTTCCCGGGATACCGTCCAAAAACTCAAAACCTCCGACACCGCGCGCCTCCGCCGCATCCAGAAACGCCTGCATACACGTCCCGCAACCGACATGCACATAAAGGGCTTTCGAGGTTTCGGTGAGCGCCTGCGAGGGAGGGACTTCCAAAAAATTTATAATCTCTCCCTTGGAAGTATTCGGGTCTATCGCTTTTATTCCGAATGTGCAAAAATCCCAACAATCTTCATTCATTCGCACCACAACGCCGTCAATGCGATTTTCGGGAATAAGAACGTTCGAACCGCCGCCCAACGGCAGAACCTTCAAACCGATCCGACGACACTCGCGCAATAAGGTTTGCAATTCATACATGCTTCGCGGTTCGCAGTAAAATAACGCCGAACCGCCGATGCCCATGAGGGAAGCATTCCGAAGCGATACGTTCGTTTCCAAAACCACACCGCGCGTTGCGAAAAATTCCTTAACCGCCTGCATCCATTGCTCCAACCAACGACGCGCGTACTTATCGATTTTTCCGGCTCCGACAAACGCAAGCGTCGTCGGCTGTTCACACGCAATGTAATCTTCGGGTTTCAGTTGCTCCGACGGTTGTGCGTTCGGAAGCGCGTCCAAAAGCGTTTTCTCATTGCAATCAACCGCCTCGAACGCCTCATACAGCGGATGAATAAACACCTTCGGACAATGTTTCAGCTCGCGCACAAAACCCTCGAAGTAACATTTCAGGCGCGATGCGCGATGCGGTTCAAAGGCAACAACCAAAGCTGTTTTTTCTTGCTCCAACACCCGCAACAGTTCTTTCAATTCGTTCGGATGATGAGCGTAGTCCGACAGAACCTTCAAGTGCGAAGTCTGTAGCAAAACTTCCTGCCGCCGTTTAACGCCTTGGAAAGAAGCAACATCCGATGCGGTCGCCGTTTGTCCCGTCAGATAACGAAACGCAACGCCTGCTACCGCTGCATCAAACTCCAAAAATGTCGGCGCGGACGGAATGCGAAGCCGTTCGGCATGGAGTTGCGGAAAATCTTCGTTGGAAATCACGCATTTCTTCGTCCGCAACGCCAAATTTTCGAATACCTTTCGGTACGTTTCCGCAGTTTCATAGCGGCGCGGATGATCCCAATCGGTATTGAGAATAACGGTTACGTCGGGCGAAAAATCCTCAATCGTGCCGTCGCTTTCGTCCAATTCCAACAGCGTCCAAACGTTTTCATACTTCCCGCAACCGACTTCGTATGCATTGCCTCGGAATTCCGCACCGCCAAGGTAATTGACGGGGATATCGTGTTGTTTAAAAAAATGTATCAAATACGCGGTCGTCGTCGATTTCCCGTGACTGCCGCAGATCGCACACAAACATTCGTTTTTTAACAGTTGCGCCACAAACGCACCGCGCGGCACGCACGGACAAACCGCCGAAGCCGCTTTCCGCAACGCATTGTCTCCATCAACGGCGGACGAATAAACACACACGGCGCAACCGTTCGGAACCGTTTTCTGCCAACGTATAAAGGATAATTGTTTTTTGCGTTCCTCCGTTGCGAAATCATCCCACCCGGACACCGCATAGCCTTTATCAACGAGAAACCGCGCCAGCGGTGCCATTCCCATCCCGCCGACACCCAATAAATACACACACGGCGGTTTATCGGTTCCCACAAATTTATTATATAATTTTCATTGCGGAACATTCACGCCTTTTTTATTAAAACCTCTGTATATTTTGGGAACAGAAAACTGCGGTTGCTGGTAACGAAAAGGCAACACCAACCTTTAAGTAAAAAGCAAGCCCTACCCCAGCACCTTCGCCACAATTCCACCGATGTCCGTCACGTTTTGCGCGATTTCGACGCCCGCCGCTTGTAAGGCTTGAATTTTCGAAAGTGCCGTACCGGTATTTCCTGCAATCATCGCGCCGGCATGTCCCATGCGTTTGCCCTCGGGCGTACGGCGTCCGGCAATATAGCCAATCACGGGTTTTTGGAGGTGCTGCCGAATAAATTCCGCCGCAACTTCCTCCGCGTTCCCGCCGATTTCGCCGATTAAAACAATTGATTTTGTCTGCGGATCGTCATTAAAAGCCTTCAAAACATCCATGTACGACGTTCCGACAACGGGGTCGCCGCCGATACCGACGCACGTCGACTGTCCGTACCCCATCGATGTCAGCTGATAAATCGCCTCAAACAACAGCGTCCCCGAGCGCGACACAATGCCGACCGAACCTTCTTTGCAAATTTCGTTCGGAATAATTCCGACTTTACATTTTCCGGGTGCGATTAACCCAGGACCGTTGGGACCGATGAGGCGCGTTCTGCTTCCCGACAAAGTGCGATGAATACGCAACATATCGTGAACGGGCAGTCCTTCCGTAAGGCAAACAACCAACGGAATTTCCGCATCGATCGCCTCCAAAACCGCATCGGTTGCATGCGGTGCCGGTACCGCAATAAACGAAATGTCGGGATGAACGGCGACGCAGGCTTCGGCGACCGTACTAAAAACGGGGATATTGCCGTGAACAACCTCGCCGCCTTTGCCGGGCGTGACTCCGCCGACGATGCGTGTTCCATACGCCAGACAGCTCGCCGAATGCATCATCCCGGCACATCCCGTAATGCCCTGCACGATCACGCGCGACGTTTGCTCGATCCAAATACTCATAAGGCTGCCTTCGTTTCCCGAACGATCGTTTCCGCCGCCTGCGTTAAATCTTCGGTGACAAAAACCGGCAAACCGCTCCGTTGCAACAATGCCAAACCTTCGTCTTTGCGGTTCCCCATGAGACGCATCACGCACGGCACGCGAAGCGCAACCGTTTCCGTCACCGAAATCAGCCCCTGCACCACGCGGTCGCACGGCAACGTACCGCCGAAAATGTTAACGAACACACCGCGGGTTTTCGGATGTTTCAGCAGAATACGGAACCCTGCCTCGATTTGTTCCGCGGAAGCCGTATCGCCGATATCCAGGAAATTCGCCGCCTTTCCGCCTAACGTATCCAATAAATCGAGGGTCGCCATTCCCAATCCCGCACCGTTTGCCAGACAGGCAATATCGCCGTCCAACGCCACATAATTGTGAATACCGACGGATTTTGCTTCGGCTTCCGTCGGATCGGTTTCGTTCGGATCCTCGAAAGAGACAAAATTCTCATGCCGAAAGCGCGCATTGTCATCCAACTGCATTTTGCAGTCCAATGCCGACAAATGCCCCTCTTGCGTCAAAACCAAAGGATTGATTTCAATGAGGCACGCATCCGAGGCAACAAACGCACGATAAAGATTGAGCAACAACTCGATGCATTCGTTAAAAGCCTCGCCGATCAGTTGAAACAAGTACGCCACACGACGCGCCTGAAAGGGTTGCAAGCCTAAAAGCGGATCAACGGGAAACGTTAAAACCTTCTCGGGATGCGTTTGCGCGACCGTTTCGACGTCGCAACCGCCGCTGTCGGATGCCATCAACACGGGACATTGACGATCGCGGTCGATGAGAAGAGAAAGATAAAATTCGCGCGCAACGGCAACGGTTTCCGTTACATAAACTTTATGAACGACCCTCCCTTCGGCACCCGTCTGATTCGTCACCAGCGTCTTGCCAAACATATCCGCGACGACTTCGGCGGCATGCTCCGTTTCCACCAACCGCACGCCCGAGGTACCGCTCTCCTTAAAATGCCCCTTTCCGCGACCGCCGGCATGAATTTGAGCTTTTACAACCACTTTCGGGCGACCTTTAAACGCCCGCAAAGCCGTCGCAATTGCAGAGGATGTATTTTCTTCGATGCAAACTCCGAACGGAACGGGTATATGAAAGGATTTTAGGAGCCCTTTTGCCTGATACTCGTGTACGTTCATCCTAATCGTATTGTCGGCGCAGACTCGCAGACAAGATGCCCAGGCTTTCGCGGTATTTGGTCACCGTTCGTCGGGCAATGTTCACCTGCTCCTTCGCCAGCAACGTCGCGATTTGTTGATCGCTCAACGGACTGCGTCGATCTTCATCTTCCACAATCCGCTTAATGCGTTGCCTGACAACACTGTTAGAGATACGGCTCCCGGAAGCATTCCGCAAGCCTTTTGTAAAAAAGTACTTAAATGCAAACACACCGAACGGCGTCTCGACGTACTTGTTGGCGGTCGCACGGCTGACGGTGGTTTCGTGGATGCCCAAATCGTCCGCCAGCATCTGCATGGTTAAAGGCTTCAAATGCGCCGCACCACGCTCAAAAAAACCCATCTGCCGCCGCAACAACGCGCGTGCAATATCCTCTATCGTTTTTTGCCGTTGAAAAATTGCGCGAATAAAAAACTGCCCGGCACGCATTTTGAGGCGTAAATACGAACGTTCGGAAGGTTTCAGGTTTTTCGCCAGCAACAGTTTGCAATCACTCCCGATGCGCAAATTCGGAATGTATTGACGGTTCAACACTACCATCCATTCATTGAGATGATTTTTATAAATCCTTACGTCGGGAATAACGGTATGCGTCGGTTTGGACGCAAACGCACTGCCGGGCGCGGGATTGAGCGTCGCAATATCATTGCAAACGGCGCTTTGGATATCTTTAACCGTCACTGAACATGCTTCCGCAATTTCAACCCACTTATTGCGAAGCAACGCATCGTAATGTTCCGATAAAATCTTAAATGCCAATGATTGTTCTTTATTTTGATGCTTCAACTGCACCAGCAAACTCGAAACCGTATCCCGACATCCGACACCGATCGGATCCAGATTTTGCACAACCGCCAATGCCGCCGCTATTTGCTTCGGATCGGAAGCGGTTTGTCGCGCCAATTCCTCTTCGGACAACTCCAAAAAACCTTTTTCGTTTAAACTGCCGATGATAAATTCGACGATTGTCCGCAATTTCTTCGGCAAGTCCATGCAACCGATCTGTTCCGACAAATGCTCCTGCAGAGTAACTTCCGACGTCAGCGACGCCATCATGAAGTCATGATGTTTTACAGCTTCGGCGCGGTCGGTGTTGTGCTCGAAACCGCCACTGTACCCATCAAATGCATCACCCTGTTTCCCGTCAACCTCCGGCATCGTCGGCACTTCCTCCAAAGCGGGATTGGTCGACATTTCTTCGCGGATCATCTCGCGCAAATCCAACGCGGACACCTGCAAAATCTTCAACGACTGCCGCAGCTGCGGCGCCAAAACCTGCGCCTGCGTCTGGAGCTGCCGAAGTTGAGCCATGGGTGTATTTATTGTAAGCGACAACCGTTCAAACGGGAAGGGCTTTTCGCGTTTTGTTGCCACGGGTACGGGGGAAAAACGCGTTCGAACCGCTTTTTAAAACGGTCGCGGTTGTTTAACACCTACCTGAACATACTCCGATAACGCAACATTTTCGCAATCCCGTAAAACCTGCGTCGACGTGCCGAACATGCTCCACATTTTCCCTATCCTTCCGTCCCGACCGAAAAAAATCCTTCTCCATCCCTCGCATGGCACGTCTTGTTGCCAAGAAGTATATTTGCACAACAATCTCTCGCGAACCTCTTTGGAACATACCGTCCGCATACACCTGTCGCTCCGCAATTTACTCAACCGCATACCCAAACGTAAACAACGGCACGACACAAAGCCCCCTGCTCTTTACACTGCTCGCGCACACTCTTTTATCCACCCGCCGACGATGTAAAAAGCTTGACCTTCGGCGCGGTTTTTCGACAATGAGCTCGTATGGCGGATAAGGCAAACAAGTTCCCGGAGAATGTTCGCGGCAGATTTTACGTCGATAATCAATGCATCGGATGCGCGCGCTGTCAATACGATGCGCCGCAATTTTTCGGTGCCCGTGACGATGGACTTTCCTACGTGAAAAAGCAGCCGACCACCGAGCAGGAAATTCAAACCTGCACGGAGGAAATGGATTATTGCCCCGTCAATGCCATCGGAAACGACGGCGATCAGGCTTAATGCGGCGTTTGGGTGTCGCGTTTTGCGTGTTTTAAGAGATTTTTTTGCTTTTTGTCCCGTATCGACGGTGATGGCAAACAAGCGGACGATTAGCTCAGTTGGTTAGAGCGTCTGGTTTACATCCGGCAGGTCGCAGGTTCGAGTCCTGCATCGTCCACCAGGATAAAGTCGGTTTATTGGTGCTTTTACAAGGGGTTCTATCGATATGTGTTTTCCGCCATTTAAACATCACAGCGTGCGTGGCATATGTTGATAATCGAAACACATGCTCCTTCCCGTCCCGCAAAGAAGCATTGCCGGTTTTCCGACTTTAAAAGAAAGCTTGCCGTCGGCGTTTCAACCGCCTCCAATGAGAACAGAGACGGTTGAACGGACGATTAGCTCAGCCGGTTAGAGCACATGCATCACACGCATGGGGTCGCAGGTTCGAGTCCTGCATCGTCCACCAGGCTTCGAAACAAGTCACCTAAAGTGATTCTCGACTGTTGATTTCCGATGGAAGAGCGTTCTCGTCGACGACCGTTCCGATGTCGCTTTTAACGGGCGAAACACCCAAATCGCGGTTCAGCATATCCATACGTTCCATCTTGGTAACACTCCGTTCACTGTTTTCCATAACTACCTGCGGGATGGTTTTACCGCTCGAAATCGCCGCATCGGTTGTTGCCTGCGCTATTTTTGTCGCACCGGCTTCGGGAGCCGTCGGCGTTTCCCGATGAGTTTTGTTTTCGACCTGCGCGGTATTCTGCGTATCACGAATAACCGCATCGGCATAATTCGGAGCCACTTGACTGACAATACTGATAGGACCTGACATAGTACTTTTGTATATCGGATGATTTGGGGAAATTGTGGCAGGAAATCCGTTGAAAGAAGAATTGTTCGTTGCAAAAATACAAAAATATCGAAAAACTTTGCGCAAATATCCTCTCTGATGTTATCTATACAACTTTTGCAATCCGCCTTGTTCCTTTTTCAAAAACGGCATCATCTGCGATGCTAAAAAGCATTGTCCATGACCAAAGGTGACCAAGCTAACCCTTTAAACCCCAAATCACTTCAATACAATTTCAAAAATTCCGTTTTCCATATCGGCGATATTATAAAGATCCTCCAATACATTGAAGGTTTCTTCGAGGTTCCGTCTTGCATGCTTCCATCCGCCGCCGTCCGTAATCCAAATGAATTTAAAATTTTTGATATGCCTTGCTTCTTCGGCGATTAGTTTGTAACTTCGCGCCGTTTCATTCAGTTTTGAACCGCCGCTTGCGTAAAAATTGGTCTCGATGGCGTAAATATAGGTCGGCGTTTTGACGACAAAATCCCATCGTTTTGTGAAAATTCCCTTTGATGAAGTTGCGGAAAGATCGACGTGATATTTGTGTTCTGCTTCGGCCAAATCCATCTCCTTAAAGTATTTAGCACAGGCTTTTTTCAAATAATGTTCCGTTAAATCTTCCATTTGCCAACCGCCACGATTTTTGCGTCCGTTGGAATCTAACCCGACTTCAACGCCCGTCACATAATCGTACAAACTGTTGATAATGTGATGTTGCAACAAATCAAAAAGCCCCGTTTGTCGCATAAAATACGTATATTGCTCGATGGTTTGCGCTTTTTCATCAAATTGATACGTTACATTGCCGAATTTTTCATCCGTGCAATGAATTTCATTTTTTCGTACCGCCAAAAGTATCGGTATCACTTTGAGACATTCGGGATATTTGGCTAAAATCTCTCTAAAATCCGCTTCGATATGCTTCGAACCGACAAGCGAATTGAGGATGTTGATTTCGACTTTCAGACATTCGGCGTTTTGATAAGCCTGTTTAAAATCCGTGTAATAACCGTATCCGTTTATCGATGTTCGGAAAGTAGCAAACCATTTTGAAAAAGTTCGTGTGTGCATTCGTTTTTGAGTCGTTTGACAGACAGTTGCAGGTATTCGGAATTGCGATCGATGCCGATATAAATCCGTCCCAGCCGTTTGCAGGCGACACCCGTTGTCGAGGAACCGCAAAAGGGATCCAAAACAACCTCCCCTTCCCGCGTTGACGCCGAAATAATACGTTCCAACAGATAAACGGGCTTCTGCGTCGGATGTTTTCCGAACTGCTTTTCGGACAACGGCGTCAATGTGCCCGTCCAAACATCCTTCATTTGCTTCCCGCCGTTGACGGCTTTCATTCGCTCGTAATCGAAGTAATGTCTTGAGTTCTTATCCGCTTTTTGCGCCCAGAGAATGGTTTCGGTGCTGTGCGTGAAACAACGACATGCCAAATTCGGCGGTGGATTGGTCTTTTGCCACGTAATGTTGTTGATGATTTTAAATCCTTCCTGCTCCAGTGCCCATCCAACTGAGTAGATATTGTGCAACGTCCCGCTAATCCATAAAGTACCGTTTTGCTTCAACACACGGCGACACAAACGGATCCATCGGCGATTAAAAGCGTGTTTTTCTTCAAGATTTTCAATCTTATCCCAATCACCTTTGTTCACGGATACCGCCTTGCCGGAACTGCAGGTAATGCCGTCGTTGGAAAGAAAATAAGGCGGGTCGACAAAAATCATGTCGACTGTTTCAGGTGACATTCTTTCCAACGCATCAAACGTATCCGAAAGATACAACGCCGCACTATCGTCGCAATAATACGGCTTTAAATTCTCAAAAAACGTTCCCGCGTTGAGCACTTTCCAGGCTTTTTTGTTATTTTAATATAACAAAGCAAAATTCAAAGAAAAATCACGCAAAACCAAAACGCGTGCGCTAAAACAGGCAGCTGCGATCAACGCTCCGAACATTGAAAGCGTTTGCGTACCCCGAACCTTCGTGTTTTTCGTTCGCAAACACGTAAACCCAGATACGTAAGCCTGCTTTATTTAGAGGAAGTCACAACCCGATACAAACTTTCTTCAATGCACACGATTTTTAGATTTTTAAAATCGCCGCGCTCGTCTGTCTCAACTAATCCCTATCGAGAACGTCAACGCACACCCCAAAGCCACTCACATTCTTTTCAATCACACGAAACAACAGCACCGAATAAACGTGCAACCCATACGCACGCCTGCAGCGCCTCGCGGAAATTAACGCTTCGAGAATTGGAAACGCTTCCTCGCACCGGGACGCCCGGGCTTTTTACGCTCGCGAATTCTGGAATCGCGGGTCAGCAAACCTGCCCTCTTCAAAGGAACACGCCACTCGGCGTTAACTTTCTCCAAGGCACGCGCAATACCCAAGACCATCGCATCCGTTTGCCCCATCCAACCGCCGCCAGAGACCCAGGCACGCACATCAAAACCGTTCTCGTCCTCAATCACGCGAAACGGCTGTTCCAAACGCATGCGCACATCTTCCTGCAACTGTGCCTTATCAACCGTCTTGCCGTTAATGAGCCATGTGCCGTTCCCTCTCGAAAGGCGAACCTTCGCAACCGAACACTTGCGACGCCCCACTGTTACAAATTCCTCGCCCGGAGCCTTCTTCAACATCGGCACCGAAACCTCTTCCGTTTTTTTGACTGCCTTTTTCGTTGCTTTAGCCGACTTTTTTGCGGCGACTGATTTCTCTGCGGTAGCGGCTGACATAACAAATTATATTTCGAGTGCAATCGGCGACTGGGCTTTGTAAGGATGTTCCTTTCCCACGCAAATACGCAGTTTCTTCAACATGAAACGCGACAAATTATTCTTCGGCATCATACCGCGAACGGCGTTCATCAAAATCAACTCGGGATGCCGCTCGCGAAGTTCATGCAGATTGCGTACGTGCAACCCGCTCTGATAGCCCGAATAGGTCGCATAGGTCTTATCCTGCTCCTTCTGACCGGTGACCTTAATTTTCTCGGCATTGATGACCACCACGTAATCACCCGTATCGCAATGCGCCGTATAGATCGGCTTGTTTCGACCGCGAAGAATGTTCGCAATTTTGACCGCCAAACGCCCCAAAATTTGCCCTTCGGCATCAATTAAATACCACTTTTGCTCGGACGGCTTCCGTTGCGTAACCAATGTCGTGCTCATCTCAAACCCCGATATACAGTCTCAGTAAGGTACCGCCGAGTGTTCCCGTCAAGCCTTTTAAGGGAAAAATTTTGCGCACGCATTCACCAAATGTTTTGGTGCAACCGTTCCCCGAGAATAAAAAACTTCGCGGTGGACTTTTAGCTGAAAAACCTTCATAATAAATTTAGTCGAACGCGCTTATGGAATTCGCCAAGAGCATGGAACGCATCGGTCGATTGACGGGAGCCGACATCCCGCCTCCCGACGAAGAAGGCTGCTGTTTGTGGGAACGGGACGGGCACCGTTACAAAACCTTTCAGCGAAACCGAAAATGGCATTGGGAGTGTTCCTGGGGCGAAGAAATGTCGGATACCTTCGAGCATCGCAACCTGCTGGCTCAAATTCTGCAATTTAATCTGAAACGCATGCGGTTTTTGGACGCAACACTCTTTTTAAATCCTTCCGACAAACGATTATACTTGCGGCAAACGATTGCACCCGAAGAAGTGGATGAGAAAAATCTCGAAGAGCGCTTCAACGATTTTCTCCTCAATGTCGAAGTCATGGAGGAACGATTTTTCCCGAAATTGTCGGAACAACGGTAGCATGAAGCGTTTTTGGACAGGTTTTTGGTTTTTGACGGCAATCATACGATTTCCGGCCGCAATGTTTGCGGCGCCGACCGTCATGTTTTCGGAGGAACCGACACCGCCGTCCCAAACACCGAACGACAATCCGCCAAACGACAATGCGGACGAACCGAAAATTGAATTTTACACTCAGGACGATCCGGAAGCCGAAGAAATAAAATTCGACAAGCCAAAACTGCACGATTTTTGGCCGAAAAACACCGCTTATTTGTTTGTACGCAACAAACCGATTGCCGATTCGGTTGCGGATTTTTGCAAAATGCAGGGCATTGATGCGGTTTTGAGCGAACGTCTCAAAGACAACAAACAACGCGTCAATCGATCATTCGAAAAAATGTTCCCGACGCACATTTGGGATCAGCTGGCGAAAGCGTACGGTCTGTTGTGGTTTTTCGACGGTCATGCGATGTACGTCTACGAATCGAGCGAAATTCAAACGCAAATTTTCAAAATCCACCCGCTGCAAATCGACCCGCTGCTCGACGTGATCGATACGATGGGATTTTACGGTTCCAACATGCGCATTCGTCCGATGCGCGAAGGGGGCATTCTCATTGTCAGCGGTACGCCGAAGATGATCGAACTGCTGACGAGCATCACCGAAAACATCTCTTTATATAAGACATCCGAAACCGATCGCCTCGATGTCAAAGTATTCCATTTGAAACACGCCTGGGCGGATGACAAAGAAATCGGCGGTTTAAAAATTCCCGGCGTCGCAACGCTGCTGGATAACATTTTGGGGAAACAGGAAAATACCGCAAACGCTTTAAGACCTGCCTCACAAACCGCTTCCGCAAAGAAAGTCACTTCTCTGCGCGAAAAAGATACGGACGAAAAAAATAAAAAAGAAACGCCGAAGGAAAACGAAAAAACGGATGAAAAAGCGGAAAATTCCGAAGGCGACGACGAAAAAATCAAATCGGACGGTGGCGTAATCACAACCGATCCGCGTCAAAATGCGGTTATCGTCAAAGATTATCGGCACAAGCTTCCCATGTACCAAGAGCTGATCGACCTGCTGGATGTACCGACGGAGCTGATTGAAATTCAGGCGGCGATTGTCAACGTTTCCAAGGGATGCGATTTCAAAATCGGCTCCGACAAAGTCACGGTAAGCTCCGCGCGTCATAACGATCGCACCTGGTTTTCTTACAAACCCGTCTCAACCAACGATAAGGGCCTGAATGTACAATTGAACGGTGTCGTGAACGGGGTACAGTTCATGGCGGCAATCAACGCACTCGCCAGCAAGCAATTAAGTAAAGTGTTGGCACGTCCGTCCGTCATTACCATGAACAACCTGACTGCCGTTATGGAACAGGGAAAAACACATTATTTTGAAGTCCTAGGCAACAAAGCCGGCGACATGTATTCCGTCGATGCCAAAACGAATCTGAAAGTTACACCGCACCTGCTCGCAAAGGACGGGCAAATGTGCATCCAGTTGATTTTGGATATTAAAGACGAATCGTTTTCTGCGGTTCCGGCGAAAAGCGCTGAAAAAGCCGGCACCACCACATCCTCCATTGCAACACAGGCGTTGGTCTATGAAGGACAAAGCATTTTGGTCGGCGGCTATTTTTCGGAAGGCTATGCGGACGGCGACAGCGGCGTACCTGTTTTAAAAGATGTTCCGATTTTGGGACATTTGTTTAAGAGTTCTTCAAAAAAGAAAGAAATCTCCGAACGCCTTTTCCTCATTACACCAAAAATCATTCGTCTTTCCGCAAGCGATCCGTACGGCGGATTATTCAAGACACCTTCGAATTTAACGGACAGTCGCGAGTTGATGCAGATTCAATGCCGACAGGCCGGCGAAAGTACCGATGCCGCTCGTTCAAATTCGAAGTATTTTGAGGATCCTTTGGATTCGTCGCCTGCCGATTCAACACACGCCAAAGGTTTGAAATCCGACAACAATTCAAGCCAAACCGCACAAAAAATGTCCCGCACGGCGCGTCTGTATGCCAAAAAACACAAAAAGGCGAAACAGGACGACCTTTAAAACATGCACGATTCTATCTAACATCAAACGGATGCCGGAGAGCGGGCACAAAGAGTGGTTGTTCAAGGTTCGCGTTGACGGTCTTTAACAAAAAACGTTTGAATAAGCGCGTGTTACGTTTTTTTGAAGCACTTCCGATTCCTATCGTACGATTGAGCTCGGGTGTATGTTTGCGCATCGGGAATTTTCCTTTTTTAATTTGATGACGTTATCGATTGTACATGGAATTGCTTTATTCCTCTTCGGCAGTTGCATCGGAAGTTTTCTCAACGTCTGCATCGACCGCTGGGTGAAAGGGCAATCCGTCATCAAGCCCCGATCCTATTGTCCGCATTGCCAAAAAAACATCCCTTGGTATCTCAACATTCCCGTCCTTACATGGCTGTCGCTGAAAGGTAAAACGAGATGTTGCGACAACCCAATTCCTTTTCGATACTTTCTGTCGGAAATCAGCATCGGACTTTTGGCGATACTTACTTTCACGTACGCAAATAACCTCGCCTTGCCGTGTTTTGTGTTGCTGTGCCTGCTGTGGATCGCCTTTTGGAGCGACTGTGAAACCATGCTCATTCCCGATCAGGTTACGCTGGGCGGGCTTTTTTTGGGCATTGTACTGAGCGCGTTTTACCCGCAAATACAGTTGTCACAAAACACCTTCGAAGCCGTTAAAGAGAGTTTCATTGGCATGTGCGTCGGCGCGGGCTGTTTATTTCTCGTGGCAAGCATCGCCGAATGTTTCATCAACGAAGAAGCCCTGGGGCTCGGCGACATGAAATTATTGGGGTGCATCGGCGCATTTCTGGGAACATCCGGCTGTTTATATGCATTACTTCTCGGCTCAATGCTCGGAACGCTTTTTATCGTTTCGCACGGCAGTCTTACAAAACTGTTTCAACCGAAAGCAACCATCAACCGACGCATGGCATTCGGGCCGTTTTTGGCACTCGGAACCATGGTGTACATGGTACTTGTGTTTTGGATGCGGGTTGATCCGCGGTATTTTCTCCAATATAACGGCGATTTTTAGACATTTTTCGGAAGCATTCTCCAAAAACGACTTCAACGTGCTTCGTTTGAAAAGTGCCGCAGTTTGTACAGCCGAAGATCTGTGTGTTTTTGAGAAAAAATTTTCCGAGGGGAAACCGCCCTTAAAATCTCGGATTTCCAAAGTTTCCCGCTTTTACACTGCCTCCATACCGGAAAAAACATGCTCTGAGAAACCGCGCACATCCGCCGACAACCCGATAACCGCTTCCGAGAATAAAGCAGAAAAGGTTTAAAAAATACCACTTTGGCATGCTTTACAACGCCATCGACGATTTGGAGG
>DEWA01000022.1 GCA_002363035.1 Verrucomicrobia bacterium UBA3222
TCTCCTTCAACGCCTCCAACTTCTTAGAAGCCGTCTTGATGCGGCTCTTTTCCGCCTTATTCCGCATCGTCAACTTTGCGATTTTGCGAATCGACTTTTTTGAAGACTTGATGTTCGCCATTAGTAAATTCCGCTAACTCACCATCATCGTAGGCGTTGTACGCCGCTTGTCAACGTACTTTTGGCATTTTTGTAAAAAAGGACGTTCCGATATCCGTCATTTGGCACGGATATGGCAACGGTTGTACGTTTCCTGCAGCTGCGACGGGTTTAAGTGGGTATAAATCTGCGTCGTCGAAATGTCGCTGTGCCCCAGCATCGCCTGAATACTGCGCAAATCCGCTCCGTTGCACAACAAATGCGTCGCGAATGTGTGCCGCAGTAAATGGGGTTTGACGGGCGTTTCCAAACCGATATCGTGCGCATAACGTTTCAGGTGCACCCAGAAAGTTTTGCGCGAAATCGCACCGCCGCGTTGACTGAGAAATACGAAGGATTGGCTGTTCTTTTTGGCAAATTTCGGGCGTCCGTGCACCAGCCAGGCTTCCAAATGCGCCTGCGCCACGGAACCCAGCGGCACCAAACGTTCTTTGCTGCCTTTGCCGAAAATTTTCAAAAAACCTTCGTTGAGAAAGATTGCCTGTAAGGACAAATTGCAAACCTCCGAAACGCGCAAACCGCAACCGTACATGAGAGAAATCATCGCGCGATCGCGCAGACCGTTCGGCGTCGATAAAACCGTACTTCCCTGCAGGTGTTGAATGTCGTTTAAGGTTAAAGTGTGCGGCAAGGTGCGGCTTAATTTCGGCACCACCGCGTGCTCCAGCGGATTTCTGAAAATAAGGTTTTTTTTGATTAAAAACTCAAAAAAACGACGCAACGATACCAGTTTTCGTGCGCGCGACGCTGGTTTTAAATCCAAAAGTGCATTCTGCCACACCTCCGTATCGCGTTCCGTTACCGCTTCAAATGCCTGAACCTTCGTCAGTTGCACGAACTGCAGTATATCGTAGCGATAAGAGGCTCGCGTATGTTCGGATAAACCGCGCTCGAGATCCAGGTGGGACAGGAAAGAGGCGAGGGGATCCGACAGGGAAGCTTTATGAGGTTTCATCGAAATAAGTCATAACCGCAACGAGCAACGGGAGAATCACAACGGAAGCGAAGGCGTACACAACGCAAAATCACCACACTTGAGCCAACCGGCATTTTCAAGAAGGATCCTGTTCGGAGGCACGGATGCAAAAATCACTCCGAATGTTTCGGATAACGACAATAAACCAGGAAACAAGAAAAACAGGACACAACATAACATTGAGAGGAGGCAACAGGAACAGCATAAAGATGAACCGTACGATTTTCGAAAACACGCCGTTAATCTTTTGATACATGCGTTTTTTCAAAAAAAGAGAAACAATACATGCGAGACAAAACGATATGACCCAATGCACGCCAATAAAGCTCAAAGAAAAACAGGCGGTACAAGGACATAATTCGGGAACATGATTTTCAACCCACCCCAAAACATTTAGCTTCGGGCAGGGAAAGATGAGGAAAATAACGTCCGTTGCGTAGAGAACAAAAGCAAAACATTGCTTGTTACGAAAAAATAAAACTGATAAAGAACAGGTTACAAAAAACCAAAGATTCAATGAAGGGAAGGTAATAACAAAAAGAAAATACCACACAACATTTTCCGAACCGCAGCAGTCCCTTGAGGAGGAAAAATGTACAATAAGTGAAGGTATTACAACGATAACTATAAAGTAACCAATGTTCAGCAGAAACAAAGAGTTCCTTATATTCGTCCTGTAAAAGTTCATAAAAACACCGCCTGCCCCATTCTACACGCAAACACCGCGCGACACGATAAAAAACAACCTCCGTGTTCCCGTAACAAAAATCGACCAATCAAACAACTCTCCAAAAAGCGCAAGGTGGTGAAACATGTCCTCATGTTTGGTCGAACATGTTTCGTAAACCTGTCATCACCCGCCTACTCTACTCCTCCATACGCCGTTGCTTCGCCTTCGGTGCGCGCGATAATCACCGTCCCACAGGTGTCGTTGAAAACGTTCACCGCCGTCCGAAACATATCCAGCAATCGTTCCGCCACCCAAATGATACCGACGGATTCAATCGGCAATCCGACCGAACCGACAATCATCGTAATCGCAATCAGTGCCGAAGCGGGAATGCCGGCAACTCCGACGGACGTCAACAATGCCATTAAGACGACCGTCACCTGGTTCCAAAAGCCGAACGCAATACCCTGTGTAACCTGGTAAAGTTGCGCCAAAAACAGAACGACCACGCATTCGTACAATGCGGTTCCGCACATGTTAATGGTAATCCCCAGTGGCAATGTAAAGCGCGCCGTTCGCGGCGAAACCTTCGAAACCCTTTCGACGGTATCCAGCGCAATCCCCAGCGAAGCGGCGGAAGAGGACGTCGAAAACGCCGTCAACGCAACCGGGAACATCGCCTTGTAGTGTGCCCACGGTCGGATTTTCCCGACAAAGCGCAACAACAGCCACAAAAAACCGAACGTATAGAGCGCAAAGCCCGCCAACACCGTCACGATAAACACCAACAGCGGCTTCAAAACATCCAAACCGGCATTGAGCAAAATCGGCGTTACGAGACCGAAAACGCCCAACGGCGAAAACGCAATCACGATGCGGGTAATGTCGCGAATAACGCGTTGCAGACCTTCCCAAAAGCGCAGTTGGAGGTCGCGCAGGGCACTCGGTAACCGACCGATGAAGAAGCCGAACAGCAAACTGAAGGTAATAAGACCCAAAATTTGCGTATTATCCGCCGCCGCGGATACGACGTTCGTCGGGATAAGGCGCAGAAAAAAATCCGACAATTTGGCGGTACTTTCGGTGTTAATACCGACAAAATGCTCCGGCAAAACGTTCGCCTGCCCGAGAATTTTCCCCGCCAACGCCGCATCGACACGACCGGGCTTGACGGTATTCACCATCCCCAGCCCGATGAGGACCGCCGACGCGCAACTCAGAAAGTAAAACAAAAACGTTTTCAACCCCAAACGCTTGCATTCGGCGCGCGAACCGAAGCCCGCCATGCCGCAAATCAGCGAGGAAGCAATCAGCGGAACCACGAGCATTTTCAGCCCGTTCATGAAGACTTTCCCGAATAATTCGCAAACATCGACGAACGTTTTCGTCCACGGCAATGCCGTCGCATCCGCACAACGCAACACGCACGTGATGATGACACTCGCCGCCAGCGCGCAAACAACACCCCACCGATCAAAAAATTTCCGCACGTTTCCTCTCTATTCCCGCAGAAAGCAACTTTTCACTTACAAGGGAATGATATGTTTTTTTGAAAAAATATTCAATGCGAACCTTTGAAAGCGACCAACATCAACCGACAGTAAGTGTTCTCTTTCGGAGCATTCTTACACTGTTGCACTCAAAACTTCGGAGTTCATTGCCGATAAACACCCTTTGTACGTCGTTTTGGAAGCGAAAATGAAAAAACGAACCTATGAAAGCTCCAACGTTTTATCGCAGGACGTCAAAATCTCACAGCCATCGTTCGTAATTAAAACATCATCCTCGATGCGAACACCGCCGACGGTTGGAAAATACAAACCCGGTTCGACGGTAATTACCATCCCGGGTTTTAATGCGATCGGTTTTGAACCGACGGACGGATATTCGTGAATATCCAAACCGATGCCGTGACCAACGCTGTGAATAAAGCCTTCCGTACCGAATTCGGTGCGCTTCAACCCGTACCCGCGCTGTTCAAAAAAACGCAACGCAAACGTTTGCAAATCCGACGTCAATACGTCGGGTCGCAGTTGTTCCAAAAGCGCCGTTTGGCAATCGAGTACCGCTTGGTATATATTCTTTTGTTCCGACGTTGCGTGCCCCTTAACAACCGTGCGCGTCATATCCCCGTAAAAATGCGACGTCTTCAGGTACGGGAAAACATCAATCACAATCAGCTCTCCGGCGCGCAACGCTCCGCTGCCGACGCAATGCGGATACGCACCGTCCCTCCCGCAGGCAACGATGGTTCCGTCGGCAATTCCGCCGCGTTCCAAACAATACACTTCCATCATCGCCCGTAACCGCTCGGACGTTAAAATTTCGTCCTCAAAGTACAAAACGCCTTCCTCAACGGCACTTTCGCGAAGGATGCGAATGGCCTCTTTCAACACATCCGCCGTTAAAGTACACGCTTCGCGAATTTCCGAAAGGTCGGTATCGGTTTTAATCGCCCGTTGTCCTTCGAAGAAGGAAGCATCAAACGCGACGGGTATTTGTCTCGAAATTTCCGCATAAATCGCCGCCGGGAAATCATCGGGCACGACAAAACGCTCGACCGCGTAGGTATCTTTCAGAAATTGAAAGAAATTTTGCCAAAAGGAACCGCTTCGAAACCGCTTCTTTAACTCTTTTCGAATATCCGACCACAGAAAAACGTTGTCAAACGTCCCGACCGCACGACAACGGTCATATTCCAATTCCGAAACAAACGCCATTGTCTGCTCACCGACTTTGAGCGCAAAATACGCATCGGGCGCGTCAAAATGCCCCCAATGAAGGAGGTTGAAGTCTTTATGGGGCGTGTTATAGATGGCGTAGGCGGGCATGGGGATGGTTTAAATACAAAGAAAGCTTCACGCAAAAAATAAAGTAAAAATATCCCACAACATCCACACACTCCGACACCAAAGCCGCAATGCAAAAAATAAAGATTACAAAAAATCGCCTACCTTCTTTACGTCAGCAATCTCTCATCGAACCTCTTGTAACACATTCCTCGAACATACATGGGTTACGGCCGAAACGAACATTGAGAGCGGGTATAAACCGACAAATACCAACTCCACGCTGCCACCCTTTGTCACGCTGCCTTCTCCAACAACGCGTTGGCGCGCATCACATCTGCTTTCGCTTCCTGCGGTTTGTAGGAACGAACGCACTTCACCATCATGCCGATCCCGCCGGCAACCGCTTCCGCTTTCCCGGAGCCGTGCGTTTTAAACACCCAACCGTTCAATCCCAACAGCGGTGCCCCGCTGTACTTTTCCGGCGCCAACTGCCGCTTCATATCCCGAAAAACGCCGCTGCACAGCAAAGCCCCGAGCTTGCGCACCGGATTTTCCAGTATTTTTTCCTTTATAAACGTTTTGAGTTCCCAAAAAAGCGATTCGCAGAGTTTCAGAACGATATTGCCGACAAAACCGTCGCACACAACCACATCCGCCGTACCGCCGAACAAATCAAACCCCTCAATCAACCCGACGTAGTTCAAACCTTCGCACTGCTTCAAAACCGCATGCGCCGCATGTACCGCCTCGTTGCCCTTCCCCTCTTCGGTACCGACGGTCAATAATCCCACCCGCGGGTGCTCCGTTTGCAAAACCGCCCGGGCAAAATGCGATCCCAAAACGGCGTTGTGAACCAAAAATCGCGCTTCGCTTGTCGGATTGGCACCGACGTCGATCAGAATAAAACGGTGCGTGCGCGTCGGAATGATGCTCGCCAACGCCGGTCGCTCCACACCTTCAATCGTCCGCAACTTTAACGTACTACCCGCCATGAGCGCGCCAGTATTGCCGCAACTGAGCACCGCATCCAGCGTTCCGTCCCGAACGCCTTCGATCGCCCTGAACATGGACGCCTCTTTTTTGTGCCTGAGCGCCGACAGCGGATTTTCATCCATGGCGATAACTTCGGGCGTGTGTAAAACCTCAATTTGCGATGAACCTTCCAAACCGTTCCGTCGCAACAACGGTCTCAACACCGCTTCATCGCCCGCCAACACAAAGCGTTCAACCGCCCCGTCGACCGCTTGCAACGCCAATCGAACGCCTGCAACAACCTGCTCGGAACCGCCGTCCGACCCCATCGCATCAATGCCGATACGCAACCGCATCGGCGATGTTCCGCTCCCGACGGACGACATTGCGAACGACTACAACTTCACGTCCAACACCTGCCGATCACGGTACATGCCCGTCTCGGGATTGACATGGTGCCAACGCACCAACGTACCGTCGGCTTCCCGCGCCAGCAACGGCAACGCCGTCTTGTGCACCCCGCGACGCAACCGACTGCGGGTTTTGGATTGTTTTCTCTTGGGTTGTCCCATAAAAATTTCCTCAGTGACCAAATTCTATGGAAAGGATGAGAGCTGTAGGGTCAAGATTATTCGGGAAGAAGAGAGGGAAAGAGAAAAAACCTCGCTGTCTTTCAAAGACACACTAGAATTATGGCGTAAAGCAACAATTTGTCCTGCCATTTGACACGTTACCGCCGTATGACGAAACCCACTGCCCGCAAGCGACCGCACTGTCAGTCACCGTTGCCAAACGAAAACAATCAACAACAAGCTTTATCATCCTTAAATCGCGAACGAAAACGCCTGCGTGCCATTTTCCATCTGTTGCACGAAGCCGTTCTGTTGGTTGACAACAAAGGAAGTATTTTATTTTACAACCATTCCGCTCAACAACTGCTGGCGTTGCCGGGAAAAGCCAAACATATACCGCACCTGTGGCACTGGATACCGACACTGAAAAGCTTTTTTACTCAACCCGATCCGAATTCCCACCCGGATATATTGGCAACGGAGACCGAACTGATCTATCCCGAAAAACGCTTTGTTCGATTGCAACTGCAACCGTTTTCGGAAGCCGATGAAAAAGCTCAATTCATCGTATTACTTCAGGATGTTACGCAGGAACGAACGCAATCCGAAGAACAACTTTTTCAAGGGTGTCTTGATTCCGTTACGCAACTTGCTTCCGAACTGGCTCACGAACTCGGGAACCCGCTCAATGCCATCGGTATTCATCTGCAACTGGTTCAACGTACGCTGAAGGAACTTTTCTCGACAACCGATGTTGCCGCACACAGCGAAAAACCGACACATAAAACGACGAAAGCGGATGTAATATCGCCGGCAACGACACCCTCTGCCTCGGAAAATGCCGCAAAGGCTGTACCCTCAAGCTATCCCGTTTTACCCGTCTATCCCGTGCAAACCGCCAAAAAGGGAGCCGTTTCAACAGCGATACAACAACATACGACAACATCTGGAAATCCCGACACAGCCATCGTGCCAATCGCGACGACAGCCGTTGTTCCGATACCCGAAAAACAACCGCCTTTTCAACGTTTTGCATCTTCTCAAACAGCTGAACCGTTACAAACGCTTTTACAATCGCTGTCTGTATGTCAATCGGAAGTTCAGCGCCTGGATGCGCTGATACAACAATTTTTGAAATCCGTTCGCCCGCAATCGTTGGCATTGAAACGCGGCAATGTTCTTCAACCATTGAAAAGAGTTCTGGCGGTATTAAAACCGCAACTGGACGATGCGCACATTACGGTCGAACTCCATATCTCCAATCCTCTTTCTTCCGTTTTTATGGATGCCGATCGTCTGCATCAGGCATTCTTTAATGTATTGAAAAACGCACGCGAAGCCATCGGAACCAACGGGAAGATTATTATTTCATGCCATCAGGACGAACAGTATTTGATTCTTTCTTTTGCCGATTCGGGAGGCGGATTTCCGGAAACGCAAACCATACAATTATTTTCACAATCACACACAACTCAAAAACCGAACGGTCACGGCATCGGCATGCTCATTGTGCAACGCATCATGCGCGAACACAACGGGTTCGTTGAAATCCAAACCAAAGCCCCCATCGGCTCCGTTGTTTCTTTAAAATTTCCGCTCCCAGAACCGATGACGCGAAAGCTTGAGACACGACGGCGAAAAGCAGTGAAAAAAAAAGAAAAAGAAAATCATAAAAATTGCAAATAAGCAGGAAGTCATCTCCGCACGACGCCCACCTGCTTTCCTTTTTTCGTTTCCGTATAATACCCGTTTAACACAAAATTCCCCTTGCTCTTTCACCTCCAAATCCCCTAAAATAGCAGAGGGTATATTTTGTCTATGGCACAAACATCTCAGGTCTCTTTAAGCGAGCTCAACGAGCAGATTCAGGCAAAAACCACCTGGATTGAAGCGCTTCGCACGGAAATCGGCAAGGTCTACATCGGGAATAAACAGGTGGTGGACATGCTGCTGGTCGGATTGCTCGGGAACGGACACGTGTTGCTGGAAGGATTGCCGGGGTTGGCGAAAACGCTCGTCATCAAAACGTTCGGGCAAATCTTTCAACTGCAATTTCAACGCATCCAGTTCACGCCCGATTTGTTGCCGTCCGACATCATCGGAACCATCATCTACAATCCAAACAAGGGAGAATTTACGACCAAGAAGGGACCGATTTTCACCAATTTGCTGCTGGCGGATGAAATCAATCGTGCACCGTCAAAAGTACAAGCCGCATTGCTGGAAGGCATGCAGGAGCGGCAGGTAACGCTGGGCGAAAACACCTATGCGCTCGAAAAGCCGTTTTTGGTGTTGGCAACGCAAAATCCGATCGAACAGGAAGGTACCTACACCTTGCCGGAAGCGCAGTTGGATCGTTTCATGATCAAGCTGAAAGTCACGTATTCTTCGTGGGAAGAGGAGCGGAAAATTTTGGAAATCAAGACCACCCTTCAAACAAAAGAAGAGGCAAAACCGTTGTTGTCGCCGAAAGAAATTTTCGAAAGCCGCGACTGCATCGATCAAATCTACGTGGACGGCAAGATTAAGGACTACATCGTGGATTTAGTCTACGCCACGCGCACGCCGGAACGTTATCATTTACCGATAAAGAGCATGTTGCGGTTCGGCGCATCGCCGCGTGCCACGATTGCGCTGACGATTGGCGCAAAGGTGTGGGCGTTCCTTAATCGTCGCGGGTATGTCATCCCGCAGGACGTGAAGGCAATGGCGTTTCCGATTTTGACGCACCGCATCGGCTTGTCGTACGAAGCGGAAGCGGAGGAAACGACCGCCGAACAGATTATCGAGAAAATCCTTGAAACGGTTCCGGTTCCCTGATGCTCGACGAAGCAAAAGTTCGCGCGGTTCTGCAAAAGGTTCGCGCCATTGAAGTTCGCACCCGCAAGGTGATGAACGAAGGTATTTCCGGCTCCTGGCGCAGCCACTTCAAGGGGCGCGGCATGAATTTCGAAGAACTGCGCGATTACACGCCGGGCGACGAAATTAGAACCATCGACTGGAATTCCACCGCCAAACTCAACCGTCCCGTCGTCAAGGTGTTCCGCGAAGATCGGGAGCTGGTTTTTATTCTGGTGCTGGACGTCAGCGCCTCCGACGAATGCGGTTCCGTCGATCAGTCAAAGCGGGAATTTGCGTCCGAAATCGCGAGCGTTCTGGCACTTTCGGCGTTAAAAAATAACGATAAGGTCGGGCTGTTTTTGTTTTCGGATCAAATCGAGAAATTCATTCAGCCGCAGAAGGGACAGGCGCAGCTGTTGGCGGTCATTCGCGAAGCCTTATTCTTCAAACCGCAACATACGCAAACCGATCTCGTCGGTTGTTTGAAATCGTTGCAGCAGATGCTGAAAAAGAAGGCGATCATCTGCTTTTTATCGGATTTTCTGCCGACGCGAACGGTTGACGCGAACGAACTGCTCAAAACGCTCGGACATCTGTATCACCGCCACGATGTGATGTGCATCCGCATTACCGATCCGCGCGAAAAGGAATTGCCGAACGTGGGTTTTGTCGCCCTGACCGATGCCGAAACCGGCGAAACCGCCTATGTGGATACACATGCGGCTTCCGTTCGTAAAGCCTATACCGACGAACGCAACCGCTACTGGGAGAATTTTCAAAACGCCTGCAAACATCACGGCGTCGGGGTACTGACTCTGACCAACGGACAGCCGTACATGCAACAGTTGCGGACGTTCTTTGTACAGCGCCGCTAGAGGAACAAAGAAATGGAAATGCACAAGGACACCTTTCGACAGCCGAATTTTTCGGCGGTTGCGGTTGCCGTTTGTGCGTCCCGAAGTCATGCACGTTTGTATCCGTTTTGCGTCATTGACGACGGAAAGGAGGCGGAATTGTAATGAGAAAACGGGAAAAGTGTTCTGATTTTTCACGTCGCCATTCATACATAAAACACGCTTGGTGCGCCCTTCTTGCGGTTTCGTTGCTGACGGCGGACGGTGCCCTGCGCGCCGAAGAGGGTTCGAGATTACAAACGAACGTCCGCACCGCCTCCGACAGCTCCGCTTTGCCCGCAAATGTAATCGCAAGTTCGGCAAATACGTCCGTTTCTGCCTCGGCAAACGGCTCGGGTTCGTCCTTAACGGGCATGCCTCAGGGATCGGAGAGCAATGCTTCAAATACCGTCGGAACAAAAGCCGTTGTTTCCGGCACAACGTCCTCTGTCGAAACTTCCGCTTCAAATACGGCAAGTCCGTTTCAAACATCCGTCCTTCCGACAAAAACCGCTCCGACAGGCACTTCAAACGGCGTTCCTTCATCGATCTCTGCGACGGTTCCAAGCACAACGGGAACATCGGGCGCAACGGCTTCGGGCGTAACGACCGTGCCCGCAACGAATTCGGGTGTGACAACCGCGACGGGCGTAACGGCTTCGTCGGCAACAGGTGCGACCGTTTCGGCAAGTCCCGCAACGGGGACAACAACTTCCGCGACAAGCTCGGTTTCGACACCTCCGAACACCGTAAATTCCTCTCAAACATCACCCGCGCCGACGAACATCCCCCTTGGTGTATCGGCGGGTTCGGACGCAAGCAGTGCATCTCCGACGCCTGAAGAGGAAGAACCGCAGGATCTCGGTGACATTCTCGATCTGCGTCCGCCGGCAAAATTAAAAGTTTCTCTGTTACCGTGGGTGATTGCGCTTTTGTTCGTTTTATCGGCGGTCGGACTGTGGTTTTTGCTGAAACGAAAGCGGCGCGGAAAAGCGAAAAAAGAAAAACCGACCAAGCCAATCGATCCGTACGAAGAAGTTTTGCTGGCGTTAAAAGAGGCTTCGAAAAAGCTGGATGTTACCAATCCGAAACCCTTTGCGTTTTTCCTGACCGACGCGGTGCGTCTGTATTTATCCCGCATTTTTCGGCTTCCCGCGCCCGAAAGCACCACGCAGGAACTGTTGCAACAACTGCCGTGGTGCGTGGAACTAACGGACGATTTGAGAACGAACATCACGCAATTTCTTCAACGGTGCGACCTGGTGAAATTCACGACCATGCCGTTCGACGAACCTTTTTTGCTTCAACTGCACCAACAGGCGGAAGCGATTGTTGCCGCTTCGCACGAACTCACTAAATCCAAACCCGCGCCCGTCGCATCCGCCGCACCGAATGTTGCGTCGTCGTCCAAACCTGAAAAAACGTCAAAAAAATGAACCTTTATTTCAAATTTTGCGGGTTGAGAACGACGAAAACACTTTCGGGCGCGGGAAGGGCGGTGCTTTTTTTTAAAGCGCTTCGCCGGTTCATCAACGCAGGGAAACCGATCGAACGCTTCGCAACAAACCCGCAACCAAACCTTAAACCCTCAACCGCGCTTTGCGCCGTTTCGCAATGACCAACGTCAGTTTTTCGTTTCATTACCCGTGGGTGTTGCTCGGTTTATTGCTGTTGCCGCTGTGGTATATGACGGCGTTTCGCGTATGGCGCGCCAAACGTTTCATCACACATTCGTCCGTACAGCCGTTTCAAAAATTAAAAACCCAACCGCAACGTCTTCCGTTGCTGTTGCGGACGCTGGCGCTGGCGAGCATCATTACGGCATTGGCGCGCCCGCAAAGCGTTTATGAGGTTATTAACAACAATTCGAACGGTGTCGACATGATGCTGGCGTTGGATTTGTCATCGTCCATGCTCATTCCAGATTTTACGGATGCCATGCGACGGCGTACCACGCGTATCGAAGCCGCCAAGAACGTGATGAAAGACTTTATTGAACAGCGCGGCAGCGACCGCATCGGCCTGGTTTCGTTTGCGCTTTATCCCTATCTTGTCAGCCCGCTGACCCTGAACCACGAATGGCTGTTGCAGAATTTGAAACGGCTCAATGCCGGAACCATCGAAGACGGAACCGCCATCGGAAGCGCGGTCACCATGTGTCTGAACCGACTGAAGGAATTGACCGCCAAAACGCGCCTTATCATTCTTTTGACGGACGGCGTCAACAACTCCGGAGACGTCACGCCGACGCTGGCGGCAACGATTGCCAAAAGTTTTCAGACGAAAATTTACGCCATCATGATCGGCAACGACCAGGTGTTCCCGACGGACGAGCAAACGCTGGCATCGATGGCGGAAACCACGGGCGGGCGTTTTTATCGCGCGTACGACATGAAAAGCCTGCAGAGCGTTTATAAGGAAATCGACCAGTTGGAAAAAACGGAAGTCGAGACCGAGAGCACAAAAAACTACGGCGAGCTGTTTCTCTACTGTCTCTACGTCGCCGCCGCACTGCTGTTCCTTGAGTTTTACCTCAAAACCCGCCGTTATCGGATTGTCGCATGATGTTTATGAAACAGATTTTTATAAAGGTCGTTCTTATGCTCCGTTTCGAAGGGCTTGCGGGCTTCGGATATCGACGACAACGGCGAACATTGGGCGAAAGCGATATGTCCCCCGAGACAATGCGGACAAAAAGCGGTGTGCATTTCACCGTGAACTCCGTCGCGCGGAACGGTTCTTTCCGAAACGGTTTCAAATCCTTCGCCGAAACATTCTCCGGAAGGCATTGCCGTTCCGCAGGCATTCCAAAACAGCTTGTCGGTATCTCTGTCGGTGAAAAAGCAAATCCGCAAATGTCTTCTAAATTTTCGCTCTTTGTACAAAGCACGACGGCGCCATTCTCGCCCATGGGGTTCCCTTCCTGCCTTTTCCCATCGCCGCTTTCGGCATTGTTTGGAAACTTTTATCCCGTTTGGAGGAGCGCATGACCTTTGTTAATCTCAGTTTCGGGCTCATCCTCCTCATTACCTGCCTGGAGAGCCTTTTCACGCTTTGGCGGAGCCGTCGCAAACGCAAGAAGCTTCTGGCGCAATGGGGCAGTATCGTTCCGTACGAACCGACCCGCATCCAAAAATGGCGTGCGCGGTTAAGAACCCTCTGTTTGTGTATCGCCGCCGTTTGCTTCTGCATTGCCGCCGCCCGCCCGCAATGGGGCTTCAAAATGGAACGGCGACAACACGTCGGCGTGAACATTCTGTTCGCGATCGATACCTCCAAGAGCATGTTGGCAACCGACGTGCGCCCGAACCGCCTGGAGTTGGCAAAAATGAGCATTCTGGAACTGTTGAAGTCCATTCGCGGCGCACACGTCGGTCTGATTGCCTTCGCCGGAACCGCCTTTTTGCAGTGTCCGTCCACCAACGACATCGGTGCGTTCAAAGCCGCCCTGAGCGTCCTGGACGTGAACACCATCAAGCGCGGCGGAACAAACCTGTCGGCGGCGATGGGTATGTCGCTGGAATTGTTTGACGATCAGGCAAACCACAAACAGATTATTCTCCTAACGGACGGCGAAAATTTGGCGGGTGATGTTTTAAAAACCGCCAAAAAACTGGCGTCGCGCGGCATTGTCGTGCATACGGTCGGTATCGGAACCCCCAACGGCAGTACCATCAGCCTTCCGACCGGCAAAGGCGTCGGAGGCGGGTTTTTGAAGGATCCGAGCGGCAAGGTTGTTATTACGAAGCTGGACGAAAAGACGCTCAAATCTGTTGCCGAGATTACCAAAGGCTTTTATGCGCCGCTCGGGAATGCCGGCGACGGGTTGCAGGTGATTTACAATCTGGCACTCAAAAATTTGCCGAAGGAAAGCTTTGAAAGTCTTGAGAAAGTTCCGATTGAACGCTATGGTTGGTTTTTGGGCGCGGCACTGCTGTTTTTGGCACTGGAACCGTTGCTGTATTCGTGGAAACCGCTTAAAAAGAAAGGGAAACGCGCATGAAACGTTTCTTTACGCGAAAATCACCGCGAAACACGGTTGCGTTGGTACGGGGACGCAACGCGGGAAGCCGTTGGCTTCGAACAATCTTACGACACGTATGCGCAACATTCGGGTATGTATCGAAAATTTCCTCCAAAAGCGGTTTAAAATCTTCGAAACACAGGGTTTTCGGCGGTTATTTCGGCGTTCAAATACCTTCGGAAACACACAAGGTGCAACGTTTGGCGACTTTTTCGCGACATATTACGACGTTATTCGGACGCGTTGAAATGCTCACGTGCAAAAAAGTTTTCTTCTTGACCGCCTTATTGCTTTTTGTCGATTTTTCCTGCTTCCGAGCACTCGCGTCTCCCAAAAACGCCCCTAATCCTCCGCAAACGGTCAAAGCAACGAACAAAGGCGGTTCTTCGGGCAAAACTTCCGCGAAGGCTCCAACGAAAGGCGCAACGCCGCCACCCGATGCCGCCTCTCCGAACACTCCCGCTCCGAGTGCCGAACCGAAGGAAATCAAAAACCTGAAATCCTATTGCAAACATCATCCGAACGACTGGGAAGGCTTTTATAATCTCGGCATCGAACAATACAAATTAATGGATTACGCCGCCGCACAGCAATCGTTCGCGCAGGCGTTGCAGAACTGTTCCGATCCGAAGGAGCAGGAAAAAATTTTCTACAACCTCGGCAACGCCGGCTTTCGTTTTTCGCAGTCGCAATCGGTCGACCAACAGGTGCTCGGTTTTAAGGAAAGTCTGCAAAATTACGAAAACGCGCTCGCCATCGACAAAGAGGCAAAGGATACGCAACACAACATCGAGGTCGTAAAACGCTATTTGAAGCGGGCGGAGAAACAGCAACAGCAGGAGCAACAAAACAAGAAGAACAATAAAGACGACAACAAGAATTACACCGGCTTGGAGAAAGACAACGATTCGTCCGATGATAAAGATAAAGATAAAGATAAAGATAAAAACGATGATAAAGACAAAGACGATAAGGACAACCAAAAGGATCAACAGGACGATTCGGGCGATAAAAACGTTGATTTGGAGCAAAAAGAGATGGATAATATCCTTAATCGCGCAAAGAAAGTTGAAAAGATGTTGCCTCCGTCGTCTTTAAATCCGCAGTCGGGCGGCAAAGATCCCGTGATACGCGATTGGTAAATATGAAAAAAACGCTTGTTTTCCTGTTTTGGATTACGACCGCACCGTTGTTCGGAGCGGATGTCCCGAGAATTCATTTCGTGACGGATGTCCAACCGAATCCCGTCGTTGTCGGAGAATCGGCGCGTTTTACGGTTGTTGCCGATGCGAATATACAAGACGATTATCCGTTTTCGCCGTTTGAAACAACGGACGGCATTCAGTTGGGACTTTCGGGGGTATCTTGGGAAAGTCGCAACATCAACGGCGAAGAAACCGCATTGACGATGTGGACGTTCGATTTGCAGGTACCTGCGGCGGGAACGTTCACCATACCCGAAACGGAAGCAACCATCGACGGAAAAACCTTCAAAGTCCCCGCAACGGAATTTACCGCCAAGGAAGATCCGAAACCGAAAACTCCGGCGCCGACAACGCCCAAAAAGCCCGCCCTTTCGCCCATCGATACGAAATTTATTTTGGCGGGCTCTTTCCCAACGAAGTGGTACGTCGGGCAATGTTGTCCGGCAATCGTTCAGTTGCTGATCGGGAGTTCCGTTCGCGGGCAGGTGACAAGCTATCCGCAGAAAGACGGCGACGCGTTCTCCGCTTCGCAGCTGCTCAAAGATCCGCAAAAGAACACGGTACATCGCGACGGTCGCGCCTACGCCGCCCTTGAATGGCCGACGGTGCTTACGGCACTAAAGTCGGGAACGGGCGCGCTGTCGTTTGCCATCAACATGGAGCTGGAACGCCCGATGACGGTAGGCAGTTTGTTTGACGATGACGATCCCATCAATATGCTGACGAAAGGTCTCGGCGTACGTTCCGTGGAACCGCGAACGCTGTCGACGGATAAGAAAACCGTCAACATTCTGCCGTTGCCGACACCGCAACCGCAAAACTTTACGGAGGCCATCGGTGAATTCCAACTGCTTCCGCCGAAAATGCTCGAAAAGGAATTTATTCAGAACGAACCGATGACATTGGTGGTCGATGTCACGGGAAGCGGCAATTTCGAGGCCATCCGCGCACCGAAGTTGGTGTGCCCCGACGATCAATGGCGCACCTACGAACCGCAGATGAATTTTGAGGCAAAAGACAAGCTCGGATACGAGGGCACCATTCACTTTACCTACACGCTGGTACCGTTGAAAGACGGAAACGTACCGTTGCCGACGGTTGAATTCTGCTATTTTCAACCGATTAAGGGACAGTACGAAACCCTGAAGTCGGTTCCCGATACGCTCTCGGTCAAACCCGCCATTCGTCAATTTTCGCCGTCAAGCGTTACGTCGCCGACCGATGCTCCGAGCAAAGCGAAAACACCCGCCCGCGTTCAACACGAACACACGATCACCATGGAGCCGATCACGCAGGTATCAACGCCCTCGTCATTGGTCTTCTGGGCAGTCCAGTGTCTCATCGGAACCATCATGACGCTCGGTACGTTGCGTTATCGGAGGACGCACACGGCAAGTTACGTTACGCAAAAGGCGTCCAAACAGCAGTCGAGCGCATTGCGTAAATCTTTGGACGAGGCGTTTGCGAAGAAGGACGGCGCGGCGGTGTATGCGGCGGCGCATGCGTGGATTGAATTCGTGTTAAAGCAAAAGCAGACGTCCGTTGACGCGCTGTTGCAAAACCCACAGTGTCCGCTTTCGGATGCACAAAAAAATCAACTTCGAACCTTGGAGCAAACTTATCAACAAAGCCGCTTCGGATGCATGAAGATTGATTGTCCGAGTTCGTTGGATGAAATTCTGAAACTGTTGGAGGCACTTTCATGAGAATGTTTTTTAAAATGTTACGAAGGGTTTCCCGACGTTTCGAAGGGATGAACACACGGAACGCATCCGACGGGCAAGTTGAGGTCGGATGTTATTCGGGAAAGTGCTCCGAAGCAGTAAAAAATGCACTTAGCAGCACGGGAAATTGTTTGAAAAGTGTCAAAAATCACTCCCTCAACCCGATTTTTTCTTTCTTTCACAAGCGTTTCCGTTGTTCAAAGTGCTTTTTCGGCAAAAAATTCCCGTTCTCCAACCCATTACGGGTCACCTCGGTACTCGGAACGTTTTGTCTCACCGTCAATCTGCACGCCGATGCCCTGTCGGAAACGCGACAGTTGGCACAGATCGGAAACGGGTATTTCGGCGAAAAAAAATTCGACCTTGCCGTTGAATCCTACCAAAAAGCCTTGGCGCTCGGGAAAAGTCCGCAGCTGTATTATAATCTGGGACAAACGTATGCGAACCTTTCCAAGCCGGGGCATGCGTTGGCGTGTTTCTTAAAAGCCGAAACGCTGAAACCGCGTTGGGCACTCAATAAAAAAGCACTCACGGAGCTTTTTGAGGAATATCCCGGTCTTTCAAAACCGCCGTTTCCGTGGTATCATACGGCGTTTCGGGTACTTTCCAAATGCACCTGGTGTTGGAGTTGCGCCGCGTTTTTCTGGATTTTCGTCGGTTTTGCGCTGTATCATTGTGTCGTAAAGAAAAGCAAAGTTCTCTTAACATTCGCCGTAATGTGTTGCGGATGTTTCATCGTAACACTGACGCTGATTTTCCTGAACAAACCGTACGAAAATCTTTGTCTGTTGCCGGAAAAAACCGTCGGGCATTACGCACCCGGCGACAAAAGCCCGATGCGTTACGATTGGGCGGCGGGCACCTGTTGCAAAATTCGCTCCGAGGCGGCGGATTTTTATTTCGTCAGCACGCTCAACCAGGAAGACGGTTGGGTAAAAAAGGATGCATTGATCCCGCTTAACTGACGCAATGAGCGCCCTGCTCAAGTTAGTAACGGGGACGCTCTGTTCAAGGATCCTCGGATTTCTGAGGGATATTGTTTTTTTCGCCGTTCTGGGCTCTTCGCGGGAAGCATCCGCGTTTTTGATTGCCTTCGCACTTCCGAATTTGTTCCGTCGGTTGTGCGGCGAAGGTGCTCTGAGTGCGGCGTTCATCCCCGTTTTCGCGCAACGTTACGCCCAACAACCACAGACGGTCGGCGATTTTTTGAGTAAATTTTTCACGCGCTTCGGCATTTGGCTGGGACTTGCCGTCGGGATCGGCATGATTACATTGAGCATCGGACAAACGGTGATGCCGTCGCCCAAATGGCGGACGGTACTGTTTTTGACCTTGTGGATGTTGCCGTACCTGTGGTTCATTTGCACCGCGGCATTGCTGAACGGCGCGCTGAACGTACTCAATAAGTTCTCGCTGACGGCATTTTCGCCCGTTTTGCTGAACCTTTCGTTTCTCATCGGGCTCGCCCTGTGCCCGCTGTGCGAAACGGCACACATGCAGGTTTCGCTTTTGTCCGTCTGCGTGGTCATCGGCGGCTTTTTGCAGTACTTTCTCCCGAAACTTCAACTAAAACGCAACGGTTTTCGCTTAAAGTTTTGTTTAGAAAGCGATGCGGATGTGACGCGCGTCGGACAATTATTCCTGCCGGGCGTTTTCGGCGCGGCGGTGTTTCAGCTGAACGCACTGCTCGGACGTTTTTTCGCCTATACCGTTGACGACGGCGGTGCGTCGTTTCTGTATCTCGCCAACCGCTTCCTCGAATTGCCGCTGGGTTTGTTTTCGTTCTCGATCTTTTCGGTCGTTTTCCCGCAACTTTCGCTTCTTATCGCCAAAGACGACACCCGTTCCTCCAAAATTTTGCTTCAAAACGGCATTCGTCTGTTGCTGTTGCTCCTCATCCCCGCCGCCGTCGGTTTGTTTATGCTCGCGGAGCCCATCTTAACGCTCTGCTTTCACTGGGGAAAATTTTCGCAAGCGGATATTCGCCAAGTGGTTCCGTTGCTGAAAATTTTCGCGCTCGGTTTGCCTTTATTCGGCTTAACGGCACTGTTCGCACGCATCTTTTACGCGCATAAGGATACCAAAACGCCTGTTAAAATTTCCGTTTATACCCTCGTTGCCTACGTACTTTGCGCCGTTATGCTGATGAAACCGTTCGGTGTTGCGGGTCTCGCACTCGCCTCTCTTGTCAGCAACGCACTTCAATGGTTCCTGCAAATTTATTTCCTGCAACAAAAATACTCCGACCTCCGCGGTACGTTGCGCATTTTCCGAAAATTGCCGTGGATGGGCTTTGTTTTGTTTGCGATTTCTCTTTATTTTGCCTCAAACACTCTTCCGTGGTCGCTCGGCAAAACCCGCGATGCATTGCTTTTGAGTGCGCTTATTACCGCCGCCGTTGCGTTTTATCTTATTTTGTTAAAAGTTTTTGACAAAACCTCATTTCGGCAATTATTAAGCTTTCGGTTGGATGCGGAAGCGGAACGATAACATCTTAAACACAAACCTGCTCCGTCGTATTTCCCGCTTCCTTATCGCCCGCCTTCACGCACGCAAACACCGCGTGTTTTCCGTTTCGTCCCGTACGCTCGGCAAAAAGCGTGTCGACCTTATAAACATGTTCATCCACACGTTCCCAATTCGGATGTTGCGCAACACAATCGCAAACGGCTTCAAAGTAATCGCCGTCGTCGGTTTCAAAATGCAACCGCGCGTTCGGAACGATATGTTGTGATAATTGCGACAAAAACGCTTCCTGCAACAGCCGATGCTTATGATGGCGTTTTTTCGGCCACGGATCGGGATAAAACACCAAAATTTCGTTCCATAAAAAACCCATCGGCAGACATCCGAGCAGTTCCTCCGCGCGCGCTTTCAGAAAGTGAACATTTGATACTTCCGCCCGTTGCGCTTTGCGTTGCGCCGCCGCCAATCGTTGCGCAATCAAATCAATTCCCAGGCAAAACCGTTCCGCATGCGCCTGCGCGTAACGCACCAAAAAATGTCCGTGCCCGCAACCGATTTCCAGGGTTTTGTAAATTTCTCCCGTCGGCAATAATTGCAGCAGTTTCTCCCTCAATGCCGCTTTGCGTGCGGCGGTTTGCGCTTCGTAAATTTCCCGCGTCATCTTGTTTTTTTAAAAGAATTTAATAATAATAAAAT
>DEWA01000015.1:0-17759 GCA_002363035.1 Verrucomicrobia bacterium UBA3222
ATTTGCTTCACCGTGTTGTAGACGGTACTGATGAACGGGATTTTCTTGATAAAACGTTCCGTCAGGGCGAGGCACAGGCGACCGAAAAAGAAATTGGAAAGCCAGCCGAACGCCGTGATGAGCAAAACGACAATCAGCACCGCAATGACTTCCGCCATCCATCCCAACCACTGTATATCAAGGAAGGAGCTCCACGGTGCGAAAAACAAAGCACTCGCGGGTTTCCCGATTTTCTCCAAAAGAAATTGCGCGACGAAAAACGTGATCCCCAGCGGCATCAACACCAGCAGACCCGTGATAAAAGCGTTTTTCAGTCGATTGAACACGGTTCTATCTAACACGAGTATTAAATAATCTTCAAGTAAAATCCGATGGAATATGCAAGCAATATCGATGATTGCTTCGGATTGCGCCTGCTTCGAACCGCCTGCTTAAGGCAGGCACCCGACATCGTTGTCGGCTTCGGACGGTATCTCTCCTTCAATCGCGCCATCGCCGTCAACTTCGAAGGATGGTGCTTTCGGATGTAATCCGACACCGTCGACCGTGAACGGCCTCAATCTTTTTTTACCCCGTTTGCGCGGATGTTCGTGCCTTACAGGACTTCCAGCAACGACGCTTCCTACTCCGTTCTCCGTCGTCCGTGTCCGTCGATATTTGAACGACATCCGTATGTGGTGCGTTTGGTGGCAGGCGACAAAACTGCGAGTACTGTTCTTTTTTGCAATGTGCTTTGCGACTTCATCAACGAAGCCGCATAAACGAAATCTGCAAAGAGTCGGCAATTACTCGTTCTCCCTCCGTCGGATGGCAACCGCCTGTGCTCTGCGATATCCCCGCGATTGCTCTTTACGACAACCGATCGCGCCGCCGTTGTTGCTATCCGTCGTTGTTAACGCGACGTGTCCGCGTTGGCTTTGCAACTTCTTTTTCGTTTGACAATTGAGTGCCCTCCTGCGGTATCGTTTCCTTTTGTATCGTTTCGGGTTCCTTTTTATCTTCAACAATGGTATTCTGTTCCTTGTCGTTCGGATTTTGCGAAACCTCTTCTTCCGTTTTTGCCTGTGGTTCCTCCCATAAACCGTAGGCTTGCAGTCGTTGACGCAAAATACGCAAACATTTCGGCTTTTTTAAAGATCCGAAAGTTTTACCGTTATTCACCTGACAATCTTCCTTCTTCCAACCGAAGAATGTGTTATAAAAGTCAGCAATGGCTTCCAAAAATTTTTTCCGATATTCTTCCCGTTTTTTACACCATTCGAGCGCCTGCTTTTTGGCGTTTTCAAACGCTGTCTCTGCATCTTCCGGATCGTTTTCCTCCATTTGGCGAACGGTCTTTATGAAGGAAATTTGGTGATTTATAAAATCCCAATAGGTTGTTACCGATGCATAAAAGCATCTTTTGACGTTGTTTTCGAAGTGTGCGACATAAGTATTATAAATGTCTTTTTCAACTGCATCCGTATTGATGCCTTTTTCTTTTCTTAAAACTATGAATCTTTCATGAAGTTTGTTGGTTTCCGGTTTCGGTTTATATTCGTTTATCAGTATTTCGATGTCACACTCCAACATAACTTCCTTAAACGCTTGCATAACCGACCGTGGATCGAAACACTCACATATCCATGCCTCTTCCGTCAACTCGTAAAGAAATTCCAAAGCACCGATAAAATTTGCTTCCGTTACCTCCCCGATGCGTTTGTAAGCGGAACGAATTTCTCCGACAAAATATTCGACTTCCTCCTGCAGAAACTTTCCTGCCTTCTCACGCTGCATGAACAGCTTCGGATACTTCACAAGATTCATATCCAATCCGAGAATACCAAAGTTTCCTTTTGCTTTCTCTTCTTCCGCTTTAAAATCCTTCGGTTTAAAACCTTTTAAATGATGCCTCGCGCCGCAGGGCATTGAATTTTTTCACAAACGCGCAACCGTTCACAACTTCCAAAAAATCGGCTCTGAGATACGTTTTAAGGGAGTTTTTATCGGATATCGGCGCCTGAAATGTCTCCAGTAAAGCACTCTGTCGTTCTGTAAATGTTTTTGAAAGTTTTTCCAGCATTTCGGGAGAAATTTCCGTTTTCGCCGTTTCCGATTGAATTACCCGCAGATGCTCATAAAATGCACGGAGTTCCTTTGCGAATGCATCAATCGCTTTGAGAAATTCAAGATCCCGCTTCTCGGCGAACGGTTGCATTTTTCCCATAAGGAAAGGCACTAATTGATCCAAAAGGCACTAATTGATCCAAGTTTGAAGTCTCAAAAACTTTAAGGATGCTCTCCGTTTTGCGGGCATTCTTAATCGTATTGTGAAGAATTGCCTCCGTTCCGAAATCCCATTCCTCCGTATTCCACTCCGGCAAAACATCCTTTTCGCATTTTTTGATCAAATCTTTAAAGTTGGATAACTGTTGCCTGAAAATCTTCGATGTATTGTCGACTTCGCTGTAGTAAAGGATATCGCGGGAAAGATACCACCAGGCGTTTATGTCCCGGTCGGGATGCACAAGGTAACGTAGTCCTTCGGTGGCGTTCGGATCTTTGACTTCCGGTTTCCATAGATTTTTCGTGCACGCTTCTTTTGCGATTTCCCATAACTCTTTATACGTCGGTTCTTTCCCGAAAACCGTCGGCACCGCAAGCCCTCCCGTACACAAAAAGCAGGCAACATAAAACAATTTCTTTCGCATACTTTTATGCGGATAAAATTGAGAACAAATTGCAAGTTTTTTCAAAAAATTTCCGTTAAAGGAAACTTTTTCATCATTATTTGTTTCTTTTCAAATGGGAATACCCGTTTGACGCAACTCCGCGGTATAACGGGCGGAGCGTTATGCCGAAAAATGCGGAAACGACATGTTTCAACGTTCGAACCGCTTTTTTCGGTTGGGTATCCATATATTTTGGCATTGAGTATTCATCCGTTTGTGCAATCATCGGCGCGAACGGCTCCGATCGTCGCGGCTTAAAAGGATGCGGTACGTCGGAACATTGTTTTTATTGCGGCGTCGTTAAAATACGCCCGTTTAATGTTTCCGATTGGGGATCGCGTTGACAACGGACGGGCGTTGCGTTCGAATAAAGATGATGTCAGCCCTTGTGCTTGAAGATTTAACGTTGCGGCGCGGGGAGAAGATTATTTTTGAGCATGTAAGTTCCCTGTTTTCGACGGGAGAAGTTCATGTTCTCTCGGGAGTTAACGGTGCCGGGAAGAGTTCGCTGTTGCAGGCGTTAATCGGGAATCCGCAGTATGCGTTATCGGGTGGGAGGATTTGGCTTGATGACAAGGAAATTCAGGATTGGACACCCGAGAAACGTGCACAACACGGGCTTTTTGCGGCATTTCAATCGCCGTGCGAGATTGAAGGTTTGACGGTTGCGAATTTCCTGCGGACGGTTTTGAAGTTTTTTCCGAAGCATCCGTTGCACAAAGCGAGCGCGACGGATTTTTACAAAGAACTCTATTCGTTATTGGAAGCGGTCGGATTGCCGAAAACGTTTACCGCGCGCGCCGTGAACGTCGGGTTTTCCGGCGGCGAGAAAAAGCGTTTCGAATTGTTGCAATTAAAATTTTTGCGCCCGCAATTCGCGCTTTTGGACGAAATCGACAGCGGCTTGGACGCGGAAGCGCGTGAATTGGTATTGCAGACCGTTCGCGAATTGCGACCGACGACGGGCTTCATTATTGTTTCCCACAACGAAGATTTTGCGCATCGATGCGAACCGACGGCGATGTGGCGGTTGGAGAACGGGCGGTTAAGCACAATGTAATATCATACCCCAAGCGGGTTGCGGTGTTTGACGAAGCGGCTTCCGGCGATCGAAAAGGCTTTCGAGCGTTTGGGTGGTGCGGTTTGCGTTTGGAGCCGGTTGGCATGAAAAGTGCTGCAATATAAACGGCATGTTGCCGGTGATATGAAACGTTTTTGGATTTTGACATTCGGATGGGTGATGACGATGGTCGGTTTGCACGGCGACCAGTTTTATATTACCCTGGTGCGCGAGCGGGAGGATTTGTATTCCTTCGAGGTGCAGGTTGTCGGTGAATTTACGAGCATAACGGGGAAGATTTCTTCGAGTAACGAACATGAAACATCCGTCTCCCCCTGGGGAGAGGTGACCGAAGTGGTTTCTGCGGGTACCGTTGTAACATTTGAGATTAAAGGACGTGCTTTTATTTTAACGGGTGATCGGCACGTGACGCTTTGGAGTAAAAATACGCAACAGAAAGACTTTCCAAACAACGATAAGTTTTTTGTCGAAATGCGGGATCAAACACCGTTGCGAAAAGAGAACGAACCTTCGTTTCATGTGAATTTCGACAACCTGAAGGGAGATGTGCAGGTGATGAATCATGAAGGCAAATCGGATTTTACCATCCTCAATCCTTACAATGAGCATCCGTGGTTCAGCAATAAACCCATTGATCGGATAAAGTTTCCCAAACCGGCATCAAAATCGTCGGATCGAAAAAAGGAACGGGAAAACAACGATTTTTTCGACGATGATCCGAGGTATTTTATAAGAAAAAAATGACGATTGCGGGAATAATTTTATCGGAATTCGGTATGCGTTTTAAGAAAACATCCATGCGGTATTTTTTAAAGGCCGTGAAAAATGCGGGTATTTTTATCATTTTGCTTCATGCCGTGTGTGTTTCGTTGCACGCGGAAGATTATAATCTTTCGTTTGTTCAAACCGACGACGGTTTTAAATTTTTTGTGATGCAGAGCTCCGAAACCGGACATGTCGGCGGTCGCTTCGGAAGGCAACAAAAACCGTATCTTCGGCCGGAGCCGGAAATGTCGGTCACGCTCGGTTTGGATTTATTCGGGAAAACACCCCGTGTATCACGTGTTTGTTGCGCTTCCGATCTTGCGGCTTTTAAGATAAACGAGCTCTTTTTCAAAATCGAAAGCGATCGCACGGTCACCTTATGGGGCGGAGAAGCGAACGATCGGGTTTTTGTTTATAACAAAAACAATTTAAATCTGCGGTTGGCGTGCGAACACTTCAACGGTTCCGTGTGGTATCGATTGAAAGGCGAAGATTTCAAGCAAATCGTCATAAAAAAATTTAATAAATAAAAACAGAGCATTAAGCCGACATGCGGTAAATCGGAAAGCCTTTGACGGCGGCGGTTTCGTACGGCACCATCGGGATGTATATGACACTTTCGACGGCAGACGGGTTCGGTTTGAACGAAGCGACGGTACGTTTTATTTCGGAGACGAAGCGCGAACCGCCGGAACTCTTACAATTTCGTCTCAATGCCTTAAAAGTTTTCAAAAATTCCTCCCTGCCCGATTGGGTTCCGTCGGAATTGCATGATGTGGATTTCGACCGCATGCGTTACTATGTGGCGGAGGGGCAAAAACCGCAGCGGCGTTGGGAAGACGTTCCCGAGAACATTAAGACGACCTTTGAGCGTTTGGGCGTACCGGAGCGGGAGCGGGCATTTCTGGCAGGCGTTGAAGCGCAGTTCGACAGCGAAGCGGCGTATGCCAAAATGCAGGAATATCTGGAGAACAAAGGCGTTATTTTTACCGATTCCCGCGAAGGTCTTTGTACGTACGGCGAGCTGTTTAAGCCGTATTTTTCGAAAATTGTCCCGCCGACCGACAATCGTTTTGCGGCGTTGAACGGTGCGGTATTCAGCGGCGGCAGTTTTGTCTATGTTCCGAAAAACGTAAAAGTACAACAGCCGTTGCAAGCGTACTTCCGCATCAACGCCGAACGTTCCGGTCAGTTCGAACGGACGCTCATTATCGTGGACGAAGGCGCGGAGTTGACGTTTATGGAAGGCTGTACCGCGCCGTCGTACGATACGCAGAACCTCCATGCGGCGGTGGTGGAGTTTGTCGTTAAGAAAAATGCGAAGTTGCAATTTATAACCGTTCAGAACTGGTCGACCAACGTGATAAACGCGGTCACCATTCGCGGCTGGGCGGAAGAAGATGCCGATGTGCGTTTTATGGACGGTCACGTCGGGTCAAAATTGACGCTCAAATACCCCGGGGTGTTATTGAAAGGTCGCGGAGCCCGTTGCGAAGTGCTCTCGTTGGCATTGGCGCATCACGGGCAACGGCAGGACACGGGCGCGCGCGTGTTTCATCTGGCGGACGATACGACTTCGAACATTGTTTCGAAATCCGTTTCCGTCGATGACGGCTGGGCGGGCTACCGCGGCAAGGTTTTCGTAAAGCAGGGATTAAAAAACTGCAAAAACGTTACCGAGTGCCATTCGTTGCTCCTGGGCGAACACAGCCCCACCGGAACTTTGCCGACGGTCGAGGTTTCGGGCGATGCGCATTCGATCAAACACGAAGCAAGCGTTGCGTCGGTGGATGAAGAGAAATTGTTTTACCTGCAACAACGCGGATTGAACCGTGCGGCGGCGATGAGTTTGAGCGTCAACGGTTTTGTGAATGATTTAGTGCAGTCGTTCCCGTTGGAATACGGCGTGGAGCTGAAGCGCCTCATCGACATGGAAGTCGAGAATGCGGTCGGTTGAGCGGCGGTACTATATATAAAGAGAGGGTGATGAATCATACGTTGTTGAATTGCCAAGTTTCTTTTTAAATCCGTAGAATAACAAGGAATATGGATGTACCGTCTTCCGTCCTTCTGCCGTTCCGAAAACCGCAACCGTTCGGTGTGTGGGAAGACGACAGCTTTCGTTTCAACGACGGGTATGTTTCGGAGCAACGGTTCGCGTTTGAAGCCTCCGAAAGTCCTCTGTACGTTCGTCTCGGAAAAAACACGCAGGTTGCGATTATCGAACAATGTTCGGAGGTACATTATCACCTGTGCGAGAAAGCTTCTTTATTGCATTTGAACGATCCCCGTTCGTACAAAGCGACATTCGATTTGGATAAAGAAGCGCACCTGCGTCATATCTCGGTCGGAACGGTATCGGAGAATTTAAAGAATACGCTTGTTGTTCATCTCAACGGCACAAAGTCATCCGTCGAATGGAAGGATGGTCTGCATTTGAAAGCCTCTTTCGAATACGATGGACAGATATCGATTGTTCATCACGCACCGCAAACGTCTTCAAACTGTCGCGTGCATTCGGTCATCGAAGATAAGGGCTTTTTGCATCTGACCTACGACGGAACCGTTGAGCCGTCCGCCGCTGATGCTGTTTTGGAACAAAAAAATTTGAATTACATCCTGACGCCGAACGGTCGCGTGTGCGCGCGCCCGCTGATGCATATTGCGAATAAAAACGTGCGTGCGTCTCATGGAACCGCGACGCAACCGTTGCCGCGGGAAGTTTTGTTTTACCTGCAGGCGCGCGGATTGGAACCCGAAACCGCGAAACAACTTTTCCTGGACGGTTTCCTGTACGGTTTGGCGGGCGAAGCGTTCCCGACGAACGTCGCGATGGTGACGGCGGAGGACTGAATATCGAACGGTGGAGAGCGACAAAGAGCAGCTTTCGGCGCGCATTTGGGAATTGTTGAAGACCGTGGACGATCCCGAAATGCACGTCAATATCGTCGATTTGGGTCTGGTTTATAATGTCACGTTGACGGAGGAAGCGATCAAAAAGACGGAGAAGCTCGGTGTTTGTAAGCGTTTTTTCAAAAAACCCGCCGAAGCCGTCGAAAAAGGCTTTAAGGTTGCCATCGAAATGACGTTAACTTCGCCGACATGTCCGATGGGACCGCACATTTTTTCGAACATCTATGATGTCCTGGGGTTTTTGAAGGGCATTACGTCGGTGGATATTTCGCTGGTCTGGGAGCCGCCATGGTCGCAGGAGAAGATTTCCGAAGCCGGCAAAATGCAGTTGGGGATGGTATAGGGGGGCATGAGCGGCGTTTGCCCTTGCTCTTGGCTTATTTTTTTGATAACTTCAGCGAGAGATATGCGTTTAGATATGGTTCCCGTCGGTTCTGGTATAAATTAAACATTCGACGTTTTTTTGATCGTATTCGATGCGGGTTGAAAACGGCTGGGTACGGAAGATTTTAAAGAGATTGAAATTTTTTATTTACAAAACGCCTGAAAATCGTATAGTCTAAAAGCATATTGTAATTTTGTTATATGGGTACATTTATTACAAAGGTATTACAGTCGCTAATTGTGGTTGTTAAAACCCATGCGGTGGTGTCAGGAATAGTCGTCGTAACGACAGTAGGTTCAGTCTATCTTGTGCGGCAAAATTCCAGAACGGATGCGGTTGTGAGCGGCGATGGTTCGTTGCAGGAGGTTGCGGTCTCTGATGAAGCAGGTCGTTTGCGCATGAAGGTACAGGGTGTCGGAGAAAAAGCGGGTGCCAAAGGTGCGGAATCCTCGGGCGCCGGAGAAAAAAATAAAGCATTGGAAGCTTTTAAGAACGTAGCACAGGAGGTCGAAGAGAAAAAGGGAAACGAAGCAGAGAAGGAAGAGCCAGCGCAGGAGGAGGTGTCGGAGGAAAAACAGCCGGAAGAGGTGAAGAATGAGAGCCTCGAATCAGACGGAGAAAATACGGATGCTTCTTCGGATGTCAGCGGATCTGATGTTTTCAGTTCTTCGAGTTCTGATGCGGGCGGAGAGCAGCTTTCTTTCGAACAGGGTAACGACGAAAAAATGGAGCAACAGGAGTTGGCGGAAGAGCGGGAAAAGTTGGATTTGCAGCGGCAGGAGTTGGAAGAAAAACAGAAGAAACTTGATCAACTGCAGTCGGAGTTGGAGAAGAAAGAAGAATTAAACGAGGAAGAAAAGCGTCGGCTGGAAGATTTGAAGAAGGAGCAGGATGCTTTGGATAAAGAAAAAGAGGATTTAGATAAGAAAGAAGAAAATCTGAACAAGGAGAACGAGATTGAGAAGGACGAGATTGAGAACAAGGAGGAGCAGATTGAGAACAAGGAAGAGAACGAGATTGAGGAGGACGAGAAGAAGATTGAGAACAAGGAAGAGATTGAGAAGAAGAACGAGAACGAGATTGAGGAGAACGAGGGCGATCAATTTAAGAACAAGGACGAGAACGAGATTGAGAACAAGGAAGAGGTTGAGAAGAAGAACGAGAACGAGATTGAGGAGAAGGAGGAGAAGATTGAGAAGAAGATTGAGAACAAGGAGGAGATTGAGAAGAAGGAGAAGAAGGACGAGAACGAGATTGAGAAGAAGGACGAGAAGAAAGAGGGTAAAAAAGAAGAACCGAGAGTCGAAGAAAAGCGAGATTCGTTAAACGAAGAGAAATTGAATTTCGAAAAAGATGAAAAAGGAGAAGGTTATAAAGACTCCATTGCGAATAACAAAGGCAAGGTGAATACTGGTGTTTTGAAGATGGCGCCGCCTGTTCCTCCTAATGTTAAAGAACATCATGAAGAAAGTGCGGAAGATCGCAGGAAGCGTTTGATTGAAAAATTGAATGACCAGTTCGCGAAGGAGCAAGATTACGAAGTTGAGGATGAGTGTTATGATGTTTTTGCTTCACAGGAAATCGTAGGTCTGGCAGCAGGGTCGGAATGTAAGGTTAAAACCCTGACGCTGAAGTGGAAGCCGAATGATAAGGACCTAAACAGGGTAAAGGAAAACCTGTTTACGACCTTGCGAAATGTTGTATCGCGGGAGAACCGTAATCCAAACTTGCGTCTGTGTGTATTGTGCGGTGCCGGTCTAATGGATAAGTGGGAAGAGGCCGATGGTATTGTTGTCGAGGTGCAGCCCGGCAGGAATGACATGGAAAGGAAGTATGGCGGTAATCTGCTTATTGCCTTTAAGGATAAAGAACCGGAAGTTGTCCCGGAGAAACCCGAAGACAAGGGAAAAGAGAGGGTTGAGGGGCGTGTATATTCGTTTGAAATCGACAAAAATGGTTTCTTTCTGGATAAAAAATTGATCTCCGATCTGAAGCGTAAAGTTTTGAACGGTAAGTCCTTCGTGAATATGTTGTTGCAGCGGAATGCGACAGCCGAAGGGGAAAAAATGGGTCCTTGGTCTCTTTATGAGAGCTTTGAAAATCCGGAACCTTTGATTGAATTGTCGGCGGATGAAATGGCGTCTGGTAAAGGAATGGTGTTTGTCGTCCGAGGGAAACATGACATTGATGGTAAAGACCGGCGATTTTTGATAAGAGACCATGATAGTAGGAAGATCGGTAGGATATCTACGATCTTTGTTTTGGATGACGGGAGATTGACCAAAAGTCAGGCGGATTATTTTAAAGAACTTGTTGCATCTGATAAACTGGCGGATGAAAATGGTCTGTTCTTTGTTTCTTACATTCCACTACTGTGTGATTGCTTAGAACGTAAGTTGCTTTTAGGCAGTGATATTATTGGTATCTTGAATCGACACAATGAGATGTGGCCAGGGAAACAGGTGTCGATGGTTGTGCTTGAAGACCAAGATGAGATACCAGGACTATTGCCGTCTGATATTCGGGAAGCAAAGGGTATTTCTTTTGCTACGGATAATGAGAAGTTTAAGAAGAAGTGTGAGGAGGATGGATTGAGAATTGTTGACACCGGAGCAGGAGGCGAGTGGGAAATATCGGTACCACAAAAAATAACAGTGGAACTATCCGACAGGTCGGAAGAGGAAGAGAAAGAGGAAAGAGGGTCGGCGACTGGTAGTGACAGGTTCGGAAAGAATGAGTATGAAAAAATACTCGACCTGGAAGATATATTGCTAAAGTTGCCCGAAACGGAGTGGTATAAAAAACAAAGGGAAGAATATGTGAAGGAGGGGGGAAACTTCAGTGAGGAAGAGAGAAAAACATATTTGTCAAACTTCAGCGTGGATTTTGATTTCGAACAGCGTGGAGTAGGTAGTCCGTTGTATTATGGCCAACTGTTTTATCTATCCAAGGAAGCGATGAAAACAATTAGGTATTTTATAATTCCCGCTTTGCCCGGGGGTGTTGATAACGATAGGGCGAGTTTTGTGCGGGATTTAGTTGTTCGCGGTTGGTATTTCCCTGACGAAAACGGCTTACAGAATGCTTTGGATGGCAAAGAGTTCAGAGTGCAATATACGGGCGGAACGACAAAGTGTGTATTGACGCCTTATTTGACGGGATTGTGTTACTCGAATGAGGAGATTTATAAAGATCTCGGAGAAAAGGCGGATGATTACGTATATAAGTATGGAAAATATGAAATGCTGTTGCAATGTCGACAGACGGAAAGCATGTTGCGTTTGCCGCTTATTTTTGCGTACGCGTATACAAATGAAATGGGTGGTTTAAAAGATGATCAGTATATAACTCGCCACTTGTCGCTTACAGATGTTCCGGAAGGCGTTCAGAAGAGAATCAAAGATATTGTTGGGGAAGACGACAAAGGGAGCGTCGAGGTTTTGGATGCGGTCTGTTTTTATCGGGAGGAGTTGTATACTGGTGGTCAGGGAAAAGGTTCCCGCAATTATTTTTTACATCCATGGCTGATAGACAAAATGTTTCAGTCTTCCGAAGGATTATGTGACAGACGTAATCCAAAATGCGATCGTTTGGTTCCGGGAACGACTTTCATTTATGATGTGAACGGTGAGGACATCAGCGCAAATAGAGAGAGTGAAGTACAGGGGAGTGCCGGAATCCGAGCTTTGGATGATACGTTCGGCAAGCCTTATGGATTTAGCTATCATAATTCTCCTACTTTTGACTATTGTATGAGTGGCGATAATTGTTGGTTTCGAATTGAGAAAACCGATGCAAGGGCGTGGTTTGTGTCCTTCTATGATCCGAATGCCGCTGTTGGTGGTAAAAACGATCAGAATCAGGAATTTAACAAGAAAAAGAAATGTATTGCAATCCGCTGGACGTTTAAGTCATTGAGGTATAAGGACGGGGATGAAGAAAAAGATACGCCGGAGGCGGAATCGTATCAGAAGGCAAACAAGATTCCTGCCCTGATCCCGCAGTTCTCCGAGAAACTGGTTACCGAAGAAGCACGGAAGAGTGCGGAGGAGTACATGGAGCTTTTCAGAGCCTGGCAAGCAATGGATGAACTGAAACGGTCGTTTGCCGAAGGGAAAGCTTGGCACGAGGTATCGTTTGAGGTATTAAGCTTGATTAGTCTGGAGGGGATTAGGGATGCCATCCTGAGTGAAGATAGTAAAGTAAAATCTTTGCGGATTTACTATTCGGATGAGGAATGGATGCCTGAAGCAGAGCTCGAACACTTCCTGCGTTGCATTTGTGGGGTGTGCGAAAAGAATAACGCTGCCATCATCGAAGACGTGAATATTGATACCGAAGATGTTGTGTCTTTCTGCAGAGTTTTTAATAAGGGCAGCGCATCTGGTAATTTTTGCATTTTGCCAGTTGGGGGCAAGGTAGTCCGGTTTGCCCCGTATAGTGATTGGATTGAATGGTTAAAAAACAATCCGTCGGAAGAAGAAGAGGAAAAGTGGGCGAATGCGGAGGAGAGATTAAAGGCTCTTCTGGAAGACAGCGATGCGTATAAGGCGTATGTGGAGAATCCGGTAAACCGTGGAGTATTTGATTTCAGACGAATAGACTTGGGAATTGATCCTGAGTTGCTTCTTAAGATGCCGGACGAACTTTTAAAGGGATTTTCGTATTTTATTATTCCCGGTGTGCCGAAAGACGTGGATGGGGATTCGCCGTGGATAGAGGAGCGCAAGCGTTTCGTGAAACGCTTGATCCTGAACGGTTGGAAATTTAACGAAGTGTATATAAAAATTGCAGAAAGTGGTGGAGGCGACGAAGGGCGTGAACCCGTTTGGTATTTCCCCGACCGTCCGATAGAAGAGGCCATGAACGGTGAAGTGTTCACGGTGCAATATACGGGCGGAACGACGAAGTGTATACTGACGCCTTATTTAACGGGCTTGTGTTACTCGAAGGATGAGATTTTCAAAGCTCTCGGTGAAACGCAAGAGGATTTTACTAGTACGGGGGCGATTTGTAGATTCGAATGGCGTACCATGTCTAATATTTCCAGGCCGCTGATTTTTGCGTATGATGCCGTGAACGACAGAGTAATGGGGGATGATTTACAATACATAAGCGATTGTATGGATTGCGGAGTTTTGCCGGATGGGGTTAAGGCGAAAATCCGTGATTTTTTTGGTCAGGAAGAAAGCAAAATTTCGAAATTGAGCGAAGAGGAGCTCCAAGTTTTGGATGCGGTTTGTTTTTACGATGGCCAGTTGTATGCAAATAAAGGTAACCCCGGGACCCGTAACTATTTTTTGCATACATGGTTGATCGATAAGATGTTTCGGTCATCCATCATAGGAAGTCCTAAATGGGACACTATAGTAAAGGGGAAGACTTTTGTTTATACCGAGGACGGGGTGGATATTAGCAAAAAAGGCTATAATGACCACCAAAAGGACGCCGGAATCGAGATCGTGGATGACACGTTCGGCAGGCCCTACGATTTTAGTTATCACAGTGTTAACAACGGGGAGTATGTTGCCTATGGATTGAGCGCAAATGGTTGTGTGTTTGCTATCAGAAAATCCGATGCGAAGGCGTGGTTTGTCTCCTTCTATGATCCGAATGACACGTATGCTACGGATCGGAACGACGAGTTTAACAGAAAAAAGAAGTGTATTGCAATCCGCTGGACGTTTAAGCCGCTTAAACAGAACGGAAGGACATATACGCCGGAGGTGGATTCGTACTGCATGGCAAACAGCATTTCCGGTTTGCTCCCGCAATTCCCTGAGAAACAGGTTACCGAAGAAGCACGGAAGGGTGCGGAGGAGTACATGAAGCTTTTCAGAGGCTGGCGAGCAATGGATGAACTGAAACGGTCGTTTGCCGAAGAGAAAGCTCAGCACGAGGTATCGCTTGAGGTATTGCGCTTGATTGGTCTGGAGGGGCTTGTGGATGCCATCCTGAGTAAAGATAGTAAAGTAAAATCTTTGCGGATTCAGTATTCGAATGATGGACATAGACATATTTCTAAAAGATACCTCGCAGACCTCGCAGGCTTCCTGCATCGCATTTGTGAGGCGTGTAAAGAAAGGCAAACTGCCATCATCAAAGACGTGAATATTGATACCGATGATGTTGTGAGTTTCTGCAGAGTTTTTAATAAGGACAAAGTATGGGGTGATGATTTTACCATTCTTCCGGTTGAGGGTGATAAAGACGTAGTCCGGTTTGCCTCGTGTAGAGAGTTGATTGGATGGAAATATGGCGATTCGTTGAAGAAAGAAGAGGCGAACGATGAAGGTTACTTCTCGGCGGGAGAACAGGAAGAAGAGCATGAGGAAGACGAGGAGCAAAAAGAAGAGGAGGAAGGGGATGAAAAGTTTGAGGATCCGCATGAAGCGCTTATGGCCATCCTGGAGGGGGAGCTTTCTAAAGAAGAGAGGATTAAGGAATTTAAGGAGGGGTATGCATATGACGATTTCAAGAAGAATGCAAGGGATTCGGAGGAAAGTGAAGCATTTAACCAGAAATATAAGGAGAGAGTTGATAGAGATTTTGATGAATTCACGGGAGGATTGTCGGAACGTTTTCGTGACTTCGCTTGTTTTAGAGGCGTGAAACGAGACGTTAGTGGTGAATTGCAATGGGAGGATGCCATGTCGTTTGTCATGAATGAGGCAGTAGAGAAGGATTTATTGAAGGGCGGAAGCCGGTTTATTGAGAGATGTATGCCGCGACTAAAAGATGTGTTTAGACAATGTCAGGAAGGCAACGCTAGTGCAGTCAAATCCCACCAACACATTCTGTACTACTGTATGAATGGTGATTTGTCTCCGGAAAAAACGGATGCCGAAATTATCAACGGTGGATTGAACGAATACGGGGCTCTTATTGATAATCCCGGCGGTGGGGACTGTGGTGTGTGGTCGATACGAAACTCGCTTGCGTTGAAAGAGGGGAATGATGAAGAGGCGATAGGAGCGTTGGATGAAAATCCAGGGGAGATGCAGAACTTGCGGAATGGCGCGGCGGATATGTTTATAAACGATATGCGCAACAACACAGTGAAAGAAAGGGATAAGAACTTTCCTCTGCAGTGGGTAGCTGGTTATCGGAGCGTAGTAACAGCTTGGGAAGATTTAGAAAAAAAAGTGGTAGAAGGAGGCGCATCGGAAGGAGAGGCCAAAAAGAAAAAAGACGAAGTGGATAAGTTTGAGGAAAAGTATACTGTTGATAATTTCGCTCAACGTATCAGGATTAAAGGTCAGTCGTTGTTTTCTGAGGATTTTGGATGTTTTTCGAAATATTTAAACAGAACAATTTTGATTTATGAAGAGAACGGGGGGCAGGTTACCCTTGCTTTTCCGGATGGTGCTTATTATCAGTCGGGTTGTTTATTCCTCAAAGAGCTTTTCACGGAAACTCAGGCAGAACGGCTGATAATGGTTTTCATGCAAAAATGTGCCGACGAAAAAGCAGAGACTCACTATCAGACTATTACGGAACGGGGGCGTAAGGTGTTGTTTGATCATCTGGGGTATCGTCGTGAAAACATGCACGAGGCTCTTGCGGCTCTGTGTCCCAATGAGGATACGACGATTGATTTGACGAATTTCTCAACGACGGAAACGGTCGAGGGGAAAGAGGTAGGACGTCCAAAAGGCGATGATGATCGTTCTCTGAAAGCGAGGATTTTGTTTGAAAGCGATCGGAAGGAATTTGTTTTGGCGTGTTTCGGTGATAAAAATGTCGTGCGTCTGGTTTTGCCGGCGTATGCGCATGTGAAAGGCGGTCTGTTGGATGCCTTGAAGGAAGCGTTGGCAATAGAAGATCTGTCCTCGCTTAGGCTGTATTTCAGAAACAACGGATTTTACGGTCCGGATGAGATTTTCCCGTCGGATGAGGAAATAAATCGGTTAAACGGAGTGTTCGGCAATGGGAACAGGCACCTTGTGTCGGAGGAAGATGAAAACGGTGCGAATTACCTCCGTTTTGAAAACGATACGGAATTGAAATGACGGAAGCGTTCCGTTTCTTAAACCGTCTTTTGCCTCCTTAATCCGTCGATCAAGTTCTTCACGCGAATACACCAAATCGTCATCGGTATTTTTTTCGATATAATCGGCAATGCACTTACTGACGCTGACCTGACGCCGATCGGCTTCCTTTCTCACCCGCCGGCATAACCGCGGCGGTAATGTAATACATAAACGTTCCGATCTCATCAGTAATGAGGATATGCAAATGTGCGTATGACGTCAAGGGGAAGGATAGAAGACTATTCGTAATGCCCCCAGCAACTGACAAATGCGATTTCATTCCCTTCGACAACATAGACCAAGCGGTGTTGCTCGTTGATACGTCGCGAGTACGTATGTCCGTACCCGCGTAATTTTTCGTACGGCGGCGGATTTTGAAAGGGATTGTTCGATACAATACGGATCAATATGTTGATTTTCTCCGACAGATGTGAATGTTTGGCTCTGTCGTAATCCCTTTGAAATTGCTTTGTAAATTTGGGCGTCATCGGTTCAGGGCGGCGATCATTTCATCGGCGGATGCAAATGACGGAAGCGTTCCGTTTTTTAAGCCGTCTTTCGCCTCCTTAATCCGTCGGTCGAGTTCTTCCTTGGAATAGACCAAATCGTCGTCGGTATTTTTTTCGATATAATCGGCAATACACTTACTGACGCTGACCTGACGCCGATCGGCTTCCTTTCTCACCCGCCGACATAACCGCGGCGGCAGAGTAATACATAAACGTTCCGATCTCATTATTTTGAGAATATGCAAATATGCGTATTGCGTCAAGGGGAGGTGCGGGGCGTTATTCGTAATGTCCCCAACAACCCTCCAACAAAATATCTTCCCCTTTGAGGGAATATAATAAGCGATGTTGTTCGTTGATGCGCCGCGAATACGTGTGTTCATACCCGCGTAATTTTTCATACGGCGGCGGATTTTGAAAGGGATTATTTTGTATCAATGCCACAAGCTTTTCGATCGTGCGCGCCAGCGGCGTTTTTCTTGCTTTTCGCCAATCTTTACAAAACTGCTTCGTGTAAATCACATTCCTCATTGAGTGCCTTGAACATTTCATCAACCGAACGGAAGGATTTTGCCTCTCCCCTTGCGTATTCCGCATCGCCCTCCTTAATCCGTCGGTCGAGTTCTTCCTTGGAATACACCAAATCGTCATCGGCATCGCTGTTTTTTTCGATATAATCGGCAATACACTTACTGACGCTGACCTGACGCCGATCGGCTTCCTTTTTTACCCGCCGACATAACCGCGGCGGCAGAGTAATACATAAACGTTCCGATCTCATGCCTACAAGAATATGCAAATATGCGTATTACGTCAAGGGGAAGGCGTATCTTGTGCAGGCATATGCTACGGTTGGAATAAAAATAAACCGTATGAAGCTGTCGCAGTATTCGAAAACATGAAGATTGTGAAAAACGGCGATACGGTTGGTTTGCGAGGATTTCGGGGAGAAAATCCGCAAAGCACGGAACCTAAAGTGCATTCAGCCCGAACAGCACACGAAGCACTGTGAACCGCAGGCGTTTTTTGCTTCCGAAGGATGCGGTATTTCCCAATAATAACTCCGAGTACGCCGAGTGTTCGAAATCCTTTCGGATATTGGCGGTTATCCATGGAAGCCTCTCTTTTAGCAAAGCACTTACTGGCGTTTTTTCTGTTGCTCATCAGTCTGACATTGCACGAATGGGCGCATGCGTGGGTTGCGTACCGTTGCGGTGACGAAACGCCGAAAGCGGCGGGGCGCGTGACGCTCAATCCGTTGGTGCATATCGACGTATTCGGTACCGTTTTGTTTCCGCTGATATGTATTTTCTCACAAAGCGGGTTGTTGTTCGGTTGGGGGAAGGTTGTGCCGATGAACCC
>DEWA01000015.1:17899-19339 GCA_002363035.1 Verrucomicrobia bacterium UBA3222
GTTCATGCCGAATTTTGCGCTCATTGCCTACGGTCTGTTGCAACTGAACGCGGTTTTAATCGTTTTTAACATCCTCCCCCTGCCGGGTTTGGACGGCTTTTATCTTTTGCAGTCCTTTGCGCACTTATCGACCGAAACCGTCCGCTTTCTGGAACGCTGGGGCTTTTGGATTTTATTGCTGCTCATCCAAATACCGTTGGTGCGCGTTTTACTGATGATAATGGTCGAAGGAATTATGAACGTCTTCTTCGGGTTAAGCAGTGTGTTGTGCGGAGGATAAAACACAAAAATTTCACGGAAACCGTTTCCCTACCGTAAGGTCTCCCAATCGACAAAACGAAATACCTGCGACAGCGGCTGTACCATGAGGGCGATCGTCAGCAAAACCAAACTGACAATCACCATAATGCACAGCGGTTCCGTCCACTTCAAAACCTGCAACAGGCATTCTTCGTAACGTTCATAACAGTCGCGCGAGTATTCCTGCAAAACAGACGGCAGATCGCCGCGTGCTTCCGCCGTTGCAATCGCCCGTTGCAGTTCCTTCGGCAGACCGTTCACGGCTTTGGCGAGCGTTTGCCCCTTTTGCAGGCGTCCGCGTACGGTTTCGAACGTTATGTGCTTCAGCGGAACGTCGGCAAACGTTAACTTCAATGCCTGCAATAGCGGCAAACGTTGGTTTAATAAGGCACTCAAATTCCCCGTAAAAGAACCGTACGTGAGCCATTGACGACCGATAAGATTTAAGAGCGAAGCGACCGAGAAATGTTTTTTGAATTTCAAATACATCGCCGTCGGAAGCAAAAGCGCAAGTCCCGCGAAAAGCATCGTCGGTGCATTGGCATTGAGCCGAAACAACAAACGTGCGAACGCATCGGCTTCCATCGACGGTTGCGACAGGAACGATTGCAGTTGCGGCAGGAGGAAGCCGCTGACAATCAGCAGAAACAGAACGGCAATTCCGAGAAGAAATGCGGGATAAACGAGCGCGCGTTTCAATTTTCGATGCAGATTTGTCTGCAACGCGAGCAAGGTTCGAATACGACCGATGCCTTCCGCAAAATAGCCGCCCGTTTCCGACAATCGCAACAGCGTCATTACGCCGCTGCCGAGGATCGGCGCAAACGGTTGAAACAGCGACCAAACGTAATTTCCGTGTTGCAGACGTTCGACCGCCGTCGTTATGAGTGTTTTTTGCATCGGCGCAAGCGACTTTGTCTGCAACGTTTTAAACGCGGCAATCATCGACGCTTTGTGACTTAAAGCCGTATAAAGCGCATCAAAAAACACAGACCACTGCCGTCGGTTCGGCGGACGTTCGTTTCGAAAGGCAACCTTCGGCAACGTTACGATGTACGTCGGGACGGTTTTATCCCGCAACAACGTTCGCAGGCACTCGAAACGCGATGACGCGCGCAGGAATTGATATTTCGCCGAACC
>DEWA01000016.1 GCA_002363035.1 Verrucomicrobia bacterium UBA3222
TTGGCGAAAATTTCTTCCAATCCTTTACGGGCGATACGAAACCGCAGGCAACGCGTACGTGTGCGGGCGAATTGTTGAACGCTTACGCGCAAAAAGTTTCGATCGTTCTCACGGGAAGCGCCGATGTATTCGGGTCGGTCGGAAATTATCTTAAAAACGGCGGCGATTTTTCGGCAACGAACCCGAGCGGGCGTAATTTATTTTTCGGTGTGCGCGAGCATGCCATGGGGGCGATTTTGAACGGTATCGCCTATGACGGATTTTACCAACCCTCCGGTTCGGCATATTTGGTATTTTCCGATTATTTGAAACCTGCATTACGCGTGGCGGCGTTGGCGCGATTGCCGGTGTGGTATTTTTTCTCGCACGATTCGTTCGCCGTCGGCGAGGACGGTCCGACGCATCAGCCGATTGAGCAGCTCGCGGGCTTGCGGGCGATGCCGAATGTTCATGTGTATCGTCCCGCGGATATCGATGAATGTGCCGCGTGCTTTCAATGCGCCACCGAAGATCACGAAGGTCCGAGTGTGTTTGCGTTGTCGCGGCAAGTGCTTCCGTACGTATCGGTTTTGTCCAAAGAGGAAAAGTTCGAAGGTTCACTCCACGGCGGGTACGTACTTTTGCGCGAGACGGAGCCCCTGCGGTGTATTTTGATGGCAACGGGAAGCGAAGTTTCGCTTGCGCTTCGGGCGGCGGAACGCTTGGGCGGATTTGTGCGCGTCGTTTCCATGCCCTGTTGCGAATTATTTTTGGAACAAAGCGATACGTACAAAGAGGAAGTGTTGCCGAAAGTCTGCACCCGTCGGGTTGCCGTTGAAGCGGGAGCAACGCAACCGTGGTACCGTTTTGTCGGTTTGGACGGTTTTGTATTTGGTTTGGATCGTTTCGGTGCAAGCGCGCCTGCGGAGATTTTGAAGGAAAAATTCGGTTTTACGTCGGAGAAGCTCGTCGAAAAAGTTAAGGAAACGTTCGGTTTTTGAGGGCTTTTGCAAAATTTTCCCTTACAAAGGTTATTTTTTCCGTTTATCGGTTAAAATTTTCGTTCATGCGGACTTTGGAAGCACTCCGTCCGAAGCATTAAAGGTCATGAAATAAAAAACGCGGAGGCATATGAACCTCCGCGTTTTGTTTTTTAAGCACACCCGCCGTGTGCCCGACACAGTGGTCGGAATGCGTCCCTAACACTTGACGTTTTGCTCGATATCGAGAACCGTCTTCATCATTTGTTGTACCATCTGCGAGACTTCCTCTTCGTCCTTAAAGAGATCTTTCATAAAATTCTGGATCGAATTGGCAACTTTATCGATCATATCCGATAAAAGATTGATTTGCTGTTGCAGTTTATCCAGGCTGATTTTTATATTGTTCAATTCCTTTTCGATTTCCGCCAATTCCTTCTGCGCGAAACCGTTGACAATTTGACCGGTACTGCTCGTCACGCCCGACACAGCACCGGCAACCGCTGCCATGATTTTCAAGAGGTTACTGGCCTGATTGGTGACCGCAAATATGGAACCGATACCGGAAGCAAGCGAGAATACGCCGCCGGCAAGACCAAGCCACATGCCGATTTGCTGCAGCTTTTCATTGCCGGTGGCAAGCCCCGCAATAGTGCACGCGGAACCGGCGACCGTCATGGCGCATCCGCAAATGGCAGCCACCCCGACCGGGGTAGCCGCGCCGCATGTAACAACGGTAAGAATGACCGAAAATACCGCGACGATTGCCGAAAAGATGGCACCGAGAATACCCCATGCTTTTCGTTTGGCTTCCGCTTCTTCCTTTTTCTTGACCTGCTCCACATTTTTCTCGGCAACTTCGGTGTTTTTATCGATCAGCTCTTGGTTTGCCGCCTTCCGATCATTAATCTTTGCCTGCAATGTATTTTGGAGGGTTTGGATCAGTTTGGATTTTGAATCCATGGTGAGAAGCATCACCAGACACTCCATCATTTCGCTGTCGAATTTTCCCTGCGTAACGCCTGCTTCTTTAAGTTTGCCGTCCGACGCTATTTTCCCGATGGTATCGGTCATCTTGTTCGTACATGCGATTATAAATTCCCCGAGGGGCGTTTGCGTGCTTAAATTCAGCGCTTTTGCAACTTCGGGCGCCAGGGTCAGCGTTTGGTCAATAAGCTGTCCCGCAGGTATTTCGGGTTCTCGCAGAGAAGGCTTCGGTGTACCGGGAAACGTCGTAATAAAATCATTTTCCGTATTCGAAACCTCCGTAATGCCTCTGTTATTGGTAACGGGATTCGGCTCGACGGTTTTTGTCGTTGCGGAAGCGTTGTTCGCGTTCGAATTTCCAAGGATATCGTTTGGATTCTTTATGTTGAGATTGATTGGAGTATCAACGGACATGATGTTTCCTTATTTTTTTGAGGTGAAAGCTTTGCGCAGGGCGACGGTCTTTTTAACCAAGACGTCGAGGCTTTTGTTTTTGGATTTGAACGGTTCCTCCTTCGACAGTTTTTCGACCGCTTCGCAACACTTAACGGCCGCTTCCGGCTGTTGCAGTTTGTAAAGCATTTCCGCAAGCTCCGGATAGTAAGAAAGATTGATTGGGTCGACCTGCGTCAGCGTGAAAAGAGCGATCGTCGCCTCTTGGTATTTTTTGAGCAGTTTGGAGGTCGCCGCCCAGCCTTCCAAAAATTTGATACACTTCGGATCGTAGGCGCAGAGCGCGGCAAACAGACAATACGCCTTCTCGATTTTGTTGTTTTGGTAGAACTCGTAAGCAACGGCGTAAAGCAGTTCCGCATGTTTTTCCGCCGTCGGTATCAAATCTTTCAGGGTCATTTCTCCCGTGGAGAGCATATGACTGACGAGCAGACTTCTGCCGATTGCTTCATCACTAACGGTTACTTCGGAACCGAGTGCCTTTGCGAGTTCGTTTCGGATATATTGTGCAACGGTGATGGACATAATTATTCGATGTTGTTGACGGTTTTGTTGTAAATGGTGTATGCCTTGTTTCGGAAATTGGCGGCGGACGTATCGAAGGTGTTGATTTTGTTCCGCAGTGATTCGATCGATTTGTTAACGCTTTCCAGCTGCGATTGGATGTTACCGATGATGGTATCGTAGGTACTTTTCCAATTTTTTATGATCGACGGATACACGGCTTTTGTGCGATCGGTGTCTTTGCCGTCCTCTTGTGGACGGTTGTACCAGGAGACCTCTCCTCCGTAGTAACTTTGATTGATCACCCCCGTGATATTCATTCGATTGGTCTCCAATTCCCGCGGAAGTTTGCTTTCGTCAGGTTCGTTTATGATGCGCAACAGAGAGCTGTTCACGTTTGGGTAATGCGGCTCATCACACCAACCCTCGGGGAGCGTCTCTGTTACACTCACATCGCCGTCGTCGTCCACCCAGGCACTGTACCTCCATCTAAGTCTACCCTCGCCATCTGTCTCGTATCTGAGATGCTCAATGTTAAGGTTCCAACCTTTCTCATGCCATATGTAGTTCCACATACTCCGACTGATTAGACCGAGCCCCAACATAAGTCCTCCGGCATAGTGAGTTTCTTTCTTCGGATGGATTCCGTCGCTTGATACGAAGAGATGATTGTAGCAGTGCTTGACATCTTCGATAAGTCTGTTACGATCGTCTGTCCGAGCATCGGCGTGTTTTATAAACTCCTCCATGCCTTCGTCATTCGCCCGCACCAGCATGTAATTGTTGTTTGCAGATGTATGGTAGGTTGCCTTCCCGTCGTCGCCGTTATATTGCAGAACAAAGTAATCTTTACCGTCTATGGTTTTAATGAGGCGCGTTGGATTGCATCCGATCATGGATAAAATCTGGTATGCTGCGTTCGGAATGCGTTCGTTGTTTTCGTCGCTTTTATTAATCTCTTCCAGACCGCGGTTGATGAAACGGAGGTAGCAACGGAGAGCCTTGATACGGTAACCGAGTACTTTGATCTGTTCACCGATGGCGGCGGATTTAATTTCCATGAACGATGCCAGAGCATTAACGGGACCGTCGCGATCGACCAGAAAACCGATGTAAAACGGCTCCAGGTGTGCGATTTCGTTGATGTCATCGGTGTATTTCCGATCCTGTCCGGTCGCGGGATTAGTACCCGTCGGAGGAGGGTTCGACAGACACGGGAAACCGTTTACGGCGTCGTTTTCGGGAAAGGTCCGGCGCGTACCCGACTTGGTGTAATACAAAATAATGTATTTCAGTTTATCGAGCAACGGAAGTTCGCCGAAAAAGGAAATTTCGGAGTTTTCCGTTTCGGTGTTTTTTTCTTTTGTCTGATAATACACATCGGCGGACGAATCGTAGCGGTCGGTCATTGCCGTGACGGAGCCTTTTTTAAAATAACACGCGTACACTTCGCGGCTGCCGGTCAGCTTGTCGGTTTTGATTTTAGTACGCAGGTCGTCGACGGAGGAAATGTCGTCCGGAATTTTTGAGTGGAATGTTAATATTTTTGTTTTCCAATCTTCCCCTTCCTCTTTTTCTTTTTCTTCCTCCCAATCAATCTCCGTTGCTTCGGGCATGGTGTAGGCGTCCGAACCCTGTAGGGCGCTTTTGGCGGTTCCTGCCGTTCGGGTGTACTTTGGGTCTTCATCATCACCATATTTGTAGACATCAAAGTACGTGATATCGAAATTTTTAGGCACCATGTATTCGGAGAACGTTTTTTTAATCGCTTCTCCGTCGATCTCCGCAAGACGCAACTGCGTTAAGAGTTCACGTACGGCGGGATTTTCAAAATCTTCCCGTCGGATCAAAGTTTGCAGTTGAGATAAATTGTTTTTTGCGCTCGTGATAATTTCGTGCAGGTTGTTCAGTTCGGAGACGATTTTTCGTACGTAAAACTTGTAAGCTTCGTTTCCTTTCTTACAGGCGTTGGTGAGTTTGTTCTCATCGAGAATTTTGGCGATATCGAGCGGAAAATCGTATGTTTTTTTTGACAAAACCAACGACAGAACGGCATTGAGCTGATCTTTTAAAACGTTTTCAATCTCCTCCAGCCCGACCTTTTTTGCGTCTGTATCCCCGAGAAAAAATTGAACGTAAGCATTGTAAAGTTGCTTCACATACGTCGGCTCGACGGCATTTGTAGCGGGATCGAAGGCACGGATCCCCTGAGTTGCGAGCGAAGCTTTCCGTGCTTCCCGTACCTGCGCCAACAACGACGCTGTATTTAACGCACTAACGTTGAGGGAGTTCGCCGATGACACGGAAGACAGCATGTACCTTTTACACAGCAGATTTCGTGCCAAAGGATATTGCGCAACGCGACGGTGAAGATGGCGCAAGGTTCGGTGCGAAATGTGTTTGACAATAAGCATTTTTTCGGGTCAAATAAAAAAAATGTTCACAAACGTTCATCTCGATGGTCGGCTTTCCCAAAAAATCTAAGAAATCGTCGCCGTTTTTCAAAAAGCAGTTCTCCAATTCGCCGCGCAAGAATAAGCAAATCCGTGCGCGGGAAGTGCGCGTCATCGGTGCGGACGGGAAGCAAATCGGAATTTTACCGTTGCAGGATGCGTTGGAAGCGGCACAAAACGCAGGTTTGGATTTGGTGGAAATTTCGCCGAACGCCCAGCCGCCCGTGTGCAAGATCGTAGACTTCGGCAAGTACATGTACGACGAAGGGAAGAAGTCGAAATCGAACAAATCGGCATCGGCGAAGCTGAAGGAAATCAAACTCGGAGCGTTGATCGGAGACGGAGATTTCGAAACCAAGCGTCGGCAGGCGGAGAGCTTTCTTTTTAAAGGCAATAAATTAAAAGTTTTCCTCAATCTGCGCGGTCGGCAAATGGGTAATCCGCAGCTGGGAATTGATGTGGTGCAACGGATGGCGGACGATTTAAAAAATGTCGGTGTTGCGGACGGGAAAGTCACATTAAGCGGTCGGAATATATTTGTGATGATGTCTCCGTTGCCGACCGCGAAGCGCGTTTTGGTGTACGGCAAGCCGACCGAGGATGACGGCGACGCGGAGCCGGTGTGATGCGCTTCGAGGTTACGTCCGTCCGTTTGTCGGTGTACTGGCTCGCGATCGTGTTTTTTTCGTGGTTGTGGGGTGGGTTTCCGAACATCGCATTTGCGGATCGGTCGATTGTTAAAAATGCCGTCGGTACTCAAAAACAAGCAACCGTCAAAGCAGGTAAGAGTTCTTTAAAAATTCCTCAAACGAAGGCGGGAATTACCAAAGCGTCTGTAATAACGAAGAAAGTTACTTCGCCATCGGTACTCCCAAAGTTTGCACAAAAGCAACCTCAAAAAACAGTAAAAACTTCGACGACCGGTGCGAAGGCGAGTGTCTCGAAAGCTTCTTTATCAAAAAACCAAACGATCGCATCGAAAACAACAACCGCGAAGAGTGTTGTGATAACTTCCAAGAAAGGCACCGCGGTTACCTCCTCGAAGACATCCGTTCAAAAATTGCCTGTTACGTCCAACGTCAAAGCACAGGCGTCATCAAATACTTTTAATACGAATGGATCGTTAAAATCACCACAGGCTGTTCCTTTAAAGCAGACCGCACTAAAAGTTACCCCTAAACAGTCCGTAATTCAACCGAAGACTACGGTTACGAGTACATCAGGCGGTGTCCGCGCTCTTTCGCCTGTTTTAGCCGCAAAACCGATAATGCCCGCATTTTCGCTGAACACCTCCGTTCGTTTATCGGACGTGGCAAAACAATTGCGTTTAAAGTACTCCGTGAACGGGAATACAATCCTGTTATCCGACGGTAAAAATAAAAATTGTTTTGAATTCCAAAGCGGTACCAAAGAGGCGAAGTTTAACGGTATCAAAATCTTTCTTTCGTTTCCGATTGAGAAGCAATCCGTCCCGATGACGCGGATCAAAAAGTTGGTGCATCGTTTGGGATTGCTCACGGAGGAGTACCGCATTCGAACGGCGGATGTCGAAAATATTCTCAAACCGCTGTTGTTTCCGCAAAATTTTGTTAAAAAACGAGCCAAAACAATCGTACTCGATCCGGGGCACGGCGGGAAAGCGGAGGGTACCGTTCAAAACGGTCTAAAGGAAAAACTTTTAACGCTTAAAACCGCGCAGTTGTTGGCGGGTAAATTGCGCTCGATGGGTTACGTGGTTCATCTGACACGGACAACCGATGTAGATATATCGCTGAGTCAACGGTCGTTGTTTGCAAACATGAAACACGCCGATTTGTTTGTTTCCGTTCATTACAACTCGGCACCGTCGGAACAGGCGCGCGGCATTGAGGTTTTTGGATTTCCGTTGGCGGGATCGCCCTCGAGCGATCATATCGTGACAAAGGAATTCAATTCGATGCCGATCAACGCGTTTGACGGACAAAATTCCCTTTTGGGTTGGCAGGTGCAGCAGAAAATTATTCAAAACACGGGCTCCGTTGATCGCGGTGTAAAGCGGAAACGCCTGGGGGTTCTGCGGGAATTAAATTGTCCCGGAATCCTCATCGAATGCGGTTTTTTAAGCCATCCGACGGAATCAAAAACCTGCAACAGTGCCGATTATCAGGAAAAATTGACGCGGGCGATTGCCGATGGCATCCGTGCGTATAACGGAGGCTGAAAAAAGGTTCGGTTGTTGCCTGGATTTTAAAAGAAAATCTTGCGAATGTTCGTCAGATGTACCGGGAAAAGTTCCGTTTTATGCATTCTCCCAGGAAACAAGGAATGCTTAAAATCTGAACAGCCCATGTTTTCCGCGCAACTTCCTTTGCTTTTGAGAAAACTTCGACGCGAAGCACGCAAGAAAAGCCCCCGTATAAAGAGACAACCTTATACATTACGTTAAAAAATCAACAAAGCGGTATTCTTACTTATCCGCAGCACATCGAGCCATTATATCGCCCATATGGGCGTATAATTCCAGACCTTTTTGTGTGCAATCAACTAAATCCTTTGCCAAAACAACGCGATTGGGTTCGAAGAGCGTGATAACGGTCGAACCGCCGAAGAGAAAATAACCTTTCTCATCGCCTTTTTTGACAAAACTTTCGGGTACGAATGTTTGACGTACACTGCCAACACAGCAGGCACCAACTTCGATCAGGGCGATTTTCCCGAAGCGTTCGGACTGTAAAATCGTCAACCAACGTTTATTTTCACCGAAAATTCGCCAACTGCCTTTTAATGCCACGGGGCTTACCGAGTACAAAAAACCGTTGATTAAACGCGCTGCATTTGGGATACCGTCGCACGGAAAATGAAAGCGATGATAATCGACGGGCGCCAATCGACTAATAACGCAGGCGCCGTTTCGAAAATGTCCTGCGAGGGTTTCGTCTTTGAGTAACTGTTGAAGGTTGAATGTACCGCCCTTGATAAAAAATTTTTGTGTATCTTCGATAGTCTGAAATCCTAAATGACGACCGTCGCACGGAAAACATAACGTGTCGGTATTTTTACAAATTGGTCGAAATTCAGACTTAAATTTTCGGTAAAAAAAATCGTTAAAATGTTTGTATTCCTGTGGTTGTTTTTCGAATTCATCCAAATCGATGGCGTATTTTTCCACAAACGGTCGGATGTTTCTTTTGGAAAATCGCGTATTCATCCACCAACCGACGCATTTCGAAAACCAAGCGCGTTTGAAAACAAGTTTCAACCACAACCGACCAAAACGTGTGTCGTATAAAAACCGCAACCAACGATGCCCGGGGATGCTTTCGGCTTCGAGGGTTTGGCGGTAACGGTGGAAGTAGCGGATGTCGGTACGTTGCATTGCCGTCGATTTGCTTTTCAATGCCGTAAAAAACAGAAGAATGTTTCACGCATGCCTCTGCATCTTCGCACTCAGAGATTTTTCAAAATGTCTTGCAAGGCGTGTAAACGGCAATCCCATCAATAGGTAAAAAAGCGAAACCAAAATTCCGAAACCGAAATAATTGAAGTTAGCCGCCGCAAACAGTTGATAGGTGCGGCTGAGTTCCACAATGGTAATCAGGGAAACCAGCGAAGAATCCTGGAGCAACATAATAAAGTCATTGGTAAGCGGCGGCAGAACCGTGCGAACCGCCTGCGAGAAAACAACGTGCCAAAGTGCCTGTGTGTGGGTCATCCCGAGGGCGCGTGCCGCTTCCGTTTGCCCGATGGGGACGGATTGGAAGCCCGAACGGTAGATTTCTGCTTCGTACGCAGAGTAGTTGAGACCGAGTGCCAAAATCCCCGCAACAAACGGGTTCATGCAGACCCAACTTGCGAACGGTTCCGATAAATAGGGCGCGAGGTTTGGTAATCCGTAAAAGATAAACAATAATTGAACCATCAGTGGTGTACCGCGAATGATTTCAATCCAGGTTGCCGTCAGGCATTGCAACCAACGGAAACCGTAGGTTCTGAACACCGCAAGAATAAAGCCGAAAACAAGTGCCAATACCATGGCGCTGAGGGAAATGCCGAGCGTAACGGCGGCGGCTTTTGCGAAACATGAAAGGCTGTTCAGATAACAGTTGCCGTTCTCCGTCTCCGATTGAACATCGGCAATGTAGCGTTCCAATTCGGTTGCCGGCGTCTGAGGTAGAACGGAAGTTTTAAAATACGTTGCGGTTTCGGTATTCCATAATCCCCAACGTTCATAAATCGCGCGCAACGTACCGTTGTTTTTTAAGTGCTCCAGCGCGGCATTCACCTGCTTTAGCAAATCGGAATGATCGTCGCGAACCGCAACGGAAAATTCAATACGGTCAACGGGTTCCAACATACGGATGCTGTCGTCGACGGAGGCGTAATAAAACGTCTCGGGGTGATCGGTCATGACGCAATCCAGACGTTTGTTGTTTAAATCCGCGTAAGCTTTTACTTCGTCATCATAGATTACGAAATGTGCCCCCAGTTGCCGAACCGCATTTTCGGCATGCTCGGAACATTTCAAAATACCGATTTTTTTGCCTTTAAGCTGCGAAACGGTCTTGATTTCGGAATTTTTCAGGACGACCGGTTGCAGGTGCGTAATATAATAGGGGTCAGACAGCAGAACGCCCGCTTTTTTAGCATGTTTTTGCCATACATTTCGAACGATCGCGTTCATCAAAATATCGTATTCACCGCGTTTCAGACCGGAAACCAACATTTCGTAATCGTTCGGGCAATACTGTAAATCTTTACCCGTGAAATCGGCGATGTTTTTCGCAACTTCGTATTCAAAACCGGTGAGCCGTTCGGGATTTTTCGGATCGTAAAAGACATGCGGCGCACCGCCCTGACCGTCGGCTCCCCAACGCAAAATATCTTTTGCTTCGGCGGTTGCCGAGAGCGACAAAGCAAAGAAACACGCAAAAGTGTTCCGGTAAACTGTTTTTGTTAACAGGCGGTAAACGTTCATTTTATGCGTTTATTGCGAAACAAGGTTCCTCGCAGGCGTTTTTTTCGAAACACCGCGAAAGCATTTTTCGGTTCGTAAGAAACGAAAGAACGAAAAAAGGCATCGGGAACATCTGCTTTGTTTCCATTTTACATAAACTTTTTTAAAAACTTTCGCGTCCGCTCGTCTTTCGGAGCAATAAAAATCTCGTCTTCATCCGAAATTTCCACAAACTCCCCCTGTTCCATGTAGATAATATAATCCGAGGCATCCTTCGCAAAACGCATTTCGTGCGTGACGACAATCTGCGTCATGCCTTCCTTGTCCAAATCGCGCATGACTTCCAGTACTTCGTCCACGCGTGTTGGGTCGATGGCGGAGGTGGGTTCGTCGTACAGCATCACTTTCGGCGCTAACGCCAACGCGCGCGCAATGGCACCGCGTTGCTGTTGCCCGCCCGACAGCTGTATCGGATAACGATGCGAAAACGCCTTTAGACCGACTTTGTCCAAAAACTTGACGGCAACCGCTTCCGCTTCATCGCGCGATTTTTTTTGAACAATCATCGGCGCCATCATGACGTTTTGCAGAAGTGTTTTGTGCGGGAATAAATTGAAGGTTTGAAATACCATCCCGACCTGCTGACGCAACGCATGTGCCTTTGTGTTAAAATCCTGCATCGGCGCACCGAGCGTTTTGCGTTGAAGCGAAATGCCGCTGATATTGACGGAGCCGCAGTCCAACACCTCCATGCCGTTTAAGCAGCGCAAAAACGTCGATTTTCCGCATCCCGACGGACCAATAATCGATACCAAATCGCCTTCTTCGATATCAACACTGATATCTTTTAAAATAAGCTCCCCGTGATAATACTTGGTGAGGTTTTGAACCTGAATGAGCGGCTGATGCGTGCTGACAACGCCCGCTACCGCCTCCCGCGATGCATTTGCTCCCATAGACCGCCGCCCCTTGGTTTCATTGTTCAACTCGTGTTCTACTTAACAAACCTGGAGCGAGCGAAGGGGTTCGAACCCTCGACATCTACCTTGGCAAGGTAGCGCTCTACCTCTGAGCTACGCTCGCAAACAGTTCCACTTTTGTGGGATTTGTGCACGGCGTCAAGATTGTTTTTTTTGGGGGGAAATTTTGGAAAAATCAAAAGAATGCATTTTGAATGCAACGATAAAATTCTACGGTTTTTCAACAGCCACTTTTTGTTTTTTCAGTTCCGGATGCAGACTTTCTTCGTAGGCGACCAGCTCTTCGAACGTGGTGGGGCGTTCAGGATAATCAGAAGGGTTGAAGGATTTTAGCACATCAAGAACGTGTTGTTTGTAAGCATCGTAATTTTTCGCGGTGATGGTGTGCAGACTATGTTCGATACAGTACGCTATAAATTTATTAAAAACGGGAGAAAAATGGGAAACGTCCGCCCAATTCCTTGAGATATAAAAGTGAGGTATGTCGTGAAAATCGTAAATTTTAACGTTTGAGAGTTCTTTAGTATTTTTAACAAAAAAGGACATAGGCTTCCAGTCGAGTATCGGAGTGTCGGAGAAAATATTTCTATATGGAGGAAACAACAGATGAAACGTAATGTTCGGATACTTTCGAATAAGAGATAACAACTGATTGTCAGGTACGTTAATTAGAACCGTATCGTCGATGGTAAAGACACGTTTTTTGAGGTGTAATTTTAGAGATATTTTACCGAATTCTTTTGTATTTTCAGGTAAATAACTATGCACTTTATTGAGCTGTACTAAACCAAGCTTATCGTGCGGAAAGCAGTTGAAAAGATCAATAACGTGAAGACATGCAACAAACATGGAACCTCTTTTAAAAAGACTATCTCTTAGCGATGGTAGTACAATGCGGTTTTGGCTCTGGGGAGTAATATTAGAAGGATCCATAAAAACGACATTTTTGATTTTTTTGGACTTTATGGCTTTTTGAAGGAATCGTGTATGTTCCGATGTTATCCATCCGCCAATTTTTAGTTTAATACATCCTTTGCACTTCGGTAGAGCCTTCTTTAAATCGATGCTGTCAAAAGCAGACGTTCGAGAATTGCCGATAAGAACTGCATCGAACATATCGCATGTATTTAAATATTTTAGCTGTATGAAATTATTGAACGATTCTGCAGAACTATGGTATTTATCCTTATTTAACCACGTATCCCGATGATAAATATGGAACGGATCGACGATCCAAACGAACGCAGGCACCGAAATAAAAGCACACAGCGTGCAAACAAGGATAAAAAGGATATTTTTTCGGTACAGCTCCATTTTCAGAAATTCCAATATAAAAACTCCGACGATTTGTGATAAAATCCCCAGTAAGAAATTCCTACGATGAACAGTATGAAGAAAAAGGATTTAAGCAAATGCGGATGTTCGTAAAACCGACGGCTTGAACGTGAAGTGTTGCGGCATAACAAAGCGATTATCGAGAATAAAACGATATATGTGCCGAACTGAACAGGGTTTTTTATAACCGGGACAAAGTTTGAGACATTTGTACCGACGCCAACCGCCTTCCTCACCATCATCCAAGCCTCCTTTAAATTCGGTGCTCTGAAAAAGATCCAGGCGAAATTGACAAATGCGAATGTCAGGAGCCAAGCGGCGAAAGCATTCAAGCGGTGATTGGTTTTGTGCCACAGGCGATGAAGGACAATGGCAAAACCGTGAAGCGCCCCCCAGATAACGAATGTCCAATTGGCACCGTGCCAGATGCCACCGATAAGAAAGGTCAAAAAAAGGTTAACGCAGGTACGCGGCAACGGGCAATGACTGCCGCCGAGAGGTATGTAGACGTAATTTTTCAACCAAGCCGAAAGTGTCATGTGCCAACGACGCCAAAACTCCTGAATATTCGAAGCCTGATAGGGGGAGTTGAAGTTTTCCGGCAGGCGGATACCGAAAATCAAGCCGCTTCCGATTGCCATGTCGGCATAACCGCTGAAATCGAAGTACAGTTGCAACGTGTATCCCAAAACGGTCATCCACGCGCCGAGAAATTGCAACTGTTCCACGCTGCTCCAACATTTATCGACGTACGGTGCCAGTGTGTCGGCGAGGACAACCTTTTTGAACAGCCCGAACGCAAATACCCACAGTCCACGGTACATGGAATCCCAGGCAACGGTTCTTTGTGCACCGAGCTGCGGGATCATTGCCTTGTAATGTACGATGGGACCTGCCACCAGTTGCGGGAAGAAGATTACAAACAGCAGATATTTTGAAAATGAACAGGGCTGGACTTCCAGTCGGTAAGCATCAACCAAATAAGCGATCTGTTGGAACGTGTAAAAGCTGATGCCGAGCGGAAGAATGATGTGCCCGACATTCCAATGCGTTCCGAAAAGCGCGTTGTAATTATCGAGGAAGAAACCGGCGTACTTAAAATACCCGAGCAAACCGAGGTTGAATAACAGCCCGACCCACAGCCAAGCCTTCGAGCCTTTCCCTTTCACTCCTGGCTCCTGGCTCCTGGCTCC
>DEWA01000001.1:0-37579 GCA_002363035.1 Verrucomicrobia bacterium UBA3222
GATACTGCGGCGGCGTTGGTGCAATTTTTGGAGAGTGGCGTTGAAGGTACGGTGAACATCTGTACTGGCAAAGCGACATCAGTGAAGGATTTTGTAACGTTGTTTGCGAAAAAAGTCGGGAAGGAACACTTATTGATTTTTAAAGATGATTGTGCCGACCAGGCGCCTGTACAATTCGGCGATAACACGCGTTTGGTGAAAGAGGTCGGCTATACGCCGCGCTATACGGTGGAACAGGGGTTGTCGGAGGTTGCAGAGGAGTTTTTAAAAGCAGAAAGAGAATGGATGCGAAATCGATGACACTGCTCGGTTACAATGGTTGGAGTGTATTGATGGGGCTCGACGGGTTGAGAGCTTGTAATTGCACAGATGATTTAGAGATTGTTTGCTGAAAACGGAAAGATTAAGTTCAAACTAGAGAAGGATTGTCTATGTCACACTATGAAGCGGTCATCGGTTTGGAAGTTCACGTACAGTTGAAAACGCGCACGAAGTTATTGACGCGTGCGCCGTATCGGTATGGAGAAGAACCGAATACGTTGACGGATGAAGTTGTTCTCGGATTACCCGGGACGTTGCCGGTGCTGAATAAAGCGGCGATTTTAAAGGCGGTACAGGTCGGGTGCGTGTTCGGGTGCGAGATTGCGCGTAAGTGCAAGTGGGATCGCAAGAATTATTTCTATCCGGATGCGCCGAAAAATTACCAAGTTTCTCAGCTGGATGAACCTTTATGCAAAGGCGGTTTTGTTGAAATTGAATTGGAAGGTTCTGCGCGCAACATTCAGGGAGAACATCGCAAAGTGGCGTTGAATCGCATTCACGTGGAAGAGGATGTCGGGAAGCTGACGCACGGTTCCGACGGATCGACGGTAGATTTTAATCGTGCCGGTGTGCCGTTGATTGAGATTGTTTCGGAGCCGGACATGCATTCGCCGGAAGAAGTTTTTGCCTATTTAAAGTCGTTGGAAATGCATTTGCGTGCCGTGGGAGCCTCCGACTGCGATATGGAGAAGGGACAGATGCGTTGCGACGCGAACGTCAGTATTCGACCGATCGGTTCAACGACATTGGGTACAAAGGTGGAGCTGAAGAATTTGAATTCCATTTCCGGTGTCTGCAACGGTGTTCGTCATGAAATTCAACGCCAAATCCGTGCGACCGAAGCGGGCGAAGCGATTGTTCAGGAAACGCGCCGTTGGGATGCGGAGAAAAACAACAGCACTTCAATGCGTTCGAAGGAAAGTGCACACGATTATCGCTATTTTACCGATCCCGATTTATTTCCGATTACGCTTTCGGAGGTGCAAATCGAGGAACAAAGAAAGCAGGTACCCGAGTTGCCGTTTGTCAAACAGGAGCGTTATTTAACGACTTTGCATCTGCCTTATACGGTCACATCTGTGCTCTGCCCCGATAAACGCCTCAGCGATTTTTTCGAAGCAACATTGGCACTTTACGACAAAAATCCGCTTTCAACCGCCAATTGGATCGCCAATGATTTGTTACGTGAATCGAGTAATCAGCCGTGGGAGTCGTTGAAACTGACGCCGCAACATTTGGCGGAATTGGTACGTTTGATCGACGACGGGGTTTTGTCGAAGCAAAGCGCGAAGGAAGTTTTTCTTGCGGCGTTCCAAACGGGCGAAATGCCGTCAGAGATCGTCAAGGATAAAGGCTTGGAAGTATCGGTTGATACGAATGAATTGCGAACCTTATGCGAAGAAGTAATTGCCGCATTCCCGAAGCCCGTTGCCGAATACCGCGCGGGTAAGGAAAAAGCACTCAATGTCCTTAAAGGGCAGTTAATGAAGCGCACCCAGGGGAAAGTGCCGGTGAGCGCGATCGACAAAGTGCTCGCAGAATGTTTGAAGGGATAAAGGCGGCAATATACGTCGGGTAGAAGTTTTTCTCGGCGATTGTTTTGATACGGATGTATCGGTGGGGTTGCGACGCTTCGGCTGAAGCTGTTGGGAGGTGACCCAAGTATATTTGGTGTTAAGTTTGTTTTTCGGAAAGCAACAGTGGTTCGGTGTACAATCTCCTTGCTCAATTTTCGCTCCCATGAAAGAATAATCTTACCATGTCCCTTCCTTCGGTTTTGCTGTTCGGTCGCACGAATGTCGGGAAAAGTACGCTGTTTAATCGGCTGACGAAGAGCAAAACGGCGGTTGTATATGACCAGCCGGGCGTGACGCGCGATTTTCTGACGGCGACGGTGGACGGTTTGTTTCAACTGACCGACAGCGGCGGGCTGTTCGCGCCGACGGATGCTTTCACCCGCGCGATCGAAGCGCGTGTGACGGAGGCTTTGAAGAAAGCCGATGCGGTGGTTTGGGTCGTCGACGGACGTTGCGGACTGACACCGACGGATTTAACGCTGGCGGAGCAACTGCGGAAGTTAAAGGTTCCGCGTATTTTGGTGATCAACAAAGTCGATCGGAGCGAAGACGAGGAAGATTTGGCGGAATTTTATAAATCAGGTTTTGAGATTGTGATTCCGATTTCGGCGGAACACGACCGCAACATCGATGTTTTAAAGGAAGCTGTTGTGCGGGCGTTGCCGAAGGCGGAAGTGTGTGCGGTCGATGCGCCGATTGTCGCGAAATTTGCCCTCATCGGTCGTCCGAACGTCGGAAAATCCTCTTTAACGAATGCTTTATTGGGGGAAGAACGCGCGTTGGTCAGTGCGACGGCGGGAACGACGCGCGATGCCGTCGAATGTCCGTTCGCATGGACATTCAAAACGGGGCAAACGGAACGTTTTATCCTGATTGATACGGCGGGGGTACGCAAAAAAACATCGGATTCCGTGGAATTTTATGCCTCCGTTCGTACGCGTGCCGCGATGGCGGAAGCGGATATTGCCGTGGTTTTGCTGGATGCGTTGACGGGACCGACGGCGTTGGACAAGCTCCTGTTAAATGAAGTTGCAACCTTGGGCAAAGGCTGTCTGTTGGCGGTCAATAAATGGGATCTTGCGCGCGAACAGCTGGAACGGGACGGGGAGGATATTGTGCAGTTCCAAAAAAAGTTTCTGGAAGCATTGCGCAAAGTTTGCCCGTTCACCGATGCGCCGATTGTGTTTTTGTCGGCAAAAACCGGCGACGGATTGGAAGTTTTATTAAAGGAAATCAAAGCCCTGCGGCAACGGTTAAGCACAAAATTGACGACGGGGGCGCTCAATCGTTGTTTGCAGGCGTTGCAACTGCGGCAACCGCCGAGTGCGGTCGGCGGGAAACGCTTCAAAATTTATTATGCGGCTCAGGCGGGACAAATGCCGGTGGCGATAAAGGTGTTTTGCAATCGTTGCGCTTGGATGCCGACAACATACGCGCGGTTTTTGGAGAATGGTCTGCGCAAAACATTTCCGCTGTCCGGTTGCTCCGTTAAGTGGGAATGGATTGAAAAGCCGCAAAAGGAGGGCTCGGAGACGGAAAAAACGACAGCGGGACGAGCGAAAAGAGCGGTTCCTCGCGGCAAACGCGTCCAAAATGTTCCGAAAGACGGTTAGAAGCGATTGTCTCTGCTTCCGTTCCCGTGCTTTTATGCGCCATGAGTAAAGCGGATAACGAAGGCGACTCGGAAAGTCCTTCGGAGGCATTTGTGTCCCGAAATGATGCGGAAGCCGAGCATTTGCGGGCATTTGCACAGTATCTCAAACAGCGCAATTATTCCAATTACACACAGCGCGACTATTTGCAGTCGGTAACCGAATGGTATCGCTTTATCCGAGGGCGCGGGCAGGCAATCGAGGATATGCGCAATTTGAACGTTTTTTTGCAACAAAGAGCCGTCGGGAAACGGACACTCAACCACGATTTGTCGGCATTACGCACGTTTTTTCGGTTTTTGGAACAGCGCAACAATGTCCCGATGCCGCGGGAATTAAAAGAAATCAGTCCGAAGTTTGAGGCAAAATTGCCGATGTTTTTTACCGTCGAACAAATCGAAAAGTTGCTTCAAACGCCCGATGATATGTTTGCGGCGGGGCGATTAAGCGAATTTCTATGGCGGCGCGACAAAGCACTTTTGGAGTTACTGTACGGCAGCGGCATCCGCATCGGGGAGTTGACAGGATTGCGTTGCGAGCATGTGCAATGGGATCGGCAACTCATTCGTGTGCTCGGGAAAGGACGCAAAGAGCGTATTGTACCGTTCGGGAAACCCGCTTTGGAAGCCCTGCAAGCGTTGCATCGTTATGTTCAAACGCCGTTTCTTATTCCGAACCAAGCGGGGCGGGCATTGACGGCGCGTTCGGCGGAATTGACGATGAAGAAGTATCTTGAAGCCGCCCAATTACCGTTAAACATGACGCCACACAGTTGTCGCCACAGTTACGCGACCCACCTGTTGCAGAACGGTGCGGATTTGCGGGTCGTTCAAGAGCTGTTGGGGCACGCAAGCCTGTCAACGACGCAAAAATACACGCACGTGAACATTCGCTTTTTGCAAAACATTTATCACAAAGCGCACCCGCAGAGTTAAAGTGATAGAAAAAAAGGTGTTTGTCGCGATTAAAGCACCGAGAAATTTCTAGACCGACTGCAACGCGCGTTGTATTTCATTATATACCCAGGTTAGCTCCTCCATCGTAATGCACAACGGCGGCAGCAAATAAAGTGTCGAGCCGAGCGGGCGCATAAAGATGCCGCGTTCGAACAAATTCCGCACCAGGCGTTTGGCGGTTTGCGGCGAACCGACATCAAAAGCATCGATAAGCCCGCAGGTGCGGCGTTTACCGACGCCTTCCAACGGTTGAGAACGGTAAAATTGCTCGATGGTTGCAACCTTTTGGCGGGTTTCGGGGCGCATGAAAATTTCGAGCGATTTGCACGCGGCGGCGCAGGCAATCGGGTTGCCCGTGTAGGAATGACCGTGAATGAGAGCTTTTTTCGGGTCGTCCGAAAGAAAAGCGTTATAAACCTCATCGGTCGCAATCGTGAGCGACAGCGGTAAAAAGCCGCCCGTGAGTGCCTTTGAAAGACAGACAATATCGGGTTTTTCACTCACGTAATCCATGGCAAAAAAACTTCCCGTTCGGTAAAATCCCGTAAAAACTTCGTCAAAAATTACCAAAATTCCGAACGCTCGCACGAGTTTGACGAGTTTTTCCAAAAACTTGGGTCGGTACATGACCATACCGCGAGCACCCTGAATGAGCGGTTCGACGATGAGCGCGCAAAAGGAAGTGCCTTCCGTTTGAAGTTGTTTTTCAAGATTTTTTAAAATACGATCCTCCGAGGCTTCGAGGTTTTCAACGCCTTCGTACGTTTCGGGTACGGGGATTGTGAGCGTATCGAAGAAAAATTCGGAAAAATTAAAGTGGTACATCGAGTTTTTCCCCGAAACGCTCATGGCTCCGTAGGTATCGCCGTGATACGCCCCTTCGAGGCAAAGGTACTTTCTGCGTTGGGTATCGCCGCGATTTTTGAAGTACTGGCAGGCGATTTTGAGGGCAACTTCCACCGTCGTGGAGCCGTTGTCGGAAAAGAAAAAGTGCTTCAACCTCATCGGCAAAACGGTTTGCAGATTTTTAACCAACGTTTCGGCGGGTTGATGGGTAAAAGCGGTTAAAATGACCTGTTCCAGCGTCGATGCCTGTTGCGCAATCGCGGCGGCAATTTCTTTGTCGCCGTGACCGTGCGCCGTCACCCACCAGCTCGAAATCATGTCCGCGTAGCGCTTGCCGCTTTCGTCGTACAACCATATGCCGTCGCCTTTGACAATTTTAACGGGTTTTTCGGCGGTTTTTTCCTGTGTGAACGGTCTCCAAATCATGATAAAACTTTCAAAATTTCCGACGGTAACGGCGTTTTGTCAAACAATGCCACTAAATCGTTTGTTTCGGGCAAAACCGCCAATATACGTTGCTTCGAAAAATGTTCGATGGTATCGCGAATGTTTGCTTTGATATCCCCGCAAATGATGATACCACAGACGGGAATTTTTCGCTGATGTAAGGTGAAAATCGTCAATAATACGTGGTTAATCATGCCCAATTTCGAACGTGCAATCACCAGAGCGGTTGCGTGCGTTTGTTCGATCACATCGAGCATAAAGAAATTTTCGGCAATCGGTACCAACAGCCCGCCGGCACCTTCGATAACAATTTTATCGCGATCGGTTTGCAATTTTCGAGCATCGATCGTTGTTTGCTCCAAACGCGCCGCATCCCACGCCGATAAAGGGGCTTTTAAGCGGTAAGCATTCGGCAAAATCTCCGTCTGCGGGGCAAACTTTTGAATAACATCAGCGTCGGCATCGCTCCCTGTCTGAATCGGTTTCCAATAAGTTGTCTTTATTTTGGAGCAAATCCACGCGGAAACCGTTGTTTTGCCGGCATCGGTGTCCGTTCCGGTGATGAACAGGTTCATGCAGTCTTCCACTTTTATTGAGGGCTTAAAGGGCGAAAAATTCAACTTTATTCCAGACGGCAAAAATCCTATATAAAAGGCATATGATAACCTTCGAAGAAGCGTTTCAAATCTTCAATAAACCGTTTTTTACACTCCTGCGGACGGCGCATGAGGTGCATTGTCGGAATTTTGATGAACAAACGGTGCAAATCAGCGGCATTTTGAGCGTTCGCACGGGCGGCTGTTCGGAAGATTGCGCCTACTGCGCCCAGGCGGCGCGCAACGGTACCAAATTCCCGAAACAGCCGATGTTGGATTTGGAAACCGTTGTTGCCGCGGCAAAACGCGCCAAAGAGCACGGTGCAAGCCGTTTTTGCATGAGCACGTCGGGACGCTGTTTGGAAGCGGACAAGTTTGAGAAAATTTGCGACATGATCCGCGCGGTCAAAGCGTTGGGGCTGGAAACCTGCGTGACGACGGGCTTTTTAACGCAGACGCAGGCGCAAAAATTGAAGGATGCGGGTTTGGATTATTACAATCACAACATCGATACGTCGCCGGAATTTTATCCGAACGTTGCGACGACGCGCACCATCGAGGATCGTCTGAAAACCATCGAAATTGTTCAATCGGTCGGCATTAACGTGTGCGCGGGCGGGATTGTCGGCATGGGAGAAACCAATGAAGATCGCGTAAAAATGCTGGTTTGCCTGGCGAATTTGAAAACGCCGCCGCGGTGCGTACCGATCAATAAATTGGTGAAAATTCCCGGGACGCGCGTCGATGATTCAAAGCCGATCGATGATTTTGATTTTGTCCGCCTCATCGCCGTTGCACGCCTGCTGATGCCGGGATCGTATGTGAAAATCGCCGCCGGAAGAAATACCCTTTCGCCGTCAACGCAGGCGTTATGTTTGTTTGCCGGCGCGAATGCCTTATTTTCAGGTGAGAAATTGCTGACGGTCGACAATGTCGAAGACGGTTGCGATGCGGCGTTGTTTCGAAAGTTAAATGTGAAATTGGAGAAGCCGCGGGGATAAATTTCTTTGAGGAATAAGAGAGCGGAAGAAAAAAACGAAACGGACACCCGTGTTTGAGGGTGCCCGTTGTGTGTTGCGTACCTATTTGCCTACGCAGTATCGGATATACTGCGAATGAGAGGTGTGTTGAGGTTACTTGTTGGGTTGGTCTTTTGGGAAGAAGAAGCCGAAAGCATGGACTTTTAAATAAAGTTTTACGTCATTTGTGTAGCCTAATTCTCCTCCGTTGATTAGCTTGTATAAATCTTCGGTGGAGCCGCCTGTAAAAGAATTTTTGAAACCAATGTACATCTCTTCTCGTTCGCGAAGAACATCTACGGAAATAATCCATTCACCTTTATTGACGATAGTTACATCACTTTCCACACCACTACCTAACCTAATTTTGGAGTATTTTGCGCTTTTTTGAGAAGCATTCCATATCAGAACAACAACAGCATAATCTCCGCCATGCGGGTGAGGAATATAAACGCCCGGAGAGTATTGGTTTGAATGACCGCTTATGTACGAAAACAACGGACTTCTCATTGTGGTGTTGTCCATTTTGCCTTCAACATAACTTCCTGACGGTACATGCCAGAATTGAAAGTGTTCTCCGTCTGCATGATGAAGCACAACTTGAACGTTTTGGAATGCACACGTATCCAGAGAATTATGCAGGGCTCCTTTTGATAACATGCATCTGATTTTTTGCTTTGGTTGCAATTTAAGTTTTTTCAATTTTTGCTTTAGAGCAAAACCAATGCTGAATGGGTTTTTGCACACAATACACTCAAGACCGTCGATGAAAACAACGTTGTCATCAACATAAAAAACAGATTGTTTCGATTTTCCGGAAATACACAAACAAGCTTCTCCGTTTTCATAACGGCGATCGATTTTGAGAGTGAGATACACTGCGCCAAGTTCCACCGCCACCAAAAACTTCAGCGATTTTCCGTCTTTATCCAGCCATCCCGCACGATCTTTATCTTCCAGCGGAAGATATTTTTCGGGAATTTCGAACGGATCCTTTTCGGCGTTAAAATTCTTGAAGGTTTTTTTCAAGATCTCCTCTTCGTCGCCGATAACCATGTTCTTTTGAAGAAACACCGTCGTATCGTGGCGGAACGTGATGTCCGTGAAGTTGTGCTCCGAAAAAACGTCCGTTTGGGACAGTTTCAATCGGAAGCAGATCGCTTCTTCCTTTTTATCTTTCGGAGGATCCACCTTTACGAACGATATCCCGAAGGGATTTGCCTGCGCCTGAGGGACGAAGCCCGCGGCCGCAATTCCGAATACTTTGATGAGTGATGATATATTCATATCCATAACGATTATGATTTGAACTTGTCGTGGGTGTGTGTGGGATGTTAAGCCCTTTTTTGCAAATTTTTTGTAAAAAATTGTATTTTTTGGAGTAAAAATTAAAAAAATATCTTTCGCACAGGTACCTCGGGCATATTTATTCGCAGGAGCGTAGTTCGTTATCGCATGCGCGTTGAGATATGCTTCGGTTTAAAATAAAAAATGCAGGCACATGTACTTATTTAAAAGTTACCGCGCAATCAATCGCAGTATGATTTTGTACATCGTGTGCTGTCAAAAAGAATTCAAGCCGCCAAAACAAAGGAGAATTCCGAATTTCCGCGGATGAAGTAACTCCGCCGTACCACACGCCTGATTTAAGAAACAAAAAACCGCCTCCGCCGATACGCGTTTATCGGATACTCTAATTGTCAATTTGCTTTACCGATACTCATACTGTCGTACCGCAACACACGCTCATCGGGCATTCCGATCGCCGACTGCCCTGTCAGTGCCTGCTTCATCGCGTTCCGTCACTGGCGGAGAGAGAGGGATTTGAACCCTCGAAGCCCCTTTTGAGGACTTACCTTCTTAGCAGGAAGGCGCTTTAGACCACTCAGCCATCTCTCCCGACGGTTTTATTCAATCAAATTCGTTAAAAACGTCAATGCGAATTGCGAACGGCAACGGATGTCAAATGTCGATTATCGGCTTGGAACCGACGGTGAATGATGCGTGTCATTTTATGCCGTTTCTTTATCGGGAAGATTTGTCGGAAATGGAAACGGAATGCTCTTGATACCCGTGTCGTATTACGAATGCAACAAAGTGCTTTAAATACAAAAAGGAAAACCTCATCGGTCTCTTCCGTCGCAGTACGTTTCCTTACGGGAAAAGCATATTGTGTTGAATCGGAAGCGAAAAAGTCTGAGAATAAAACAACTGTTAAAGTACGAAACAATGAAAATCTGCAGTATTGGAGCGGGATATGTCGGTGGACCGACGATGGTCGTCATTGCGGAACAGTGCCCCGAAATCGAAGTCGAAGTTACGGATGTCAATGAAGAACGTATTGCGGCGTGGAATTCGGAGAAACTGCCGGTGTTTGAGCCCGGGTTGGACGAAATCGTCAAAAAGGTGCGCGGAAAGAATTTAACGTTTTCGACGGACATCGATGAAGCTATCCGTACGTCGGATATTATTTTTCTTGCCGTCAATACGCCGACCAAAACTTACGGCGACGGTGCCGGAAAGGCGTCGGACTTGACCTACATCGAAAGTGCGGTGCGTCGGATTGCGGAGGTTGCGACGGGCGATAAGATTATTGTCGAGAAATCTACCCTCCCGGTGCGTACGGCGGAGAAAATTCGCCGTATTCTGGCAACCAATCGACACGGTTGTAATTTTGAAATTCTTTCCAATCCCGAATTTATGGCGGAAGGAACGGCGGTGGAAGATTTGCGACATCCCGATCGCATTCTTATCGGTGGTGACGAAACCGAAAGCGGACAAAAAGCGGTGCAAACATTGGTTGACGTGTATGCGCATTGGGTGCCGCGGGAGAAAATTCTGACGCAGAACGTGTGGTCGAGTGAGCTTTCGAAGTTGGCGTCCAACGCGTTTTTGGCGCAAAAAATTTCCTCCATCAATGCCCTTTCGGTATTGTGCGAGCATTCGGGAGCGGATGTGGATGAAATCGCGCGTTCGGTGGGAGCCGATTCGCGTATCGGACCGAAATTTTTGAAAAGTTCCGTTGGTTTCGGAGGATCGTGCTTTAAGAAGGATGTGCTGAATTTGATTTACCTTTGTGAGTATGCGGGATTGACGGAGGTCGCGCGTTATTGGCAACAGGTCATCGATATGAACGAATACCAAAAGCACCGCTTTGCGCGCTTCATTCGGGAGAAGCTGTTCGGTTCTTTGAGAAATAAGAAGATTGCGATTTTCGGGTTCGCGTTTAAAAAGGATACCAACGATACGCGCGAAACGCCGGCGATCACCGTTTGCCAAGACTTATTGGAGGAGCAGGCAAAACTGGCGATTTACGACCCGAAGGTTCCGGAGGAAACCGTGCGTCGCGATTTACGTCCGTATCCCGCCGATTTGATAACAATCACGCAAACGCCGTACGAAGCTGCCGAAGAGGCGCATGCGATTGTAATTTTAACCGAATGGGATGAGTTTATTGCATTGGATTACGAGAAAATTTTCAAAAACATGCAACAGCCGGCATTTGTGTTTGACGGTCGAAATCTGTTGGATTTAAATCGCCTGCGTACGATCGGCTTCGAGGCGTACGGCATCGGGAAACCGCGGGCATGAGTGATACGGTGCGGGTAAGTAAAAGTTTTTTCGGGTAAAAATTCGAATAAAAGAAGGAACATGTGCTCTGTTTTCAGAGCATTTTTTAAAAAAGGAGGCAGGGTTTCAAGGTTTTCGGCGGATGCGTTCATGCCTGTTGATTGTCGTTTTACAGCCGCGAGTACCTTTGTAACAACAGGCATCTAAGCTCGCGGTACATCGGACGGTTATGAAGCGATTGGTTTTGGAAAATCCGACTGTTTTGACGTTATCCCCTTTTAAAAGGGGCAATTTTTCACGAAAATTGAAAACAGACGGAGTATATCGTGCTTGGTCTTATCGTGTTTTCGGTGATATTCATCCCTTCAGACAGTGGTAATTTGCCATGGAAATACCGCTTAACAGCGCGCCGACGATCCCCAAGAAGCCCTGATCGGTACCGCACAGAAATAAATTCTCATACCCGATGCGACCGTCGCGGAATTTCTTTGTTGAACCGTAAATCGCACCGTTGATATGTCCCGTGAAGCGTTCGACGGTCAACGGCGTGAACATGTCTTCGGCAAGAACGGTTTGCGGTGATTGCCCGCGAAGAATGTTAAAAGCGCATGCGCGCGAAGCATTCAAACAGGCTTTCTTTTGTTCGCGATACGCTTCGGGCGAAAGTTTTTTCCAGGCGTCGTATCCTGCCAGGTGCGTGGTGCGTAATGTCAGACGTTGCGTTGTGCTTTGTGATGGAGTGGACGAAGGATCGGTCGGATTTTGTTGAAGTTTATTCGAAACCGTCGGCGCTGGAACCGATGCCGAAGACGAACCATCGGAAGCACGATCGCCATAATTTTCGGGAATGCAAATAACACCGCTGCGCAAATCAATCAACTCTTCCGTCGGTTCATAGGTAACGCGCTCGGAGGTGTTAAAGAAGGTAATGGTATCGTCCCAACCGCAGGCTTCGGGCGTTGCTTCGTACGTGGTGATCGTTTCGGCGAAACTCAACCGCGACGGTTCGCCTTCGACAGCTTTTCCGCAAAGGGCTTGCGTTTCGCGGTAACCGACCGAGGATAAAAGTTGCGTTGCGTACAGAGTTTCTCCCGAAGCCAATTCAACACCGACGGCGCGTGAACCGTTCAGAAGAATCGAACGAACGGCAGTTTTTAATTTTAAAACCCCGCCGCAGGTACGGTAACGGTCGACCAAAAGCCGACAAATCGTTCGAACGCCAAATTTCGGGCGCGCAAAGCCTTCTTTATAAATTGCCTTATATAAAATCGCAAATTGCCGCCAATCGAGATCGTTTGTGTGCGCGCTTCCGTAGTACAACAGCGGCAACAACAGCATTTCCGTCAACAGCTGGTCGTTCAGATATGAACGCAGTTGTTCGCGCGCCGAAATAAAATCCGAACCGTCCAGCGCCGTGTCGGGAGTGCTTTCGACGGCGGCATCGAGTTTCAGAAAGCCGTTGATCTGCTTCGGAAAGTGTTGCCGAATGTTTTCGACTAAGAAGGGAAAGTGATTATTAAAGGTCAGCGCGATATTGGGGAATTGAATGCGCGATTGTCGCTGTTGTTCCAATTTGAAAGCTTCGTACGGGATGCGCAGCTGACGGCAGAGTTTGGTGAGCGGATGCCCGCGGCTTCCCGCCGGAACGAAATTCGTCATCGCGTGCAGACCGACGTCGTATAAAATTTTATCCCTGACATAGAAGCCGTTCAGTCCGCCGACAGAGTAATGTTTTTCCAGAAGAAGCACCTTCCTGCCCGCCATCGCCAAACGAATGCCGGCTCCGAGCCCCGACATGCCGGCACCGATGACAATCACATCCCAGTGCGTGTTCATTCGTCGTCAAGATAGGCTTTTATCAACGGGGCGCAGGGTAAATGCGCTTCCTTCGTCAGTTCGTACAGCCGTTGGAGCGTGACGTCGTCGTGCGTGTGTTGCGCCAGCATTAGCAGACAGCGGCTGAACCAATGGATGTCGTTCACGGAAAACGTTTGCGGTTCCTCCGAGAACAACGGGTAACATTCCGACCACAACCGTGTCTGAAGCTCGGCGATTTTTCCCTGCTCTTTATAAAGAACCGCCAGTTGGATCGCGATCTCCAGGCGTAATGTTCGTGGAAGTTCTTCCTTCAACAGACTTTCCAGTTGCAGTTCGGATAAGGAGACCGTCTGTCCCGATAAAATGGCGCATTTTTGGATCAGATAACGGCACCAAATCTTCTGTTCATCCTTTAAATTCGGCAGTAAGGTTTCAAAGAGCGTTTTTGCTTCACCTGCTTTTTGAAGGTTCAGCAACAGCGTTCCCTGTCGTAACCGCCCGTCTTTTGACAACGGGTGTTGCGGATTAACTTCGTACAGTTTTTCGAACAACGCAATCGCCTCCTCGAAAGCGTTGTTTTTTTCCGCATAATCGGCGGCTCGAAACAGCACCAACGGTCGCCAAGCATTGGGTGCGTTTTCGGCAAAGTTTTTCAATGTTTGTACCGCTTTTGCAAATTCACTTTTTTCTGCATACAGTTCGGTCTGCAACAGCACGGCTTGTGCGTTTAGGTCCGTTGGAAGATTTTTTAATTCGAAAAAACGATCCAGATGATGTTGCGCCGACGAAAGGTTCGATTGTTCTTTTGCAAGCGTGCTTTGACACAGTAAATAATCCCCTAACAGGTCATGCGATAACGTGTCCGTTGCAATTTGTCTTAAAACCTCGGCGGTTTCGGCAAGGTTTCTGAGACGAAGAAAACACTTCCCACGCCACAGGTACGCGCGATTGCGCAGCGGAAATGTGAACATTTGCGGATTTAAGACGCCCAATGCTCCTTCGAAGTCCTCCTTTTCGAAATGATATTCCGCGAAACTCAATCGCAGGCGCTGTTCCGTATCGCCCTCAAAAAGGAAACGTTCGCGGCAAACGGACAGTTGTTGCTCAAATTCTTCCGCCGTTTCGTTGCACAAAATGCCGCATTCGCACCACGTTTCCGCCAATCGGGACGTACGTTCATCCTTGGGATCGGCGTTTTGAAGAGCCTCTTCGCAAACGCAATAAGCGCGTTGGCAATCGCCTGCCGTGCACAGGCAGTCGCTTTGAATTTGTGCGTAAAAAAGGCGTTTCGACACATCCGACGTATGGCGGGCGGCTTCACCCAAAGCATCGGCGGCTTTTGTATAAGACGGCGGCGTTTCGGTCAAGGCAAGTTTGGCGGCAAGTTCATACGCTGATGCCTGCAAAGACGGTTCGAACGCCGGAAGTTTGTCGCCGAGAACCTCGCGCGCTTTATTGAACTGCTTCAATTCGAGCCACTGATGCGCCTGCAACAGTCGCAGGTACTGCATTTGAAGCTTTTTGTGCTTTTTTTTGTAAAGTTCGTAAAATAATTGAAGTTGTCGAAGACGTTCCAACGGATCCGCTTTCGATGCCAACCATTCGCTTACAACGGCATCCAAAAGCGACGGATAACGGTCAAGTACCGATGCGTGGTTACGCATCAGGTCGTCCGTACTTTCGTTTAATCGATTAAACGTTTTCAGCAGCCAGAGCAGGCAACGGGCTTTGTCGTCCGACGAATGTAACTTCGGCAGAGCCTTAAGAAGGAATTTTTTCAGTTCTTCATACCGTTGCTGAGCTGAAAGAGACGCCGTATAGAATTGCCAAATGCGCAGTTTTTGTTTCGGCGGGAATGATTGCGGGAAAAGCGAAAATTTCATTTCCAACGCTGTTTGATGCAATAACTCCGTTTCTTTGAATGCGTGAGTATCTTTTTGCCGTTGCCAAAAAGCTGCCCAACGTACCGAACCGATCGGTTCGTGTAAGATGGTATTTAAATCGCGCAAAAAACATGCCGTCGGATGTGTTTGCGGCGAAAAAAGCAGTTGCGTCAGCGAAAGCTTCCCGTCGTTGTACCATCCGTCAAGTACATCAAGCCAAACCCGATCCGCATAATTCTTTGGCAATAATTGCAAATGATGATGCAAAGCTTGAAAGTTTTTTCGCAACAGTTCCGCTTCGGCGAGTAACAGACGACATTCGGATCCCTTGGGAAACACATCCAGTGTATGATTTCGAAGCGAATTGATGGCAAAAAGGGGCAAATTTAACTTAACGGCGATGCGTTCCGCGGGAAAATCCGCCGCGTGTCCGAAAAGCGGGTTTATGAGCAACAAAAATAAGAGACATCTCTTCCTTGGCACGCACCGTTACTGTTGCGCGTTTCTCGCTTCAGGGCAACGTATTTCGGGAATATGGAGCTTCGAAGCTCCGGAGGGAAATTCTCACCAATGTTCAATGGATAAGATCCGCAAATCCGTTTGTGCGCCGTTTAATTCGTACGTTGCTTCTCGCAATCCCCATCCCTGCGGGAATTTCTTCAGCGTTTTTAACGTAAAACTGCCGCGATTATCGGTGTGCATATCCTGCCATTCCGCTTTTAATAGAGTATTGAAGTTTTTATCGAGGAATAAACGCGCTGTCTGCTTCCCTCGTTGCACGTCTGTACGGATCACCTTGCGACCGAATTTGGCGGTTTTGACGCACGTTTGCAGATCCCACGTCAAAAAGGACATTGTCAGTAAATACGCATTGAGTGCGCGATTGACGGTCAACGGCTCGCCCCAACGTTTCTGCAGATACAAACAAAGGCGATTCGGGTACAGAACCCACTCGGGATGATTTTTATCGAACAGAAATGTTTCGCCCGATGCGAAGGAAACCGTTACCCAATGGTGGTCGCCTTCAACGGTTCCCGTGAGCGTTCCGAAGGCAACGCGCTTTTTTTGCTTCCAACAGAGATGCCAACGATAGTGCTTGCTCGGCGCATAGATTCGCAACGCGATCATACGTTGTTGTGCTTCCCGAAAAAGTTCAGCGGAGCTTGTGCCGACGGCGGGTGATGAAGCGTGCAAAAAGTTTTCGGTAAGCATCAAACCGAAAACGATGCCGACAAAGTAGAGCAACTGTTGATTTTTGGTGAGCCCGCTCCGCAACGGAGTAAAACAAAACCGTCGCAAAACGCGGAGCACAATCTTCGGAAAGATGTTCCTGTCAAAAGAACGCCTCGTCCGACCGCGATGACCGCAACTAAGAAAGTGTTCTCCTCTCGACAACTTTAACTACCTGCCTACCGCGCAACCGTCTCCTTGGCGTCGGCATTTTTGGAGCCACTCTTACCCGACGAAGCGGATTCCCGTTTGGTGTTCTTTTTTGCGTCTGAACGATAGGAAATCTTGGACTTCGAAGGTTTCTTTGAAGCATCGTTGGTTGCGACGGCTTCCGAAGCTTTAGAGGTATCGTTGTCGGTTGCCGAGGATGATTGCCTCGATGTATCGGTCGCGGTTGCCTTCGGCGTGTCGGCTTTCGGAGTCTCTGTCTTTGAAGTCTCGTTTGTCTTTAAATTCTTATCATCCGTCGCTTTTTGTGTTGCATCCGCCTTTGCCTTATCGGTATCCGTCGGCAGCGCCGTCAGGCTCTTCGGAGCTTCAACAACTTCCTCCTTCATGGGGGCGAGTTCCTTTTTGCTTTCATCGTGATGATGACGGTAAATTTGCCCCAACGACAGCGACAGCGTCAAAACGAAGAAGCCGATGACGCCGTAGACCGTCCAACGCGTCAGAACATTGGATGCCTCACCGCCGAACGCTGATTCCGCCGCACCGCCGCCGAGCGCTGCTCCCATTCCCGCATTGGCACTCGGTTTTTGCATCAAAATCAACAAAATCAGCCAGGCGCACAAAAAAAGAAGCGCAATCGATCCGACGACAATCAGAAATGTCAGCATAAGATAAACTGCCCTGATTGTAGACGTCGCCAAAGGTGTTTGTAAAGTCCTTTGTGCCTCGGAATGCCGAGGCGGGCAACCTGCTCTGACGGTAAGGCATAGAACCTTTTGGAAGAGAAAACAAAGTTCCTGGAAAGAAACAGACGAAAAAATTCTGCTGTCGACGGTTTGTCCCGTACAAAACAAACCGCAAACGCTTTATCCGTGTTCGCCGCGGACGTCTCCGTCACGGGCAAAGACGGTACCTTTAAAACCTCCGAACATTCAACGGCTTCGACCTTCAAATGAATCGCATCCGCATTGCCGTTGGTGTGGTTCAATGCACGTTTTAGCAATGATTGCGAAACGGGAAGAATTTGCTCCTTCCCCACCAACCGTTCCGCACCCGAAAGATGAACATCGCCTTTCGAAGCGCGCATTTTGACGGCATACAAAAAAGGTTTGTTTGTTTCCGAAGCGTTCATTTTCGGTGAAATTCCCTTGAGAGAAACCACTTTGTTTATATTGGGAAATGCATTGTTTTTCGAGTGCTTTTCCATGTTTCTCACCTTCTGTGTTTCAAAACTTTCATTTTTTATTTGATTTTTTTTAGAAAACGGACGATATGTTTACACGTGGATATGTGGTTTCGAACGAAAGTCGATTGCGGAGAGAGCGTTTATCCGTTTCACCGAAGGGAAGGGTTTTTTTGTGTTTTTCTCAAAAATGCCTTGACAAAGCATTTGGAACCTTACAATAGTAAGCATGCATCCATAAGCATGCATCCATAAGCATGCATCCATAAGCATGCATCCATAAGCAAAAGAAGAAAAAAAGAAGGAATAAATATGCCAAAGTTCAGTGATGTTGTGAATTTAAGCGCGGCGATGAAAGCTGCCACCTGGGCTGGAACGGGGGTGCTTACTACAGTGACCGTTCAGAATTTTACGGGTCCTTCGGAATCTTCGAAAGCTCCGCAAAGAGAGGAAGTGCGGGGAGATCAGAAGAAAATAGGTTTCGAAATTGAACAGCTATCGGCAGCGCTGGAGAAAGAAAAACGAGAGGTGGAAATGTCGCGGGAAGACCTCGCCAAAAGATGGGCGGATCTGCGAGAGGCGAAGGCAGCGTTTCAACAAATTCAACAAACGCAACAGGCGGTGACAACAGCGGTTGTTGTTGAGGAACCGGCGAAAGCCGTTGCGGCCACGACGGTCGAACCGGAAGAAGCTCCGACACCGCCGGAAGCGAAAAAGGAAATGCCTGTTGCGCCGATTCCGCGAATAAATACACCGAAACGTCCGGCGGTTTTCGACGGTGGTGGCAGTAAAGAAAAACCTGTTGAAACGACAAACAAAAACAATACCTCCGAACCGTCGGTCGCCTTCGGATCGTCGGGCGATGTGGTAACGACCGAAAAAGGCGGTGCGGCTCCCAATGCCGAAACGGAACTCCTGCGAAAAGAAGTCGAAAACTTAGGGCGACGGCTTGCGGAAAAGGATGATGCGTCGAGAGAACGGGAGTTGAGAGAACGGGAGGAACGTCTGCGCGAACAGGAAAGAGCGTTATCGGAAAAACTCTGGAAACGAAATGTGGAGCCAAAGGCGACTCAAACGGATGATCGCTTATCCGATGCGGCGACAGGCAACGACGAGCCTGCCAATAAACCGGATTCAAAAGAGTTAGAAAACTACCCCGGAATGCGTGGAGCGGATGCAGATCAGTTAAAAGAAAGCAGGGAAGTTGAGGTGTCTATAAGCGGTTCACCGAAGAAACCGGACACGGACGGAATCCAGAATAAAACAACAGATGCTGCCGCACACACAATTGGTTCGAATGATTCGAACGTTAGTTCTGAGAGAAAAATTAATCCAGTACCGGCGCGTGAGGAAAAAAACAATGTATCGACAATGAACAAAAATTCAGTGTTGCCTGTCGTCAACCCAATGCCTGTAGTCAACTCAGTGCCTGTCGTCAACCAAGCGCCTGTAGTCGTTGGAGAAGGAGAGGCTATTCCGCCGCCTCCTCCGCCGCCTCCTCCGCCGCCTCCTCCGCCAGTGATTTCGAATCCTCAAGGGATTCCGACTCCTCCAACGATTCCGCCTCCTCCAGGGATTCCGAATCCTCCAATGCCAGGGACTATTCCGAATTCTCCAGGAGGACTTCAGAGGCCGGCATCAGTGAAAGCGTTTGTGCAGAAATTAGAGAACGAATTCACTCCCGCGTTGGAAGAAGTGAAAAAAGAACTCAAGGAAAAAGCAGAGGAAAAACGTAAGATCGCTAAAGAGGCTGAGCTTTTAAGCTCTCTAAAAGCGTGGCATCCGATTGCCATGGCACGTAGATGCATTAAGGATTTGGATGACGATGATAAGGTAATCGAGGAAAATAAAAGAAGAAAGACAGAAGGGAAGCAAGAAGTTACTCCATTGAACCGGAATACTTTTGCGCAAAACACTTGCATAGCGTTAGACAAATGTGCAAAGGATCTCAAAAAAGACCCTCTTTTTGAGGATTTTGGTTTTAACGACTGCATGATGCGGTTGTTGTTGATGTTTGAAGCTCCGGATACAGAGAACGAAAAAACCGTCTTGGAGATTTTTCAGGAAAAATTGTCGTCATACTGGTTGGATGCTTTTACGTATTTCGTAACGACGCCCAAGGGTGAATTGGTAAAAGCGTATGAAGCTTATAAGCAAAAAATGGTCGACCGTATCCAAAAAACCGACAAGGGTTACTGTTGTTACGGTTTCCCGAAAGGTGAGGTAAAACATTATAGTACTTCTGAAGAATGTTGCAAGGATTGTGTTGATTTCGTCGTTTTCGATAAAAAAAAGGAGGATACCTTCGATGATTCCAGATACGCCGAATTGTTATATCGGTATGTGTCCCAATGCGATACTGTTGCAAGATGCCAAAAAACCGATTTGGAAACATTGCGGGATGATTACATAATGCGCCTTGCAAAACTGTTGCTTCGAAATAAACTCCCGTCAAGCGGTTCAATCGATTCTGCGCGTCGCAACAGTCTTTTGAGATCTGTGATTGAAGAGGTTACTAAAGAGGTTACATCAAATTGCACCGAGAAAAAGTTAACAGAAGCCGAAAAAGAAGCCGAAAAAAAACATAAAAGTGAAGAAATTCGAATCCTCATTCGTATGAACCAAGATTTGCTATTTGAGAAAATAGCGGAGACAAAGGAATTGGGGACAAAGGATGGGAATGTTCGTTTCATAAAAATCGTGGAAATGGCGTTGAGCAAAATGACAAAAAAGGTTTCAAAAACGGAAGGAGACAATTGGTTGTTGCACTTGGATACCGCCCTTTTTTCCTTTTTTGGAATAAACAGCTTAAGTACACCGAAAATACCGCACTCTAAAGTATGGTTTTCCGATACAGATATCGAGAACGCGTTGGAAGATCTTAAGCAGAAAATGGATAGCAAAAAAGACGCTAGTATGGAAGAGCTTAAAGGGATGGTGAGGCTCTACTTTTTGCAAAAAATGAATGGGAGTGTAGATAATATGCGTGATGATAATACATCGAAAAAGTTCCGCGCTAGCCTGAGTTCAGCTTTGAGAGGCTCCGGTTTGTTTGCCGGTAGATCCCAAATCACAAAGGCACTCCACAACGTAAAAGAAGAAGATCTGAAAAGAGTCCTATCAGAGCTTCTAAACTACTGGAATACATTGGTGAAAGATTTCAAGCAATACGCATCTTTCCTAAAGATGAAGACTACAAAGATGGAAAAGGGGAATGCAGTCGAAGCAGTTGTTCCTATGACCCCCGAATATTTCGAGAAAATAATGTCTGAAGAGGCCGGGGGCATACTGAAAGCGGAAACGTACACCAACCTTGCCGAAAAAGAACGCAAGGCGTACTCGCAGGCAAAACTTTTCCCTATTGCTTCAAAACTTCGGCAGATTGTTATAGATTCCCGCGACAACAAAAGTGATACCCTGACGGTCAAATTTGATGCGAATGAGTACCTACGCATGCAGGAGGCCTCCGCCAAATGCAAAGGTCTTTTGAAACTTGTGCTGTCGTACGCAAAGGTTAAAAAACTGGTCTTAGAGGGACCGTGGATCTGTGAGTTTTTGGCGTCCTGCCCGAAAGATAACGTAAAGTCGCTGACACTCAAAAACGGCATCTTCGGTACCAATTGTTTGGGTAAGATTTCCACATCAATCGATGAAGTAACGTTCGAAGGAATGGAGTTAGGAACGTTAGAAGCTTTGTGGCAATTTATTTATATGGAGACAGGTAATAGCTTGACTCTTAGAAACGTTAAGTGCGGAGAAGATTATTACGAGGGTGAAACGGGAGCCATTCAAGAGATTCGAGGCAATGGTGCCACGGTTAAAACCGAGGGATGTCTGTGGTACCACAAAACCGGCATCCGTCCGACAGGATTGGGAGCCGCGGGTGCTCCGATGGGGGCTCCAGCAAACGCAAGCACAGTTCCGGGCTCGTTGGGCGCAGTTTCGGGCTCGTTGGCAAACACGGCGACCCGTTCCTTCGGTTCAAGGACCAATACAAAGGCAAAATTCGGTAAGTATCCCTCCAATCCCGGAGCGACTCCAGCTAGAAGTAATTTCACATTCCCACAACTGAAGACAAAACAACAAACCACAAACACAGTTCCGAGCTCGTCGGCAAAGAATTCCTTCGGTTCAAGGAACAAATTCAACTACTCCGGTTACGGAAATCCCGAAACGAACTCAGGTGGAAGTAATTTCACACTCCCAAGCCTGAAAAAAGCACCACCAAAAACAAGCGCTCCGGTGTCAACCGCGAATCCACTTAATCTTGCGGCTATGCGTGGTAACCTGAAGTCAAAACAAACAACAAACGCAAATCAGAACCCGTCGCCAGACGAGGATGCGTTCAGTCACTTCGGTATAAAGAAAAAGCTAAAACCTGTTATGCACAAAGGAATGTTGAATGAAAAAGACAAGGAGGATCTTAAAAAAGAGTTCAACAACAGTAGAGTTAAAAACGGGGAGGATATTGAAAGACTCCTATTGGAACGGTTGATGCAGGAATGGGATAAAGTTCCTGAGGGAGAACCTATTCCCGTGGATGTACCTTTTTGCAAGACTCACCTGAAAGAAGTAATTAAAGCGGCGGATGGGTTTGCAAAAACTCGAGGCACCGACCCGGGGATTTGCTTATCAGGAGATTTTGACGAAGATAATAGTACTGCTGCATTTGATGATTCGGCAATGGTAGAGGTGGTGGAAGCACTGAAAGATGTGAAGAAGATAAAAACGGATATGAAATCAGAAAATGGAGCGAACATCGCTTTCCAAGGCCAGTTATTCGGAACAATGTCTAGATTCAAAAGGAATGGAAAGGGTGTGAAAACTGAGGAAATTGAGATATCCGGTTGGAATAGAGACAGTGAGGATTCAGGGAAGGTTTTGGAGGCAGTTGGGAAATTGGGTTTGAAAAAATTCGAAGTCTCAAATATGCATGAAGACATGCTTAGAAGCTCCAATTTTTCCACTTCTAATACAAAAAACTGGGAGAACCTTCTTAATAATACCAAAAATGTTTCGTTCAAAAACCAAAAAATGAATTCAACTGCTTTGGATGGTCTTTTCCGGGCGGTCAAGAACGTGAAGAAAAGCGTGAAGAAGAAGGGAGGCCAAATGCCCCATATTGAGCTTCCGCTCCCACCAGCAAAAAAAACTGGAGCCACTAGAAAAACCTGTGAAGAGCTAGTGACGGAAAAAATCATCCATGAGATAACGACTCTTTAGGGTTTTCGGTCTTGATCAGGAAGTCGTGCATTGGGGGATTGGAGGCTTTAAGTCCGAAAAAACAGAAGAGCCCGGAAAAGGTTTTGCCGGATCCGGGTTCGATTACCCGTGCGGATGCAACGAAGACTATAGATGCGAGAGTTCTCGCAGTGGTTCATATTGACATTCGTCGAATTTTTGAAAGCATATCAATTTATAAGAGCAACGGAGCGCATCGGTTGCCTTTGTGAGTGAAAATCTTTGTCAAATCGCGCTCAAAACGCAGTCGGAAGCGGCAGGAATTCTCAAAACAAAACCCGACGGGACTGCCTCTTCTTATTGCCGTCCGCCTTCAACGACGACAAAACAATCCGCGTTATTCAAATTTTCGGTACTTCCGCCTGTGCCCGCACTTGCCGAAACTTGCTTCACCCATTGGGTATGACCGACTTCGAATCCAAAAAAACAACAGAACCGGAAAAGTTTTTTCCGGTTCTGTTATCTGTGCGGAGGGCAACGAAGACCATGGGATGTACAGTTTCTTACAATGGTTAATATTGACATTTTTTCGAAATCTTGAAAAGCTGATACTGTATTTTGCCCGATGGTGTAACGGTAGCACAAAAGATTCTGGCTCTTTTTGTCGAGGTTCGAATCCTTGTCGGGCAGCCAGGGGGGGGTGTTGAATGCCTCAAAACCGAAAAAGCAATGGAACTGGGCTTTTTTTCGGTAAGGATTGATGGCAATATGGGTACGGCAGAAATAAGCCGTTGTTTCTGTGATTTTCGGAGGTTGTTGTTGATATTCGTCTGGTTTTTGGGCTTACGGTATTTTGTTTTTTCATTGGTGCAACGGTGGTATGAGAGTCTTCGGTGCTTTTTGCGTTGGTTGAATTCTTAACAGACAGCCGTGGTAAATCGGCTGGATGGATTTTGAGGTGCTGCAACGATTTTACGGAGGTTGTCGTCGGGGTGTTTTGTTTTCTACGTTGAGGTTTTAAATGGTCGAAGGACTTTTGATGGTGTAGGCATAGTTTCTGCACATTTCTGTGTCATCATCTGTTGCTTCCTATCAAATGCCAATCATGATATTTTTCCGCATTCAATAGTCTTTTCGATAAATTTCGGAACAGGTTGTCAGATAAAATTGAAACCGATCGGATTTTAATAAAGGTCGCCCCGCAGAGCTTGCAATATTTAACGAGATGTGCGGTATATTTCGAAGCACCTTCTTCCTTGTATTTTCCGCGAAAAACGCCACAATAAAAAAGATACTGTATGTTTAAAAACTTTCTAAAGCATTTTGTCGGACGGCATTATCGAAAATTTCAGAAATCCTGCGAACCGATTGTGAAGAAAATCAATGCGTTGGAGCAGGAAATGCAGTCCTGGCCGGAGGAAAAAGTCAAAGCGCAGACGGAGGTTTTCAGGGAGCGGTTGCGGAACGGCGAAAAACTCGATGATTTGCTTCCCGAAGCGTTTGCGACCGTCAAGAATGCGGCGCGGCGTTTGTGCGGGACGACGGCGGACGTGTGCGGGCACGAAGCGACCTGGGATATGATACACTACGATGTCCAGTTGCTCGGCGGCATTGCATTACACCGCGGTTACATTGCCGAAATGGCGACCGGTGAAGGTAAAACGCTTGTGGCGACGTTGCCGTTGTATTTGAATGCCCTGAGCGGTAAAAACTGCCAGCTGGTGACGGTCAACGATTACCTGGCGCGGCGCGACTCGGCGTGGATGGGGCATTTATTTACGTACCTGGGGCTGACGGTCGGTTGCATCCAGCACGACATGGGCTTTGAGGAGCGTTACGAAGCCTATCGTCGGGACATCACCTACGGAACGGCGTCGGAATTTGGCTTCGACTATCTGCGCGACAACGGAATGGCGTTGCGTGCGGAAGAACAGGTGCAGAAAGATCATTATTTCTGCATTGTCGACGAAGTCGATTCGGTGCTTATCGACGAAGCGCGAACGCCGTTGATTATTTCGGGCGAAGCGGAGAACGACGATTCGGGCGCGTTGTTTATTCAGTTGCGCGCCGGCATTCAGCGTCTGTATCAACTGCAAACGCGTTTATGCGCGCAGTTAACCGATGAAGCAAAACCCCTTCTTGCGGAGGGTTTAAAAGCGGAAGAGTTCGAAAAGGGCTTGGAGAAACTGTATCAGGTCAAAATGGCGAATCCGAAGAACCCCGTTTTGTTGCATTTATTGGAAGAAGGGCGCATTTGTCGGGCGTACAATAAATTCGAGACGCAACTTTCGGCGGAATACAATCGACAGCGCGCATACGATTTGAAGGAGGAGCTTTATTATACGGTCGAGGAAAAGTTCCAACAAGCCGACCTAACGGAAAAAGGTCGTACGGCGTTAAATCCGCAGGATAAAGATGCTTTTACGCTTCCAGATTTGCCGACGCTGTTCAGCATCATCGACGGCGATCCGTCTTTAACGCCGCAACAAAAGCAGGGCAAACGTCAGGAGGCGGAAGTTCTTTTTAACGCCAGAAGCAGTTCCATTCACTGCATCAGTCAGCTGTTGCGCGCCTACACGTTGTATCAGCGCGACGACCAGTACATGGTGGCGGACGGGAAGGTGATTATCATCGACGAAAATACCGGGCGCGCCATGCCGGGACGCCGTTGGAGCGAAGGCTTGCACCAGGCGATTGAAGCGAAAGAGGGCTTGCGTCCCGAAAAGGAATCCAAAACCTACGCGACGATTACGTTGCAAAATTACTTCCGCATGTATGAAAAACTGGCGGGCATGACGGGAACGGCGGAGACGGAAGCGCAGGAATTTTTTGACATTTACCGCCTCAAAGTGATGGCGATCCCCACCAACAAGCCGTGCATTCGCAAGGACGATAACGATGTTGTTTTTAAAACCCGACGCGCGAAATACAAAGCGGTATTGGAGGATATTAAGGCGGCGCATGCCAAAGGACAGCCGGTATTGGTCGGCACCACCTCGGTGGAAGCGTCCGAGTTACTGAGTCGGTTGCTGAAGAACGCAAAGATCCCGCATACGGTGCTCAATGCCAAATATCACCAGCAGGAAGCGGAAATCGTGGCGCAGGCGGGCAACAAAGGTGCGGTGACGATTGCGACCAACATGGCGGGGCGCGGTACCGACATTAAATTGGGCGAAGGCGTTGCCGAGCTCGGCGGTTTGTTCGTGATGGGAACGGAACGGCACGAATCGCGGCGCATTGACCGTCAGCTGCGCGGTCGTTGTTCCCGTCAGGGCGATCCCGGGCGGTCGAAGTTTTATATTTCGCTGGAAGACAATTTAATGCGGCTGTTTGCCAATGCCGGGCGCATCGGGGCGTTTTTGGAACGTTCCATGGAAGATGACGAAGCGTTGGATCACCCCATTCTCAACCATTCCATTCAATCGGCACAGAAAAAAGTGGAACAGCGCAATTATTCGGTGCGCAAGCGTTTGTTGCAATACGACGACGTGCTCAATAAACAGCGCACCATTGTGTACAATCTGCGCAACGAAACGCTCCGTATCGAGGAACCGATTGCGTTGGTGTGGGATTTGGTTTCGGAGGAACTCAATCAACGCCTGTCGCCGTTGGACGAAAAGATCGGTGTACAGCAACATCGGGAGCTTTTGGAGCAGTTTGTGAACTGGCTGAACATTCAGGTACCGCTGTTTTTGGATGTTCAAACCCTGGAACACCGTTCGCGTGCGCAGATCGTCGACGACCTCATGGCAAAATTGAAATCCGCGTATGAGGAAAAACAGACCATTGAGGGCAAGGAAATCAGCACGCAAATCGTCCGCTGGGTGTTGTTGCGCGCCATCGACAAAAACTGGCAGGAACAGTTGACGGAACTCGATGATTTGCGCCAAAGCATCGGGTTGCGCGGTTACGGACAGCGCGATCCGTTGGTGGAATATAAAATGGAAGCCTACCACTGCTTCGAACGAATGGTGTCGCAGATGCGACAGGACGTGTGCTTCCATTTGTTCCGTTCCTCCACGCGCCCAGAGAACATTGATGCCTTGGTAGCAAGCGTGCGCCATCATTTACGTCCGATTGATACAAAGGAAGAACCGACATCCGCCTTGGAAGAACCGAAGCCTGCCGCTTCCGAAATCGAACTGCCGAAACCGATCAAGCGCGATTTGCCGAAGGTCGGTCGCAACGATCCGTGCCCCTGCGGCAGCGGCAAGAAATATAAGAAGTGTTGCGGGCAGGGGGAGGAATAAAAGCGGTGTTATAAACGGCGGTCGAGATTTCGGATGATTGCGAACGCGATAAAGACGCAGGCGGGATTTTTCGACGGAAGGTGTTGAAGTTGCTGGAATTTTCTGTCGCCGTGTTTAAAAGTGTTTCCCGTTTTTTTCAACGTTCCGCCGACTTAACCTTGGTGGTTCCTTCCCGAAGTTTCGGTTAACCATTTTCCGCGGTACGTTCACGCCGTATATACCGAGGGCTTTCGGAAAACAAACCGCGTTTGGCATTGATGTTTTGTCGGTATCGTGATGTTGACGGCGGTTTCGTTTGTTTTGAGTGAAAATTTTTTGGAAAATATCTGTGTAAAAGGGGTTCGAGTGAAGTTTGAAAAATCGAATATGTTGAAAATCTTCCCGCTCGGAGCGGTTTTACTTTTTCTGCCGATCGGCTATTGTTTGAAAAAGGTGTTTGGAACGTTTTTGACTTACCTTTTGGGCGCGGCGGGTATTTGGTTTGTTGTAAGTTTGTTCATTGTATATGTATTTTTGCACCGCCTGAACCTTTCGGGGGCAGTTTCTTTACAAAAACTGCACCGCAGGATGAAACTCGCCGTTGTTGCGTTTCTGTGCGGTGCGAACGGCTTTTTCGTATCGGCGGCATTGATCGGTCAATCAACGTGCGACTGTTGCGAGCGCGAACATCCGAATGCCGTTCATACGTATCCGCTTTTGGGCAGCAACAAAACGGTTTCGAAGTTTCTGAATAACACGAAAGTTTTTTCGATGATCGCGTGGTTTTTATTGGTTTTAAACATCGCCTCCATGGGTTTAACGGCACTTTCGATGCTTTACGGAACGCTGTATGTTTGTGTGTTGATTTTGTCGGTTGCGGAGAAATTCAAGATACCTGCTTCGTTGAGAAAATAAGCTGTTTTCCTATGGATTACCTCGGTATTGATTACGGCAGTAAATTCATCGGTTTGGCATGGGGTTCGGATGACTTAAAAGTCGTTGTGCCGCTGAAAGCCCTGCGAGTTCGGTCGACGGAACAGGTTTTAAAAGATTTGCAGAAAATTGTGAACGAACGCGGTTGCAATGCATTTGTCATCGGTCTGCCGGTTCACGCCGACGGCACCCAAGGTCAACGCGTCAAAGAGGTCAGGTACTTCGCGGAACACCTAAAACAACACTTTAATTTAAGAATTTACTTCCAGGACGAACGCTTTTCGACACAAACCGCGCGTATGTGGACGGGGGCGAATAACCTGTCATTGCGTCAAGCGAAAGCAAAGAAGGAGAAAGGCGTTATTGATTCGACAGCGGCGGCGGTGATTTTGGAGGAGTGGATGGGGGAAAGTGTCAAGTGATGATAATTTATAAAGTCAGATAAGAGCTGTCATTGATGTCTTTAAGCCGATCCTTTGAACTTGCGAATGATTTTTCTAAAAACAAGATTTTTCTCAAAAATTGTTCCGAACTTAATCAGACAATCAGCCCATCGGCAACTTTCTTGCCTACCCCACCAACATCGGGGCACTCGGCTTCATCAAAGCAATGGAGGGCGAATAGACCTTTTCGAACAATTCTTTGCCGCTGGTGAAGGAGATTTTAATTTCCAGCGGGATTTCGCACAAACGGCGGAAGGTTTCGGCATCGAACAAGTCGCAAATCTGTGCGGTACATTTGGCATCGATAAGCAGACACTGTTCCTCCGCGCACAGTTGGTTCAGTTGAACATAGGAGGAATGAAACGGACCGTTTTTGAGGCATTCGAGCCAATCGGGCGAAATTTCGATTTTCAGATTCGTGGCAATGGTGCGCCCGATATTGTGAAACGTTAAGTACAAAATGCGATCCTTGACGACTTCCAGCTTCGGTATGACGCGGGCGCGCATGTTCTCCTTAAATTGCCGCTTGCTTTCTTCAATCTGTTTAAGTGCCGCTTCCGTCTGCTGTTGAACCGCCTCCAGTTGCAGTTGAGAAACGGCAATTTGTTGCGTTGCCGCTTCGGCCTGTTTAATCGCCGCAATCGCCTGCCGTTGCGCCGCGTGCGCCATTTGCCGATTGGAAAAATACATCGCCACCGACGTCAACGCGTACGCCGTCGTTACCACCAACATCAACCATGCCGTCATAAGTTATGCCTTTTACGGCTCTTAATGTGAGAGAAGGAGGGGTTGAAGGCAAGAGAAAGAGGATGGAAGAAAAATGGTATTTTTGAACATACATGCTCTGATATACTTGAAATTACTACAGAGACCAACGGTTCGAAAAAAATACTTCAACTGATTCTTCAAATGGTTTTTTGTTACAATCAGTGTAACGAAGCTTTAAATGAAGTTTTTTGTGGTTTGTAATACTACGATCGTCAGAATTCATGTAGAGCTTATCCAGGATCTCTTTCCTTCCGGGAGGAAAATAAGATCGTTTGCGAGGGTATTCCGGAAAATTCTGGAAGGAATCACAGGAAGCTTCTATGTCATAAGCGGACGTTTTCCCGATATTTTCAATAGTAAGATACCAAAAAACGTCTTTGGAACCACCAACAAAATAAACTGCAAATCGAGGTCGGTACTCTTCTTTCCATTGTTTTTGCGCTTCCTGTAACGATTGAATTGCCGCTTCCGCCTGCATCTTTGCCGCTTCGATGCCTGCTTTATTTTGTTGATTGCCCTTATACGTAATGAGTGACATTGCGACAGTTGAGATTACCATGCAACATTCGTTTACGGAACAACCACATGACTTAAGAGAACAAAAACTACCTATACAAACCGCAGACCACCAGACTTTCCCCAAAACCGAATGTCTTTTTGCAAAAGAAATAACTTTATTACCTTTGATTTTTACCTGTCCCAAAAAAGCCCTGCCCGTTTTCATGCGGTATTTTTGCGTCCGAAGCACACAACCCAATGCGCCGCCCTACGCGTTTACGTCGGTTGCTTCAGTCAGATTTTCGGGCGCGTCTCCAAGTTTTTCGACTTCTTCGGATCTGGCGACAGGATCTTCTTTGCTTTCAAATGCCCCCTTTGCCAATCCGATGCCGCCCGAAGCGCGCACTTTTTGAATAATTTCGCGCACAATTTGATCCATGAAGTCGGGATGCGTGCGTAAATACTCCTTTGCGGCTTCGCGTCCCTGACCAATGAGATTGCCTTGGTACGAAACCCAGGCGCCTTTTTTCTCAAAAATGCCGTGTTCGATGCCCAAATCGATGACCGACGAAGCCTGCGAAATGCCTTCGTTGTACATGATGTCGAATTCGCACTCGGTGAACGGCGGGGCAACTTTATTTTTGACGACTTTCAGACGCGTGCGGTTGCCGACAACCTTTCCCGAAGCATCTTTCAACTGACCGATGCGTCGGATATCCATGCGCACGGAGGCGAAAAACTTCAACGCTCTTCCGCCCGGAGTCGTTTCGGGATTGCCGAACATCACGCCGATTTTTTCGCGAATTTGGTTCGTAAAAAGACAAATGCACTTCGTTTTGTTGATGACCGCCGTGAGACGACGCATCGCCTGGCTCATCATGCGCGCCTGCAGACCGACATGCGAATCGCCCATCTGCCCGTCCAGTTCCGCCTTCGACACCAGTGCTGCGACGGAATCGACGACCACGACTTCGACGGCGTTGGAACGAATGAGCGTTTCGGCGATGTTCAGCGCATCCTCACCGCTTTCCGGCTGTGAAATGAGCAGGCTGTCCAAATCGACGCCGACGACCTTTGCATAACGCGGATCGAGGGCATTTTCGACGTCAATAAACACCGCGCGTCCGCCGTGTTTCTGCACCTGCGCGATTAAACTGAGGCACAGCGTGGTTTTCCCGGACGATTCGGGACCGAAAATTTCGCAAATTCTTCCGCGCGGCAATCCCCCCGCTCCCAGTGCCAAATCGATCGCCAATGAACCCGTCGAGACGACCGAAATGTTCATCTTCGCGGCACTTCCGAGGCGCATAATCGCACCGTCGCCGTACTGTTTATTGACGGCGGCGATGGCCAGTTCGAGCGCTTTGTCGTCAGCAGGATTTTCAGAGGGTTTGGCAGGAGGCATAAACAACTACAGACTTTCTGCTTTCAGCATCGGGATAGTATCGAGGATTCGCAAGCAGGAAATGTAAACAGAATAATTTGTCTGAGTTTAAGAGCATTCGCCTTTATCGCATCTGTACGCTTTTAAGAAACGGGAAATTGCAAAAAGCGACGCGCGACCACCCGTGTGTTTGAAAGTTATCACCGCGACTTCGAGGATTATTCCTATGAGCCGTTGCCTATCAACAAGCCACTGCGTGACATACGGCTTTCCGCTTTGACGACGAATGTACCAAACAATTTACGGTTGTTTCAAAAAAAACGGCAGGGAATTGTTTTTACCGGTGGAATACAGCACCTCCGCATTAATCACAACTATATCTTTGAGCCCGACAGCGCAAAGTTGTTTCGACTCCGCATCAAATATGAATTTCAACGTAATACTTAAATTCTTTCTGGATCGCACAGCTCCTTTCGGATCAAGGGGGCATGTGCGATCCAAGCTGGGAATATGAATACAACCGAGCTCTCCTTTTTTGTAGTACAAATCATCAAAATTATTCGATTTCGGCGATTTATGAATGTCATAAAGATGCATTTTTACCGAAAATCCCAACCTTTTGGGTGCATTTTTGTAAGGGATCTCGATGGGGCTGACGTGGTAACGGATCTCTAACCTGCGACCGTCCGATTCCTTTGCCTTTTTTTATCGACCACACCCCGCTGATAGTCCAGTAATAAACCTACCATCCGATCGGTGAAAATTTTCCTCAAAAATTCTTCGCTCATAAGGACACATAAACAATCTCTTGCGTACTGTACTATTGTTTCCTCATCTTCCCTGTCTATCAGGCACCAAGAGAAATAATCGAGCATATAGTTCATATCGCTCGCAACTGCCATTTCCCGAATATCTGGGCTGAGTAAAGGAAACTTTCCTTTTATGCTCAAAAATTCCGGCACCCGCACTCCCAAATCTTTCGGAGCTCTGTCATAGATCGGAATTCTGCCATAGATCGGAATTAGAACTTCTTCTCCATGCCAACCGCCTTTGGCATGACCGGATGTCGCCAACCAACCTTTCAGATCGTCGGTCAGATCCGGGCGCGACCTCCACAGAGACGTTCCGAAATACGCATTGAAACACCCGAGCTCTCCCCGTTTTTCGTCGTCATCATTATTGTATTGGTATTTATCCTTGCCGGTTGTGATCGCTTCGTAAATTTCATCATAAGCTTTCTGAAACACCTCGCCGTGATTTTTTCTCCATAGCGAAAAAAGAGTGCCCCAGCTCGGGTACTCTGTTTCAGAGTGCGGCAATGTAAATGTCTTGGCAACAACCGGGAGTGTGGTCGTCAACAGACCGCAACACAGAGAAATAATCCGTTTTTTCGAGTTCATCGTCTTCAGGTAATGAATAAATATAAAATTTTGCAAGTTTTTTTATAAAAAAAAGTAAGTAAGAAACAATAGGTTTCGGGAAACATTTACCCTTTGTATCTTTTTCGATCGGTGGCGGAGTGTTGTTTTATGGTATTCACGAGAACGAAATTTTATGAAGATTGTGGAATGGTATCGAGTTTTTTATCCGTTATTTCATGCCTTACAAATTACGAAGGCTGTATCGGGATGCGTCCGTACCGCCTTCGTTGCTCCTTGCACTTCACCACCCTTGCCGTTGATTTTGTTCCTTACCCAAACCACCCCCTAATCACATCCATCAGTTTTTTTTTACGCGTTTTTTCGGCATATCCCCGCTTTCGCCCAACGCGTCCGAGAAGGCTTCCAGGGCTTCGCGCTGGCTTCGCGTGAGTTTTTTCGGAACTTCGATCGAAACTTCCACCAGCAAGTCGCCTTTGGAGGAACCGCGCAGTTGCGGCATACCGTAACCGCGCAATTTAAACAGTGTCCCCGGTTGCGTTCCGGCGGGGATTTTCAAATTCGCTTCGCCGGTAAGTGTGGAAATTTGGATTTCGCCCCCGAGCGCCGCCAACGTGAACGGTAATGCCTGATGCGTCAAAAGATCGTTGCCGTTGCGTCGGAAAATCGGATGTTCTTCGACGGAGATGATAATGTACAGATCGCCGGCTCCGCCCTGTCCCGCTTCGCCGTACCCGTGAAAGCGCAATTTCGCGCCGTCGTTGATGCCTGCAGGGACTTTGACCTTGACCTGCGTGCGTTCCGCTTCGGTACCGTTGCCGCGACATTTTGAGCAGGGTGTTTCGATAACGCGCCCCGTTCCGCCGCAATGCGGGCACGGACGGCTCATGCTAAAAAAGCCCTGTTGCGTCACTACCTGACCGCGACCGCGACAGGTCGGGCAGGTTTTGGGCTTGGTGCCCGGTTCGCATCCGCTCCCTCTACAACGCGAACAGGGGGCGTTGCGTCGATAAGCGATGGTTTTTTCAACACCGGAGAAGGCTTCTTCGAGCGTAATCGACAGGCGGTAACTTAAATCGGCGCCCGTTTGGTCGTGTTCGTACGAAGAACCGCCGCCGAAAAAGCTTTCAAAAATTCCGCCTCCGCCGTTGCCGCCGCCGAAAACCTCGCGAAACAGATCGAACGGATCCTGAAATCCGCCGCCTTGGTAGGAACCTCCTCCGCCCCCACCGGCTCCGCCTTCGAACGCCGCATGTCCGTATTGGTCGTACATCGCCTTCTTTTTGTCGTCCTTGAGGACTTCGTAGGCTTCGGAAATTTGCTTAAATTTCTCCTCGGCATTCTTGTCGCCCGGATTTTTGTCGGGATGATATTTAACCGCCAGCTTGCGGTAGGCTTTCTTAATTTCGTCGGCGGAGGCATTGCGCGACACGCCGAGTAATTCGTAATAATCCTGCTTTGACATACGACCCTTGTGATTTTATGTGTTTTTTTCGGACAGTCAGTCGAATAAAGCACTGCCCTTATTTTTGCGCGACTTCTTCCGTTTTCGGTGCTTTGCCCTTAGAAATAATCACCGAAGCGGCGCGCAACAATCGATCGCCGCACTTATAGCCGTGACGCACCACCTGAACGATGTGATCCTCGGGAACGGTGTCGCTGTACGCGTGCGAAACAGCATCGTGGAAATGCGGATCGAACGCTTCGTTCAGCGGGTTCAGTTCCTCGATTTTTAAGAGCTTCAATTGCGCCTGAAATTGACGGAAAATCATTTGGAAGCCCTCCAAAATTTTCGGGTCGGTTTTTTGTTTTTCCGCGCTGTCCAAGCCCATTTTGAAGCTGTCGAAGAGCTCGATAATGTGCAGGCAGATAATTTGCGTGGTGTGAAAGCGAACGTCTTCCTTTTCTTTGGCGAAACGTTTGCGGGCATTGTCCAGTTCGGCAACGGCGCGGAAACATTTGTCCCGCCATTCGTTCACCTGAGCTTCCAAATCGGCGATTTTCTTGGAAGCATCGTCCTGTTTCGTCTGCGGGGCGGTTGCGTCGGATTTGTTTTCGACATTGTCGGTCGTTTCGGTCGCGGCCTTGTCGGTTTTGGGGTTTAAGGCTTCTTCACTCATCATATGCATCAGCATTATTGAAGAATTTTGACGGGGCATTCGCAAGTTTTTTGTGGCTTGTACCGCGGTCGAGGACGGGTATGGAGGTATACTTGTGTGGGAAGGCAGAGAAAAAACAGGTATTGTTGATAAAATTCACGGACAATACCCGCATGAACCACATCGGTTTACGGGAAGGTTGCCTGTCGAAAACAGATTTGCTTTTAGTGGAAAACTTTCTTATCCTAAACGTATTCTATGCATCAAAGTATCCGAATTTTGCTGTTTAATTCCGCGAACGCATTGCTTTTTATGGGTGCCGAAGACAAAAATCTGACAGGTGCGGACGGCAATAAAGGGCGTTTTTGGTTTTTGGTCGGCGGAACGCTCGAAAAAGGCGAGACATTTCAAGCAGCGGCAAAACGGGAATTGACGGAAGAGACGGGTTTAACCGATGCGGACGTCGTTTGGGGTGCCGAAATCGCCGAAGGCGTTGTGCACTTAAAGGAAAACGGGCAACCGCTGGATATTTATCAGCGTTTCATTGTTGCAAAAACCGAGAAAGATACGGTCTGTTTGTCAACACCGGATGCGTGGGAACGCGAAAGCGTTTGCGGTTTGCGCTGGTTTTCGCCGGAAGAAATTCGGACTTCAAAGGAAACGATCTACCCGCGGATGTTGAAGGCGTACTTGCTGGGCATTTTGATAGACTTGCCGAAGCTTTTGGCAGGAGAGGCTCCCGAAAAACTTGCCGTGTGGGATTTGGATTAACGGCGGTAAGGGCGGCTTCCCGAGCGGCATGTTGTCGATAAAACTTGTCGTTGTTTAAAGAATTTGCGAAAATCTCCATGAGGATGGCGTTTTTCGAAACTTGGGACGACAGGAACGGGTTTTTGTGGATCAAACGCCTTTTATGGACGTACATCGGCGTTTTTATCATCAATGAAACCCTGTCGGTGTGGTTCGGCGGTTCGCCGTTGGATGCCGTTTTCTCTTTGAAGAACGGAACGTCGCTTTTGTGGCAACCGTGGCGTCTGTTGAGTTATTCGTTCCTGCACGGGGATTTGTTGCATCTGCTGTTTAATCTGCTGATGTGGTACGGATTGTCGAATTTTTTGCTTCAAAATACGTTGTCGCTGAAGCAGTTTTTTGCCCTCTATGCATCGGGCATTATCGTCGGCGGTCTCGTCTGGTGGCTCATTCATTGTAACCATCATCCGCAGGCGTTGGTCGGGGCGTCGGCGGGTATTTCGGCACTGTTTGCCTATTTTTGTTTGTTGTATCCCGATAAGTCGCTGTCGATATTGCTGTATTTTATCATTCCCGTTCGCATCCAAGCGCGGTGGTGTTTTATTGCATTGACCGTCTATGAACTTTACGGCGTTTTATTCTATGAGTTGCAGGGATTGACGAACATTGCGCATTCGGGGCACTTGGGCGGGATTTTAATCGGTTGGCTGTTTATATGGTACCGTCGGCGTCCGAATGTGTTTCGTTTTCGGCGTCCGAACGGAACGGGGAAAATTTCTTATCGGGTGCATCGGGAGTCGTGCGTGAGGAACGGATGAAGTTTGTCGGATTGGCGGTAGGTTTTCTGTGTCTGCGGGTGACGGCGGGCTGGACATCGTTTGCTGTCGATAACTCTGCGCATGAATTAACGGCTTTAAAATCTGCGGAGTCGTGTCGCGATTTTGCACCGTCGTTTTTAGAGATTTCGAAAAAAGTACTTTCAAGTGCCCCCGTAAAAGCGGACGCAGGCAAAAGTGCGCAACAGATGCCGTTCAATGGCTTTCAAAGTGCCGTTGTCGGGGAAAAAAGGCAAACCCGCTTCTATGGCGGGAGTTTAGGTATTCCTTTTTCGGGTCAGGATGCGGGAACAACTTCGTCGAATACGTCCGAAGTACTGCCGTCGGAGAAAGGGAAAGATGAGGTCGGTTCGACGGCGGAAGTATTAAAGCCGTTGATCCTTTTGCAACCTCCGAAGCCGTTGGAAGCGACGGCTCTGATGCGCGTGGAAACGCTGTTTTTTGTGCAGATGTTGGAGCAATTTCACATTTCAAAGAAAAAACTGAGCGATTTGCCGACGGAGGAGGTTTTACGTTCGTACGTGTCCGCTTTGGACGGACAAAAGATGATTTTCACGCAAACGCAGGTCGATTGGTTCGTGAAGGAGTATCGCACTTCGTTTGAATTGCTGTGGCGCGCCGGCAGTCTGACGCCGGGATTTATGCTGGCGGATTTGTACCGTCGGCGGTTTCGGGAGCGCATGCAATGGATTCAACGACGATTGGAGCAACCGTTCGATTTTTCCTCAAACGCAACCTTCATAGATGATCGCAAGGATGCCGCGTTTGCGCCCGATACCGCCTCTTTGGATGCGTTGTGGGAGCGACGTTTGCAACACGAGCTTATTAACGAAGCCGCGAGCAGCCGTCGGGAGGATGCGGAGATGCTTTCGGAAGAGGGAGAGCCGAGTCTCCAAAAAGCGGACGAAACCGTCATCACCGAAGCAACGGTTGCGGAGAACGAAACAAAAGCGCGCGAACGTTTAAAGGAGTGGTACGGCAATTTGAATAACGCCGTTCAGTCGTTGGAACCGTCGGACATACAGGAATTGTATTGCGACAGCCTGTCGCAGTTTTACGACCCGCATACCAACTTTCTGTCGGCGGATACCATGGAAGATTTTGCCATCGAATTGCGCAATGCGTTGACGGGCATCGGTGCGGTTTTGCGGGAGGAGCGCGGCAACTGCATCATCAACGAGTTGACGCCGGGCGGTCCGGCGGAACGTTGCGGTCGGTTGCAGGCGGGGGATAAAATTTTGGCGGTAGCACAGGGGAAAGAAGCGTTCGTGAACATTCAGGGCTTGCGACTGCGGCGTTCCGTGAAAATGATTCGCGGCAAAAAAGGAACACTGGTGCGCTTGCTCATTCAGCCGGCGGGCGGCGATCCGTCGCAACGCAAAACCGTCGAGTTGGTGCGTGACGAAATTAAGCTGGAAGATAAATTGGCGTTTGCGAAAGTTTTCGCTGTTCCTGATGTACGGGGAATTTATCATACGATCGGTTGGATCGATGTACCGTCGTTTTACGGTGCGGATGAAGATAAAAATACCAAAACACATACGGTTTCGGAGGATGTACGGACGTTGATCGAACATTTAAAGCGGTTCCCGATCGAGGGCATCATCCTGGATATGCGTCGCAACGGCGGCGGTTTGCTGACGGAAGCCGTCAAATTGGTCGGGTTGTTCCTCAATAATGCCTCCGTGGTGCAGGTGCGCGGCAGTGATTTGAATAATTGCCTGTATGCCGATGCCGACGGTTGTGTTTGGGACGGACCGCTGTTGGTTTTAACGTCGCGTTTCAGCGCGTCGGCGGCGGAAATTGCGGCAGG
>DEWA01000001.1:37695-40877 GCA_002363035.1 Verrucomicrobia bacterium UBA3222
GGTTCCGTGCAGGCGATGATTGAAATGGATAAATTGCCGCTTTTGTCGGGGCACGCACCGTTGGGGGCGGCGAAATTGACCATTCAGAAGTGGTATTTGCCCGACGGTTCGTCCATTCAACGGCGCGGCGTGCATCCCGATATTGCCAAAACGTCGATTTCGGATTGTTTGCCGGTGAGCGAGTCGGATTCGCCGCATGCGTTGCCGTGGGACTGCATCGAACCGATGTCGCCGAAGGTTTCGCCGTCGCTTTCGGGACGGTGGTTGCGTGCGGGCATTTTGCAACTGCTTCTGCAACAACAGCATGCACGCGAAGCGAAACGGCCGTATTTCGATTGGTATCAACGACAAGCTGAACTGTTTGCGAAACGTTACAAACAAACGGAGTATTCGCTAAACTTGAAGGATCGCATCGCGCGCATCAACGAAGAGCGTCGGTTGAGCAAAGCGTTGGCGGATGAAGAAAAAACGTTTTTGCCGTTGCGGTACGGTTACCGTCTGATGACGTTGGGTGATGCTGCGCATAAGTCGGGCAAAACGAAGAAGCCGATGTTTGATTTTTTCGAACAGGAAGCCCTGGATATCATGGCCGATTGGGTTGTCGCATTGCATATCGTGCCGCAATTTTCTCTGTGGTGTTACGCACAAAAACGGTTGTTTTAATTAAAATGCCCCCGATTCCGATCGGCAAAACCAACCCGCATTATCGGCAATGGGTGCGGTTGTTGCGTTCGGCGGGGCGTAAACGAAGTAATCTGTTCCTGATTGAGGGCGAACGCGAAGTTTCGCGCGCTTTGGCGGCAAACGTACCGTTGGAGGCGATGATTTTTTCCGAAACCGCGCTTTCGTCGGGAAAAGAAAAGTTGTTTTCCGACGCTTCCCAATCCGAACCGTCGCATTTGGAGGAAGTTCGTACCTGCGTGCTTTCGGACGCTTTGTTTCGAACGCTCAGCCTGCGGGAGCATCCCGACGGAATTTTGGCGGTGGCAAAGCGGTTCGAAAGGAGTTGCGAAACGTTACGGCTTAACCCGAACGGTTTGTATTTATTGACGGAGGGGCTTGAAAAGCCCGGCAATTTGGGGGCGTTGTTACGTTCCGCCGAAGCAACTGCCGTCGATGCATTGTTGCTCGCCGATCCGCAAACGGATGTTTTCAACCCGAACGTTATTCGTGCGTCGCAGGGGGCGGTTTTTGAGGTAAAAATTTATACGGATACGTCGGAGCGGTTTTTGGAACGCATCCGCGCTTCGAAGCTTCCTTTATACGCGGCAACTCCGCATGTACAACGCTCCTTTTGGGAATGCGATTTCACCAAGGGCGGCGTGTTTTGCATCGGCAACGAAGCGCGCGGGCTGTCGGATTTTTGGATAAAGGAGGCAACGGCAATTAAAATTCCCATGTATGGGCAATCGGCGGATTCGCTTAATGCGGCGGTCGCGGGTACGTTGTTGCTCTACGAAGCGCGACGTCAACGGGCGGCGTTATCTTAAAAACCGCGTTTCATCGGGCGGAAGTGTGGGTTGAAATGTTTTCCGAGGAAAGCATTTTGTAATAACAGATGCACGGTTCCGAGAAGTTGCCGTTCGGATGGCGGCGCGTTTTATAAATCTCTCCGTAGGAAGCGATAAAGGAACCGCCCGGTGTAAAGCCGTCACGTTGCAACAGATTAATGGAGGGTTTGTTCCCGTCGGCGATGCGATCGGAAAAAAGAAACATGATATGCGCCTGCCGCGCGACGCTTTCCGCCGCCCGCAGGATTTGCGCCATCAGCCCTTTCCGACGATACTGCGGGAGAAGATTATAGGAGACGTTGCCGATGTAAAAGCCCTCGGGGACGGTTTGTTGCAGGAATCGAACGGTTTTCAAAGAGCCGATGAGAAAATGAAAAAAATGTTCGGTTGAATAACGGATATTATAATAATCTTCCAAAATGTCCCGTTGCAACCGTATTCGGAGGAATTCAAGGCGTTTGTCGGTCGGAAGCGATAAAAGTTCGGCAGGTCGAAGCGGTTCGCGGAAAAATTGATCCCAAAACGGCAACAGTTTTTCCGAACATAACGCTTGTACTCTCGGCATATCGTAAGGATCGATTTGAAAAAAAGCGATCGGTATCGTGCCGTCGAACAGCAGAAACGTAATAAAGTAGCGATGTTGCAGGCAGTTGGAGATGTTGGTGATAACGACGGGCAGTTTTTCTTCGTTAAAAAACTCCAAATCGTCGTAATTTTCCGAAGCCTCGCCGTAGGAACGCAACAGCGGTTCCAAATAAGGAGCATCGTGTGATTGGGCAACCCGCAATGTGAAGCCGTCAATGGTTTGCTCAAAGGTTTTTAACGGCACAATCAATTCGGGCGATAGTTGCGAACAAAGCCCGACCTGCGTGAACGGGAAATAAACCTCTGTGTGCGATGTCGTTTGCGTTTCGAACCACCGAATGCGTTCATTCATACATCAGCCCTGCAACAGCATGATGCGAAATTCTTCCAGCAGATCCGCCGAAACGGTTTCGGCCTGCAGAACCCGCACGGCATCCCGATAAATCAATTTAACGACGGAACGCTTTTCGCTCTGCCCCAACAGCTGCAGACAGCCGATGAGATCGGACAATTTCGCCTGATAATCCAGCGGTGTCATCTTTTCGAACGGTTGCATCTTCGGCTTCAATACGTCCGAAACTTCATTGCCGAGCGTCTTGACCTTCAAAATCTGCGACAATTTGTTGTCCGGGAAGGGATTTTCGGTCGAAGGTGTACTTTTTTGAATGCAATTTTGCGCGACACGTTCGGCAACGGTAATTTTTACAATCCCCGCATTCATGTCCCCGAACTGCTTCTTCCAAATGCCCGACATTACAAATCTATTATAAGTATTTTGGATGTGTTGAACAAGTGATTTCGCGGAAGGCGGGCGATGGAAATGAATAAGAATGAACGATTGAAAGGGGAAAGAGCAGAGTCCTGTAAAAACTGATAAAAAACGCACGGATTACCTGAAAATTTGAGGTGATTAAACAGATAAGTATTTCCTTCCGTCTTTCCGTTGTTTCTTCATACGGCACGCTTTGCATCCTTTCGGAGGCGGTCAAAAGCAGTTTTTTTCGTTTTTTAATTTCCTCCGCCTTTTTTCCCGAAACATTTTCCCAAAAAAATCCTTGCCCCCTACCTACCTACCATGGAAGTATC
>DEWA01000012.1 GCA_002363035.1 Verrucomicrobia bacterium UBA3222
CATTCCAAGCGGTATTCGGACGGTTTCATTTCATCCAACAGTAACAACAAAATAACCTTCTCTTTACCGTTTTTGAACTTCACCATGCCCTTTAAAGTCTCCTTAAGAAGGCTTCGCTTTTCCTCCAACGACTTACCCGATAATCGAAAGATAAAACGGTCGATTGTTCCCCACGTTAAGCCCCAACCTTTTTCCTTCATGATCGATTTTCCGGAGTTTGAATCCCGTGAAAAACCAAGAGGCTGTTCGGGAACCTTGTAACTCACGTGTTGAACGGGAAGACGCCGCAAAATCGTAACTTTCTCCGCATATGCATCGATGGCTTCTTCAAGGCTTTTCGGATCGGAAAGTAATTGATTGCCCTTGTAACGGAGTTCTTCGTCAAAAAAATCACTCGATAAAATCGAATCGAAGGTAATCTCACGTATCGAGGAATCTTCCAACAAATTGCTTTCGTTGTCTGTTCCAACGCATTTTTTCAATGCTTCCGCCGTAAGGCCTTTGGAAATTTTCTCCAAATCCGATGGGAGAGCAACACACTGTTTTTGCATGTATTTGAGACGCAAATCCGTCGGATCAATCGCGTTGTACAAATCGAAATCGATGCGACCTACGGTTTCAATCTCGCACGGAGTACCGTCGAAGTTATATAAAACTTTCAGAACACCGCCCTCTCCGCATACTTTTGAAAATTCGTCATCAAGCTCATTGTAATCAGAAAAAAAATATCCCGACAGGTTCTTCTCTTTTATCTTTTTTCTGACACCTTCAAGTTTTTCGTTGGTTTCTTTCCGTTTTTGTTCCAAAAACGCCTTAATTTCTTCCAACGTCATGGTTTTCGGCTCCGCTTCCGCTGTCAGACAGACATACGACAAGCCGATCGAACCGGTTATTTTAAGCAGTTTATGTATGGTATTCATAATCAAAAAACTTTTATGAAATATAAAAATATATGTCAAGCAAAAAACAATTTACTACCTCCCTTTTGTTTCAATCGCCGGAATGCGCAAACGAGAGAATCGTTTTGCAGAAATGATCATAGCTCCGTAGAGCAATGTTTTCTCAATCGCAATCAAAGTTGCTCTCGTTACAACAACCCGAACTTTTCGAGTTTTCGGTAGAAGGTGCGCCGCGGCATATTGAGCAGACGCGCCGCCTCGGAACGATTGCCGCGGGTTTTGGCAAGTGCCGCCGCGAGTTGCGCCTTTTCGTTTTCGGGGGAAAAGGCTGTCGGGGTCGGAATGGCGGGAACAACAACGCCCGAAACGGATGTTGTCGCGGCGACGGGAGGCGTTGAGACGGCGGCGGTAAATTTCGGATCCAAATCGCCTGCTTCCAGCGTATGCCCCGAATGCATGATAACGGTATTTTCCGCAAAATTCCGCAATTCCCGAATATTCCCCGGCCACAGGTAACGTTGCAAAATCGAAAGCACGTCGTCGGAAATCTTCGGCGTCGGAAGATGATTTTCTTTGGCAAAGAAATTCAGATAGTGCTTCAATAACACCTCAATGTCCTCGGTGCGTTCGCGCAACGGCGGGAGATGCAACTCGACGACATTCAGACGATAATACAAATCCTCCCGGAAACGTCCCGCCTTAATTTCATTCGGCAAATTGCGGTTGGTGGCACAAACCAAACGTACGTCCAACGGGATCGATTGCGTACTTCCGAGACGTTCGACGGATTTGGTTTCCAGAAAACGCAGCAGTTTGACTTGTACGTTAAGCGGAATTTCGCCGATTTCGTCCAAGAATAAAGTGCCCTTGTTTGCGCTCTCAAACCAACCGATATGTCGTTGCAACGCGCCCGTAAAGGCACCGCGCTCGTGTCCGAACAGTTCCGACTCCAGCAGATGCGACGGCAAAGCGGCGCAGTGAACGGGAACAAAGGTTTTATCCGCGCGCAAACTGAGCGCGTGCAGTTGATGCGCCGCCAATTCCTTGCCGGTACCCGTTTCGCCCGTGATGAGAACCGTCGTTTTTGCGGGCGCAACGCGTTGAATTTTTTGCATCAGTTCCCGAAACGCCGGCGAAGTCCCAAGCATTGCGAACGGTGTTGCTGCGGTTTCAACGGCTTTTGCCGACTGCCGATCTGCCATCGCGCGCGCCACCAAACATTCCAGTTTTTCCAGCGAAACGGGCTTCGCGACGAAATCGTACGCACCCTGCTTCATGGCTTCCACGGCGGTTTCGACGGTTCCGTAGGCGGTCATCAAAATGCACGCCGGCTTGTTCGGAAGCCGCAATGCCCGTTGCACGACGGTCAAACCGCTGTCGCGCCCCATGCGCAAATCCGTCAAAATGACATCGAAGGACAACGCTTTATCGTCCATCAACCGCAACGCTTCCTCGGGATTTTCGGCGGTAAAAACCTCAAACTTGTCCGAAAACGCCAACGCCAACCCGTCGCGCGTGTTCTTTTCGTCATCGACAATCAACAGCGAAGCATCGTGCAACATGTCGGTTAAAAAACGATTACTTCCTCGGTTTGTTCTTTGAAATATCCTCGGACGGCGGGTATAAATTGGCAATCGCCTGCATGACCTTATCGCTCGCCGCCTGAAACGGATCCGCCTCGTTTTTACAATCCACAAAAACGTCCGGTGGCAACGGTTTCCCGAACACCAACGTCAGTTGCGGCTTGAAGGAAGGCAGGCACTTGCCCTTCGGCCAGGCTTCGAAGGTTCCGAAAATGCGCATCGGTACCACGGGGACATTTGCTTTTAAAATAAACCAACCGATGCCCTTCTTACCGCGTTGCAACACGCCGTTCGGAGACCGCGTACCCTCGGGAAACATTTGAACCACCTGTCCGTCCTTTAGAAGTTGCAACACCCGCCGAAACGCTGGCAAATCGCTGCCTTTGTCGCGATCGACGCCAATCATGTAAAGGCGGCGGAACCACCAACCAATGCCGGGTTTGAAAAGAGTTTTACGTGCGAACGACCAGACCGGTTGGCGCGGGCAGAAGGAAGCAAAACACGGCGGATCGAGGTAACTGACGTGGTTGCCCGCCAGAATACAACCGCCGCTCTTCGGAACGTTTTCCAAACCGAAACAACGTTGTCGATATCCGAACGTGAAAATCCGCCGAAACGTTCCGGTCGTCAGGCGGTAGGGCAAAGAAAGGCTTGTTGCCACGATTATGAGGGTATAGAATTTTTAAAGAAAGCGAAAGACCGAATGTCGGAGGAGATTGCCGAATTGGAAACGTTAAAGGCGTGGGTGCGCGGATTGCCGCAACGCCCTTCCTGGCAACTGTATTTTATGTCCGTTGCACGGTTGCTTTCGGCACGCTCGACCTGCCAACGATTGCACGTCGGTTGCGTATTGGTCTCGGAAGAAGAACGCATCATCGCCACCGGGTACAACGGCTTTTTGGCGAAACTGCCGCATCGATCGGTGGTGCGCGACAATCACGAACAGCTGACGGTGCATGCGGAACAAAACGCCGTCACCGATGCGGCGCGTCGCGGAATTTCGGTTCAAAACGCAACCGCCTACGTGACGCATTTCCCCTGCATTCACTGCGCAAAATTGCTGTTGGCGGCAGGCATTCGGGCGGTTTGTTTTCACGAGGATTACCACAACGACGCACTGGTAACGGAGCTGTTCGCCGAAGCAAACGTGCCGTTGGAACGTTTTCAGTAAGATGGAAGAATTCCCTGTACCGCCGGTCGGCATGGTTTTGCTCGCGAACGCCGAAAAAGGCAGTCCGTTCGAGCGAACCGTCGTTGCCCTCATCCACCGTCAGGGGACGTGCGCAACGGGGCTCATTCTGAATCAGCCGTTACATCTGATGCTGAGCGATTTTGAAAATTCTCCGCACGCGGCGTCGGACAACATCCCCGTTTATTGCGGCGGTCCCGTGCAACCGAACCGTCTTATCGTGACGGGAATGGAACTCGATGCGGATCGCCACCGCCTGCATTGGCAGTTCGATTTGGATATGCACAGACTGGCACAATGCGTTGACGAGCATCCGAAGATGTCCTTCAAGGCTTACCGCGGGTACGTCACGTGGGAGGACGATCAGCTCATCGACGAAATGAAAAACAAACGCTGGTTACCGACACCGTACCCGTTCAAACCCGTTTTTGCCTCCGATCGACCGCACCTGTGGGAAACGCTCATGTTGCAATTCTATCCGTTTGCACCGAACGTTCCGTACGTACCGGAAAACCCGGGAAGAAATTGAGGGGGAGGCGGAAGAGAAATTTAACTGTCCCTGCTGATTTTGGCACTTCCTTTTCTGACACAGCGGTGAAGCGTCGGTGTTTAGACAAATTTCTCATTTTCTGTCCGATGAAATACATTATTCAAGGATTTTAAATGAAAAAAGTTGTAACGGAACGCTGTATTTTGCTCTAATTAAAACAAGTGTTGCATATGAATTTGTACAAATTTTTGGACAGAGCGTTTGGCAGTTTGCAATATCGTTCATTTGTTGTATGGTTTTACCTTCAGAATCTTGGCAAACCCCGGATTCCATATCTGGAGACGCATCTGTGTGATCACTGTAATTTAAACTGTAAAAGCTGTTCGCACTTTTGTCCGTTGGTGACCGAACCGACGTTCACGGATTTGGAACAATATACAAAGGATATACGAACTCTTTCGAAGAAATTGGCGATACGCACCATTCGCCTGATGGGCGGCGAACCGTTGTTGCACCCGCAGGTCAATGATTTTATGCGCGTTACACGCGAAGCGTATCCGCATTCGAGAATTTTTATCGTGACTAACGGTTTGTTGTTGCAGAAAATGCCGAATGATTTTTGGGAAACGTTGCGTCAATATCGTATTCGCATTCATTGGAGCAAATACCCGCCGCTGAAAGATAAGTTTTCGGAAATTTACGGACACCTCAAAAAACATCGTGCACTTTTGGAATTCGGCGAAATGTCTAATGAGGATATCGAATGTTTTCATAGTTTTTCCCCTTTTTCTCCGAACGGAACGGAAGATCCTAAGCAGGCATTCAAGGGATGCATGTCCAAAGATTGCGTTAATTTATACCGCGGAAAGCTCTATACCTGCCCGGCGTGTTACGTGTTTCGTGCGAACAACTACTTCCATGCCAATCATGAAGTTCCCGAAGGTTGGGATATTTACAAATACAGCGGTAAAGAATTACAAAACTTTCTGAACAAGCCGATTTCGTTTTGTCGTTATTGTCATCATGCGGTACATCCGAAATCATTTCTCTGGGAAGTTTCTAAACGAAGAGCCGAGGAGTGGATGTAGAAGGGAGGTTCCCGGCAGACAAGACCAATCCGACATGACGTATGTGCACTTCGTTCGATTAGCGGAGGTATTGTTGACCGTGTAATTTTCCTCAGTTTTGTCGCCCGCTAAAAAAATCTCCTGTAAAATTCCCCTTCTTTTCTCCCTTCCTTCATCATGTGAATAACTTGTAAATAAGTTTTTCTTGTCACTCATTCCCCTATTGCAGTTTTATGATGGTGTGCTGGGTCTCATGGATCGTGCCGTCGCCGAAGTTTTTTTACAAAAAAACGCTTACGGATGCGGTTTTGCGGGGATTTTGAGAAAAATTTTATCTTTTGCTCGAACGGTGCGAAACAAGTACGCCGATGGTTCCGTTCGTCGGGTTCCCTTCGGGGAAATTTATTGTGAATAACTTCCGGAATTTTCCTCCATGGATACGCTGTTGAACACGTTAAAGCAGGATCTGAAAAATCTCTTTTCGCAGGATCTGTACGCGACGTGGTTTCAACCGTTGCAGGCAGAGGAGGAACCCGCAAACAACCAGTGGACATTGATTGCCAACAGCGATTTTGCGGCGGTGTGGCTCAGAAATAACTACGGGGATTTGTTGCAGCGGAAGGTTTCCGACATTCTGGGACACCCGATCCGCCTCGAAATCAAAGCACTTCCGACGGATGAGGCGGCGCAGGAAGCGGTAAAAGAAGCGCCTCTCCCGCTGCCGTCTGCAACCGAAACACACGCGCCGGCAAAAGACGGACTGTCGCCGCAATACACTTTTGATACGTTTGTGGTGGGTGCCGGCAATCAGTTGGCACATGCGGCGGCGACAGCGGTGGCAAACGCGCCCGGGAAAGCCTACAATCCGCTGTTTATTTACGGCAACACGGGGCTCGGGAAGACCCATCTGACGCAGGCGATCGGGCATTTCGTGCGACAACATCAACCGAACGCAAAGGTTATTTACATTACGACGGAGCGTTTTACCAACGAATTTATTCAGGCCATCCAGGACAATCGTTTAACACAATTTCGTCGCAAATACCGCAAAGCCGACGTACTGCTGATTGACGACATTCATTTTTTGGCGCACAAGGAGCGGATACAAGAGGAGTTTTTTCATACCTTCAACGAACTTTTCGAAGCCCAAAAACAGCTCGTGCTGTGCAGCGACCGTCCCGCTTCGGAAATCGCAAGCCTGGAAAGTCGTCTCGTGTCGCGCTTCCAATGGGGG
>DEWA01000009.1:0-43617 GCA_002363035.1 Verrucomicrobia bacterium UBA3222
CATTTCTCCTCCATCGCCATCCTCTTGCAACATTCTTCGGCAAAAATCCTCCGCTTTTCTCTTCATCCGCCGCGTCCCCTATGCACTTTTTAAAATTACTCTCTTTCACATACCCCCCCCTCATCCCGCGGTACATTTTTTAAAACGCCTTCCGTATTTTCCGAGTACATCCGCGGTCTCTCCACGTATTTTCTGCGCCGCCGATCGCGCGGCATCCTTCATTCCTTATCATCTTCTTCCGTCTGCTTTTCCTCACCGCGTTTTCCTCTCCCTCCCGCTTTCGTCCCCCTCTGTTCTTTCTCTCTCGTCTCTCTTTATTTGCCTTTGCTTTTTAGATTGCCGTCGTCTTCCCTTCTCATCACGGTTCTCCCCTCTCTCTTCCTTCCTTGTTTCCCCTTTTTCTGTTCCCGCTTTCCTCTTTTTCCTCTCTTTTTTCCTCTCCCCAACTTTTTTTTCTTGCATTTCTTATTTTTGACCGATAATAGAATACAGAAGTGGGGTCCCGAGAAAGAAGATATGGGATCTGTAGAATTCATTGGGACGGTCGCGAAGGGCGCGGCGAAGTTTGCAAGTAAGCACGCGGTATTGACGGCGGCGCGGCGCTTGGTACGGCGGGCAGCGTTTCGTACGTTGCTTATAAAAATTACAACGAAGCGGATCGCGCGGCGGGCGGCGGCGCAGCGGTGAAGCAGGACGTGGCGGTCAAGGACAAGCGCGGCGATTTATCGCTCAAGATGCAGGGTTTGAAAGATGCGCCGAAGGCGAACGAGCCGGCGAAATCGGATGCGAAGACAGACAACGGCGATGTTTTAAAGAAGTTGCAGGATGCGGCGAAGGACGCGGACATAAAGGCGGAAGCGGCGAAAGCGAACGAGTCGGCGGTCGAAGAAGCGCCGAAGCCGGAGAAGCCGTACATTCCGGAGACGGCGGCGAACGACGATACGGATGCAAATCTTTTGGACGGCAACGGCTCGAATGCTTTCAAAACGGCGCGTTTTGCATCCTCCGGGAGCGGTTCGGCGGGTTACGAACGGAGCAACGCCGGGAAGGCGCAATCGGGCAACAAGAGCGGAACGAAGTCCGTTTCGGGGACGAAAGCATCCGCGCCATCCGCGACAACGGCGGAAAGCGGCGTAAAATCCGCGGCGACGACATCCGAAACGGCATCCTCGGGAGAGGTAAAAACGACGAAATCGGGCGACAAAACGGGCAAAAATCAGGGCGGCGACGGTTCAACAACCGAGACCGGCAAAGGAACTTTATCCGACAACAACAATTCGGAGAGCAACGGCGAAACCAAAAATTCCTCGAACAACAGCGGCAAGACGAGACCGGAAACGGGGAACGTCGTGACGCCGATGAGGGATGTGGAGGAGACGATTTCCACGGTCGCGGCGCCTCGACAAGAAGAACCATGGGAATTGGAGAAAGAGAGCTCGCCCGCCGGAAGGAACTCGAAGCCAAGGAAAAAGAGCGGAGAATGCGGGAAGAAAAGCGCAACGGTCTCCAACGAGATTTTCTGCAGAAATTACGAAATGCCTTCGAAAAGGAAGCCGATGTCGACGTCGATTGGGTGGTTTCGTCCTCCGACCGCCGAAGGAGCGGCATTACGTCGAACGATGTCATACGACTCGCGGCATTCCCGTCCATGCGCGCCAAATGCGTCACGCTGGATATCGATACTGACGTAACCTCCTCCGATCTCATCCTGTTGTTGAGGGAGCTCGGCGCGCAAACCGAAAGCCAACGCAACCCGAACCTCAGCTTCCTGTTGCCGAACGGCACCAAGTTTTTGGATGGCAGCGAAGCGATTGACGGCGTCGCATTGACGGCGGAAAGCGCCGCTATGCGCATCACTTTCCCCAAAGCAACGCCAAGCGCGGCGGGCAAAAAGAAGCCCGATGCGAAAAAAGCGAGCGGAGAAACGAAGGAAGAGACGAAAACGACGGGCGGTGCGACGGAAACAACTGCGGGAAATTTGACTCCGATGACAAAGCCGGGCGCAACCGCGGTCGAAAAACCGGACTTCTTGAAAACCCTGTGGCGGAACGCAGAGAAAGAAGCAGAGATACGGGAACAGATAAGAGAAAATATCTATAGTTTGACGCCGCTGATGCAAAGAAAAGATTCCTTCGACGGAGGTACGAATTTATCGGTACCACCACTTTTGACTCCGTATATGGCGGCTTCTCAGGGCGCCACCCCGCAGGGAACGCCTTTGAACTCGCCGAGGAATTCAACTCCGCCTTCCTTGCATTCGTCACGACGGAGCAGCTTCTCGGGGCAGTTCCCGGACCTCTTCGACGGGTTGGGCGACACCAACGCGGGCGAAACCGACACCAATAACAGGATCAATGACATTCGAAAGAATGCGACGGCTGCCAAAATTCAGGGCGCCTGGCGGGAATATAAGGAAAATAAGGCGAAAGAAGCGGAAACATCGAAGCTCGGCAAAATCGCGAAGGATGGTGAAACCGGTCCGAATGACGAAACGGAAAAGGAAAGAAAGGAAAAGGAAGAATTTAAAGCAGTGTGGTTTCAGTTTTATAATGCAACCGGCAAACTGTCGAAAGCATCATTGTAGCGTTTTACTGAAAAATGTGAAACATTTTACAAAAAAAACACGAAGGAAACGCGAGAGCTTTTTAAACGTTTAACAGAAGCTTTTCTTAAGGAAGAAGATTGCAACGTCGACCTTTTAGTTTCGCCTGAGGAACGCAGGCGGTGTGGATTTACGTCGGCGGACGTGATGTGGCTTGCGGCATTACCACAAAGCAGGGTCAAATGCGTCACGATCAATGTGGATGACGGTAATATGGTGTTTAACAGTAGTGTGAAGATTTTCAGATGGGATCCGCACTCATATCCCGATCCGACCACCGGGAAAGAAGTAGTAGGAGGAGATCCAAATCGTTATCTTTTTAGAATGCTGGCAGACATCGCTTATTATAGCGAAAGAGAAACACACAATCCGAACATAAGCTTTTTGTTGCCGAACGCGGCCGAGTATTTGGGATTAGGTTCCTCTGAAGGGGGTTATAACATAGTACACCACTTTTGGATGAAGAACGGACCCGACGGCGTGCGCGTTACCTTTGAGAGCGAAACGGAAAGGGAAGCAAGGATAAAAGAGGAAGAGAGAAAAAAGAAAGAATGGGAAGAAGCGAAAAAGAAAAGAGAGGAAGAATATAAAATAAGAAAAGAAGAAGAGAGAAAAAAGAAAGAATTGGAAGAACGCGAATTAAAAGAACGCAGGGAAAAAGAATTTGAACGCAGGGAAAAAGAATTTGAAGAATTCCTGTTTAATCAAGAATTACAGGAAGCGCAAAAACGCAAAGCGGAAGAGGAAGAGCTGAAGGTTTTGAGAGAACGCAAAGAAAGGTTTCGGAAGAAAAAAGAAGCGGAAGAAGAACGCCGACTGGAAGAAGAACGCCGACTGGAAAAAGAACGCCAACTGGAAGAAGAACGGCAAAAAAAGACAGAAGAAGAAATGCGCCAAAAAGAGGAAATTTTGAAGCATATCCAGGAAGAAGAGGAGGAAAAACGTCGGGAACAATTGCGAGCCGAAGAAGAGAAGCAAAAGAAGGAAGAGGAAAAGAAGAAATGTGAGCGCACCCAAGAGGCTGAAGCCAAGAAACCGGGTGAATATCACCCGTATTTGTACTCGCGAGTACACAGCGAATTGCATGTGTCTTACGGTTGTCTTGACTGTGCCGAAGTAACTTACGATAAGAATGGCAAGCTTTGCGGAGGTAACAACGAAAGGTGGTACTCAAACCTGCCGTTTGAGGATTTTGCTCTGTTTGTAACCGAAACCGATTGCACGAGCGTTGATTTCTCGGGTCTTTGGGATAAAAAATATCAGGAAAAGCCGGAAAATTTGAAGGTGCTTCCCGGAATGCGGCTTTACGTTAAGAAATACAAAGGAGATGAGAAGGAAAATCCTTATCGGAAGGCTTTCGGCGACGGTCTTTGGAAAAAATATTCCTCTTCAAGCGATTCCGACGGTTTCACGGAGATTGTAACCGCGGCGCAACCGTCAAAAATCGTGTTCGTGCATGAAACGCTTTTCGGCAATGATTGGATGAAAACTAACGGCTATACGGAAAACCGCTGGTCGAAAGACGGATACCGTCTTGTATGGAACCGATATGCCAAACGGTTGGCGCAACTGTGCGATACGTCGGTTATGGTGAAATTATTCGCGGACAAAATCGCGATTGCGGCGGCAAGCGTTCCGAACACGGGCAAAAAATGGGTGGATTTAACCGTTTTTGGTGCCTTCCACGGAGAATTCAGAACCGAGTTTACGAAAGCATTGTTGCAACGCGGCATCGATGTTTTGGACTATGAAGAAGGAATGCCGCAAGAACTCTTGATGCATAAAGGCGAAGGTTACCTATATGATTACAATAACAAGTATGTTCGGTATTTGACAGCAAATGAACCTTCGAAAGGCGAACTTCAAAAGGAACAAAAGGTATGCGAGACTATAAAGGAAGAACTCTTGGGCAGCATCAAAACGGCAAAAGGCGAATATGGGGTTCACGAAAAGGTATTGTATCTGTGTCCCGTCGAGGAGATTATCAAAGCGGCGGATGACAACCCGAACCTTTCAAAACTGTTCCTTCCGTGGCAGAAATGCGAAGGGTTATATCCATTGGAAGGTAACCTGGCGGCGGCGTTGGGAGCGATTGCCAATACAAAGTCTCAACGCGAATGGACGATTGTTTTGGGGGGTGTTGCGGACGATGACAAACGATATTCCGTTTCACGGGAATTACAGGAAAGTATTTCCCAAGCGATCGATCAAAAAGCAACGCGAAGGTGCTGTTACAATCCGATCGACGGAACGATTTCCGTTGTAAAGAAGGAAAAATTCCCGGAGACATGGCGCAAAGCGATGGGAGCGTGCATTGCCAAAGATACATGGGTCGATGTCTATAAGCATGATTTGGAGGTAGGTTCCGATTTTATCGCACCCGCAATGGCGGTCGAACATTGTTGGAAGAGACGGGGATACTCGTTCAAATTTAAGATCCCCGACGGATCGGATGAGCTCAAGCAAGTCGCGAAGATTCTCGCCGATTATGTGTTAGGCAAAAACAAGGTTCACGAAGAAGCCCGCGAGGTGCAACTTACCGTTCGCGGTGACGGAATAACGCCTGAAGGACTGCAGAATGCCGTGCAGGAAGCCATCGGTGCCAGGTATGAGGCTTATTATCGTCACTTCTTTTCATTCGATAAGATCGTCTCTGAAGAAGACGAAAAGGGCGATCCGATCGCATATGAACCCAATGCGGCTTGTGTTTCCGTGAAGGCACGACGGTTGGTTTTGGGACAACTGTCTCAATTCAACGAAACGATCACGATTGATGCATTTGACGCAAAGGACAAAAATTTCTGCAGCGAAGGTTTTTACGAGATAGAACATGCGAAAGACAGGAAACTCTCGCGTCTGATACTGCCGAAAGGGAAGGAGTTGACCGAGAAAGAGTGGCAGGAGCTGACGGACAATTTGTGGTTTTACTTCTTTGATAAGCAATTCAAAAAACTGATCTTCGAAAGCGATGAAGAAGGATGTAAAAGACTGGAGGATTGTGCCGAGAACAACCGAAAGAAGGATCCGTATCCCTGGCGGGGAGCATACAGGTGGACTTTTGAGCCAATCGATGACAACGGTAAAGAAACTTCCGGTATACTCGACGACGGTAAAAGCGAGCTTCGAATCGTTGCATGGTCGGAGATATACGAAAGGCAGAAGGACGAGTTTCTCACAAAGGTCGGAACGTCGAACGCAACCGCGGAAGTTACGAACTTTACTTGGCTGGATGACAAGAAACTTGCCGAAATTCTGTTGAAAATGAGCAAATCGAAGTCCCAGGGACATCTTCATGTGAACTTTGATACAAAAGGAAGATTAAAGGATGCGATAAGAAAGCTCCTTGAAGACACGTCTGACAACAAGAGAGGCGATTGGATCTTGGAGACCTCGGAGGATATCGATTTGGCATCGCTGCTCCCGTACATGAAGAAGTATTTTGCATTGCCCTACTCCCCAGATGGTAACAAGAGGAAGATTCTGTTCGTCACAGACGAAGGCAGGTGCAGGCAATACGCCTCTGATCTGTTGAAAGGATATCTTAAAAACTTTGAAGGCAATGATGTTTTTGAGATTGAACCGTATTGGGCTCGGTTCTGCATGAGGGAAGTTTTGGAGGCGGCAGCTGCTGCGGATTCCAAAGTGAAAAAGTTAAGGGTGAATATCAATAAAAGCAATGCGGGCACGCTGCGAGAGACACTCCTTGAATTTTGCCAAAACGTACCCGTGAAACGCGAACCGTTCACCTTGCGATTGGTCGCACCGTCCCACACCGGTGAAAAGTTGCTCGAAAATCTCATCAAGCCCTTCGACTACAGCTGGCGACAGTCCCTGGCGAACAAAAGCATTATACTGGCGGGGAGTATAGGGGAATTTAACGACAAGGGCGAGAAAGTATATGTATTGGGTCATTATGAGGTCTCTTTGAAATTCATGCGTTTGGAAGATTTCTTTATTGAGCACTATATCAACGGTAACTGCTACGGCGGCAGTAAGGAAATCGGCGAGTCTTATGATGCTTTACCGACGGCAACGCTCTTCAACTGTATGAACGATCCGAATTGCGAAGCGGATCATTTCGAAATTCTCCGTGATATAACGGAAAAAGAAGTCATTGAGGGCATCACGTCCATGCTCGCAAACCCAAACGGGCATGTCGGATGGACGGTACATTTCGCAAGCGAAAAGATTGCCGATGAAGAGATGGTAAAGAGAATTGCCGATGCCGTATCGAAGCTGAATAAAGACGGAAACAATCGTTTCGTTGTTCCGATGTACAAAGACAATCTGTTCCTTTTTGTCGACAAAGACGGTTGGGCGCGCAAGAAACAAATGGAGCAAAACAAAGCCTTTGAGTATAAGGGGGAACTGAAAGGAAACCGACTGACGGAACTGCTGTTTTTGATGAGTTTGACGACGTCAAAAGCGCCAACGCTTGAATTGAAGGATTACAGTCTGAACGAAAGTTCTCTGAAGCTTATTTTGGATCACGGGAAGCGAACCGACTGGTCGCTGAATGGCTGTTATATGCGTTGCAGTTTGGAAGGGAAATCGATGTGTTGCCTTTCGACAAACGGCGGATCGTATACTCAACGCTTTTTGGACAAAAAAACGTTCAAAACAGAAATCCTGAAAGTATTCGAGGAAGAAGACGCCAAAAGCCTGGCGAAAGGTACGTATGATTTAGGAAACATATTCGATTATAAAGCCTCTTATTGGGCAGAAACATACGGTCGCGAATTTATATCGCTTGCGGATGCGCTGAAGTTTGCGGAACAGCTTGCAGGCGGCTATCGAACTTTGAAGCTGAAGGAGGATTTTGACTATATGAATCGGAATGAAAAGGAGAAGGCCGCCAAATTCATAGAGTGGATAACGGAAGGATTGAAGGCAATTTGTAAGGTCGAAGATCCGGGAAAACGTCTCTGGTGCCTTTCCCTGAAAAATCTTTTGAAGCAACAGCGTGAACGGATAAAAACCCTGAAACTTGATGAAGATGCCAAGCGCGAACTCGTATTCTCCGACGGAGACGAAGGTAAGCTTATCATCGGTACGCGAAAACCGTTTGCGCAAAGATTGAAGGACGGCGTATTGGTGCTTGAAAATTCCGATCTGTGCGTATCGAATTTCGACGAAATCTTTAAGTCGGCAAACGGATTGTCGGGATTAAAGAAAGTCGTGTGCCCGACGGACGGATACATATCCGATGTCGTCCAGGGCATCCAAAAGGTTTTAAAATCCGGATTGAACAAGACCTGGAAGCAGATAACCTTCCCGAGCGAATGGAATATCGAGGATATTGCCAAAGCAATAAACAGTAAAATCCAGTATGACGATCTGCCTTATAAAGTTGAAGGCAAGAAAGAAGAAGGCACGGGAGTGCTTATTTTGAAGGATTTACGGCTTCCGGCGTTGACCACCAAACCCGACGAGCTCACCTTCCGCTTTCAAAAAGGATTGGAAGGAAAGAAGCAGGTGGTGCAACGATTGGCAATCGAGATCCCACTGAACAACTGGTTCAAAGACAACAAGGAGAATCGGCATGCATGGGAAGACTTTACGGAAGCCCTGGCGGAACAGCCGCAAATACAGTACGTCGACTTCACCCAACTGAAAGACGAAAACGTACACAAATTGTACGGAACAATCGAACAATGGAATCGGTTGTTGAATATCCCGGGAACGATATTTAAGTTTGTTTCCGTGCGACCAAAAAAGGATGACAAAGCGGTGGTCGCAAGTTATGAGAACCTGAAGGTTCGGAATGACGTTGCATGGCATTTGGACGATAAGGACGGAAAAGTTCGTTTGTTTAAGAACGGTTCGATGTGCATGAAACCGACGGAAGATAAGATTGCCGTAACGAGAGAAGAAGGGCGTTTGCTGTGGAACCGAACCGCCTTGGATCGGCTGTTCAAAATACAGGGTTCGAAGGGGACGAAAGGCGAAAAACCGAAGTTGTTGAAGGACGATGAGGCAAGGGATGTCGACTGCATCGACTTTACAATCGGCGACCCGAAGATCGAATGGACGACATCGGACGGAGAGAAAAAACACAACTGGGAAGAAGTGTGGAAATTTGTCGGTTCGGAGAATTTCCTCGCAAGCCTGCCGAAGGATGTCACGATCCGCGTGTATGCAGAATATCTCAAAGGCAACAATGAGGAGTTCCTGTCAAAGAAAAATAAAAGCTTCAAAACCATCGGCAAACAAAACGGAAAACAAGTGATTGAAATAAAGCTCGCTTCTTTGGAAGATGATGGTTCCTCGACCGCAGGAGAAACGGAGGATGAGGGTGGTGGTCATAAAGAAGAGAAAAAGAAAATGAAGAGAAAAAGCAGCATGAAGAGTGAAGATAACGAATTTTAAACGAAAAAGAAGCAGTAGAAGAATTGTACTAATCTGTCACATACGAAAAACGGGAAGGGCGCGGTGATGCTCTTCCTGTTGTTGCTCCGAACAATAACCGCATAACAAGCGATTTAAACAACGCATCTTTTACACAACGTGCCGGTGTTTCCTTCGTGATAAAACCGCCTGCGCTGTTGGTGCCCGTACGAGCTTTATCCCGTTCCACGATCGCAAACCGAACCGTTGTGTGACGCAGTTTTGGCAGGCTGTCGATTGCACGGGGCATTCTGTTTCGTAAAACGCCCCGACGGTTTTTTCGACTTACAATGAAACGCAGAGGGCACGATAAAACGCAGGTGTTTGGTTATAAGGACCTTCCTATCACACAGAATAGACGGGTGTGGGCGACATGCGGCGTTCCGAGGATAACGATGGGTCGCTGTTTGATATCACAGATGGGGTTTTAACTCGTCCGTAATCCGAGCCCATACCGTCCGAAGCGGGCGTGCCCGATGAGCTGCCGCCCGCAACACCTGTTATACGGAAGAATTTGTTCTTCAGGGGTTGAGGCTTTCGTGGCAAGAGCAAGTCTTTTTTTTGAAGAAATATTGGAAAAATTAAGGAAAACTTAAAAAACGGAAAAACTTCTTTTGACCGCCTCCGAAAAAATAACGAAGGCACCTTACAAAGAAACAGCGGGAAGATAGTCAGGAATTGCTCGCCTATTTTAACAATCCTCTTCTATCACACGATATTTGCGCGCTCCTAATTTATTTTACAGAGATTTTTTCTTCTTCTCACCCACTCTCCTCTTTCCTAATTTACAACCTCCTCAAAAACCGTTAAACTAAGTGTAATGTCGGAGGTTGATGAGACGGATAAGGTAGCGCCTTTGAAGAAGGTGGATGAAGATCCTGCGTCCGAGCCGAAACCGACGACGGAGGGTTCGGAAACGCCCGACAATACCGACAACAAAGACGTAAAGCCGGGAAATACGGAAACGAAGGAATCCGCAAAAGACGGGAAAAATAAAACGCCCGATACGTTGACCATTATACGCGATGAACCGGAAAATGCCGAAGGAGCCAAAAAGTTCGTCCTGCGCGTTTTATCGGGTCCGCACGCCGGAGCCGAAGTCGATATCGGAGCGCAACCATCCCTGTTGGGCAAAGCCGACACCTGCGATATCGTTCTCATCGATGATGCATTGCGGGAGCAGCATGTAAAATTTTCCGTAAAAGACGATAAAATTATCTGTACGCCGCAGGACGGGGCGTCGGTTTTTGTCGGCGGCATCGAAACGCACGAGGAGCGCGAAGTGAATGCCTTTCAGCCGATTGTGTGCGGAACCACGCTGTTGGCACTCGGTCCGAAAGACCAAATTTGGCCGACCATCAGCGTTCCCGAGCTTAAATCCGAAGCAGATGAAGCGGAAGCGCAAGAGAAAGCCAAAGCGGAAGCGGAAGCCGATTTAAAGAAGAAAAAAAGGCGGAAACAACTGTTATGTTTTCTGCTGATCGGCGTTGGGATCGGATTGTTGTGTTTGATCTCAATCGGCACCGTGACGCGCGTTTCCAAAAAAAAGGAAGCCCGACGTCTCGCGATCGAAGAATCGTCCTTCCCGATTGTCGCGCTTAGAGAATCCATCGAAGAAGTGTTGGATAAACATAAAGTCGATACGGAGTTGGTAAAAATTTCACTCAGCGGAAAACGTTTCGTACTTTCGTGCCACGTCGCAACGTCTCGGGAGAAGCAGGAGCTTGAAAAAGAACTGCATCAACTGCCAAAGGTTAACTTCCAATCGATCCATATTTACGTTCAGGAAAAAATCATCGAACAGGCGCAGGCACTCCTCAATGCCCGCCAAACGCTGACCGCCGTTGCGGCCGCTAAATTGGACGGCATTCTCATGAAGGGTTACCTGCAATCGATCGAACAACTCCCGGCAATTAAAACCCGTCTTTTGACCGATGTCCCGGGGTTGAATTCCATCGAAACCGCCCTGTTCAGTCCGGACGAAGTTTATGAGTTGGCATCAAATCTGCTTACACAATATAAGTTGATGGGACTGTTGAAAATACAGACGGTGCGCACGGGTCTGATGGTCATGGGAAACCTCCAGGCGTCCGACGAACCGCGTTGGAAGGAAGCGCAAAAGGCATTGAAGAAAAATTTCCGCGGCATTTGCAGGGTTCTGTCCTACGTGGCAACCGTTGCGCCGAATGCCGTTAAGCAAATGTTCTTTCCGTCGACCATCACGACGGTCTCCATCCCGAAACACGAACTTCCGTGGATCGATTTGCAAAACGGCGATCGGTATTACGAAGGCGCGCTGTTGCCGTCGGGGTACAAAATAAAATCCGTTACCAAGAAGGAAATTCAACTTCAAAAGAATGAAGACAAAGTCATTTTCACCTTATCGGAACTGTAAAACTTTATGAACACATCCAATCTTCACCTGACCGACATGTCGCGCGAACTGAAACGCGATCACGGCGGTCATTATCGTCGGCAGCTGTCGGATACCCTGGCGCGTTATCAACGACAACTGGCGAGTACTGCGGTTCCGGAAAACCTGAAAACCGTACTGTCGCACATCCTGAAAGCCGTTACACACGCGCAAACCATTTTAACAACGGAGGAGGCATAAATATGGCTGACGTACCCATTCCGGAAACCTCGCCCGTACAAGCGGGGGATAACTACCTGTTTTACGAAGGCGCATGGCAACTGAAGGATGTCGCAAACATCGATAAGGTCTTCAACAATATCGGAGGCTTGTTGGCGAAAGGCGAAGCGGCGATTAACAAGGAACTGACCGATTTGTCGACAATCGATCCCGGTCAGTTGGATCAAAGCCGTCTTTTGCAGGCGCAGGTTAACCTGTCGCGCTGGCAACTGGCGTCGCAGCTGCTGTCAAATTTTGCTTCGGGTATCGCTTCCGGGCTGAAGAATACCGTTCAAAACGTAGGAAGGTAATTAAATCATGGATGAGGAGTTAAAAAAGGTATTTCCGGGCGAATTGCTGGAACTGCTCGCCAATGTCGCCTTTGTCGGTATCGAACGCGGACACTTCAAGGAAGCGCAGGAAATTTTCGCCGCACTGGTCGAAGCCCGACCGCACAACATCAACTCGAAAATCGCGCAGGCGATGGGAGAATTGATGATGTGCAACGTGAAAGACGCCAATAAAATGTTGCTGGCGTGTCTCAAAGAAGATCCGAACAACGAAACGGTCAAGGGTTTTCTGGCGATTGCACTCAAAATGGGGCAAGCGGACGATCAAGCCGTCAGTTTATCGAAGCACATTCTGAAAAACTGCAAAGACAACGATACGCGATCCATTGCGCAGGGAATTCTGGAAACGTGCAAAAACGCGCTGTCGCCGCATAAACTGCAGGCGGAGCAGTGCCAAAAGGTTGCCAATTAAAGAGAGGAGATACGTATGTCCATTGAAGGCGATATTTTAACCAACGCGTTCAGCAATTCCAATGCACAACAGGCGTATCAACAATCAGGCAGTACACTCGATGACATCAAAGCCGATTTGCCGAACCTCATTCCCGACGAACCGCCGTTGGCAAACGAGCCCACCGCTCCGCGCGTACCGTCCGCGGTTCATGAGGGAGCAGTCACGCCGGGCGAAGCGATTTTGAACACCATCCAAAAGGTGTCGGATGCGCACGCCAACGCAATGCATGCGTTGCAGGAAGTCACAAAGGGTCTGAACGATAAAGACACGTTCACCATGGCGGATGCCGCCAAAATGCAACTCGGCGTGATGAAATGGCAGTTGCAAAACGAACTGACAAGCAAAGTTGCCGGTTCGGTTTCCAACGGCGTTCAAACCTTAATGCGAAATCAGTGATGAAGAAGCGTGCGTTGATTTCTTTAAGCCTGCTGTCGTTGGCGGGATGCGGACAACAAATCTTATACAAAGGTTTGCCGGAAAAAGAAGTCAACGACATGGCGGCAATTTTATTGTCGAACGATATTGCCTGCACCAAAATTGCCGGTGCGGAAAACACCTGGGATCTGACTGTCGATAAAACGCAATTTTCTCAGGGCGTTCAGCTTCTCAATGAAGCAGGCTACCCGAAGGACACGTTTTCGTCGTTGGGCGAAGCGTTCAAAAAGTCGGGACTGGTTTCGTCGCCGACGGAAGAGCGCATTCGCTTTATGCACGCGCTTTCGGACGAACTGGCGGAAACATTGACCCACATCCATGGCGTCGTCACAGCCCGCGTTCACATTGTTCTGCCGGATAACGACCCGTACACGGAAAAATTCACGCCTTCCTCGGCTTCGGTTTTTATTTCTTACCTGCCGCAAATCAATCTGGACGATTGCTCGCGCGAAATCCGACAGCTGGTGACTAACAGCATTGAAGGACTTTCCTATGACAAGGTCAATCTGTCCCTGTTCCCCGCTTCCAATCCGAACGATCGCCTGCCGTTCGCAAATGCGAAAAAGCCGAACACGAAAGACATTTTGGGCGTTAAAATTAATATCGCTTCGATCGCTCCGTTTTTCACGCTTTTGGGCGTCTTCTTTGTACTCGGGATTTTAAGCGGTGTCGGCGTGCTGTTTTTGCTGAAACATTTCAAAGAACAACCGACCGAAGCTCAACCCTCAACCGAAACGAAAGACAACGGTGACTCACAGTGACAACGGATGCAACACGATCGGAACAAATACGACAAACGGTTGACCGCAATTTTCGGTTATCCGTTCATTCGTCGTTTTTGGATCCGTATCTACCGAAGGCTCTGCACAACTTTACGGCACTGGAACATCCGCGACTGAAATTCAAAATCTTCGCGCATCTTTTCCGTCATCTGAAATTAAAACCTCTTTCGGAAGAACTGTCGCAACACCCGTATTGCGATTTTTTAGACTTATCGCCGCAACAATGGAGCACGTTTAAGGATTTGCTCGGGGCGCTGTATTTTTTGGACGAAGTCAAAACAACGGTCAGTTACTTTAAGAAAAAGCTTCTGTTGGGATTGATTTCCGAAAAAGGCTACGATTTTGCCCTGCACCGCGGCAATTTATATGCGCCGATATTGAAAACCATCGCGATACCGCTCCGTAACGGCGAATTGGAACAAAGAATTCACGCCGTTGGGAAATTTTTGACAGAATACCTGTGGACGCAACAACCGGAACCGTTACTTCAACGCTTCGTTTTAAAATTTAACAATCGCGCGACATGGAACTTTCAACACGTCATCGATCCGCACCTGCAACAACAGCTGTTTAACATTTGCCGACATCTTCTTAAGGAAACGGAGGTTTTCTGAAATATGTTGATTTTAAAAACTTCGAAACAGTTTTGTCCCGCCGATCGCATCGTGCGTTGCGACGAATACATGCTCCATGCAAAAGCGGAGGAAATTCTTGAAATTGCACAAAAGAAGCAGCAGAAACTCCTCGAGCACGCCGATGTCCAAATCAAGCTCATGAAGGAAAATGCGCAGTCCGAATGCGATGAATTGTTTAAAAATGCCCAGGCGGAGAGTGAAAAGCAGTGTCAGCAAAAGATGACCGAAATGATTTTTTCGATGACGGAAAACGGCATTCGCTACTTTTCGTTGCTCGAACAAACCTTCGTGCAAACATTGAAAGATCTGTTTCTCAAAATTTTGGGAGAAATTCCGCCCGAGGAACGCATGTATCAGCTGGTAAAACAATCGATTAAAACCCTGTCGGAGGAGAAAACCCTTCATATTTCGGTGCATCCCGATCAGCTGGTATTGCTCAAAAGCAAAACGGACGAATTGATTGCGCAACATCCGTCACTGAAACACATCGAAGTCGTTGCCGACAAAGAACTTCCGATCGATTCCTGCCTTCTCGAAACCGAAACGGGCATTTTGGATGCAAGTATCCCGTTGCAACTGGAAACCCTCATCAAAGCCGTTAAGACAAGTTTGAAGTAATCCCATGGACACGCTTTTTCCGAACGGCTTTTTTACGCGCACCATTCAGGCAACACCTTCCCTGGTCACCAAAGGCAAGGTATTGCAGGTAGTCGGAAGCATGATTAAAGCTTACGTACCGGGCGTCAAAATCGGCGAATTGTGTACGTTACATAATCCGAACGACCAAAGCGACGCATTGGCGGAAGTGGTCGGGTTCGTACAGGACGCAGCTCTGTTGACGCCGTTGGGCGAAGTGAACGGCATTTCTTCCTCCACACAAGTCATTCCGTCGGGACGTACCCACAGCGTTCCCGTGGGGATGGGACTGCTGGGACGGGTGTTGGACGGATTGGGTAACGTCAGCGATGCGGACACAAAAGGACCGTTCGAACCCGAAACGTATTATCCCGTTTATGCCGATCCGCCGCCTCCCATGACCCGAAAACCGATTGATACGCCGATTTCGCTCGGTTTGCGCGCGCTTGATGGTCTTCTCACTTGCGGCGAAGGGCAGCGTCTGGGAATTTTTGCGGCGGCGGGCGGCGGCAAAAGTACGCTGTTGGCACAAATCATCCGCAATACCGAAGCGGAAGTCACGATCCTGGCACTCATCGGCGAACGCGGACGCGAAGTACGCGAGTTCGTCGAAAAGGATTTGGGCGAAGAAGGGCTGAAACATTCGGTGTTGGTCATTGCCACTTCCGACCGTTCCTCCACGGAACGTTTAAAAGCCGCCTATGTTGCCACCAGCGTCGCCGAGTATTTTCGGGATAAAGGGAAGAAAGTCCTCCTCTTAATGGACAGCGTAACGCGTTTCGGACGTGCACAGCGCGAAATCGGACTTGCGGCGGGAGAACCGCCGACGCGGCGCGGATTTCCGCCGTCGGTGTTTGCAACCTTGCCGAAGCTGATGGAACGTGCCGGGCAATCGGAGAAGGGCTCGATTACCGCGCTGTACACCATTCTCGTGGAAGGCGACGACATGACGGAACCGATCGCAGACGAAACGCGCTCCATCCTGGACGGGCATATTATCCTTTCGCGCAAACTGGCGTCCGCGAACCATTATCCGGCGATTGATATTTTGGCGAGCATCAGCCGTTGCATGAATGCCATTATAGACAAGGAGCATAAAGCGGCGGCGGGAAAATTCCGAAGTTTGCTTGCCAAATACCAGGAGGTGGAATTGCTGTTGCGCATCGGCGAATACAAAAAGGGTAACGACGCCGAAACGGACGAAGCCATCGATAAGATGCCGCAGTTGAACGAATTCCTGCGACAAGGCTTGACGGAGAAAACTTCCTTTAAAGAGACGATCGAACGCATGATCCAAATCGTCAATGCATGAGTGCCAAATACGAACTGCAGGACATTTTGCGCATTCGCGATCGTCGCAAGGATGCCGCCGAAACGGCACTGCTAAAGGCCAAACAGGCATTGCGCGAAGCGGAACAATTTCTGAAGGAACAGCAGGATAAAGAGGCGGATTTTATTCAAAAAAAGCCGAAGTTTATTCAAAGAATTTACGAACTGGCACTTGAGAAAGTTAAGTTCAGACGCAACTACATGGACATCATCGCCTTCAAGCTTGGGAAGCTGGACGAACATCAAATGAAACTTGCCGTCGAAGTCGAAAAAGCTCATAATAAATGCAACGAGGCGCATGAGAAAGTTCGAGAGTGCGCACAGGCTTTGACGCAGGCGCGAAAGGAAATGGATAAGATCGAAGAGCACAAAAAGATTTGGAAGGAAGACATGCGGCGTTTGGATGAATTTACGCAGGATAAGGAACTGGAAGATTTCAAAACAAAGGCACACCATGAATGAAGAGCTTTCGATCGGAACGGACATCGCCCGCAAATCCGACGTTGCGTTAACCGCCACGACCGATGCAGATGGAAGCGTTCCCGTTGACATCAGACATTTATCGGCGGATCCTGAAAATGTTGCTCAATTTCAGGAACAGTTACATTCCAAGTCTCAATCAAAAGGGACAAAGAACATTTCGACCGCCGAAGGCGAAACAAAACACGACATATCCGAAAGTCCCGTTTCAAAGCATTCGGCACCGAACGAACGGACATTTTTCGGAAACAACGGCAGAAATACTCCGCCTTTTGTGGCCGCCCAGTCACCTCATCCGTCCCAAAGCCAAAATACCGACGGCTCCCGCAAAGACTTTTGCGAAAAATCGATGAAATTCGATGTAACAAAGAGCATTTCGACCGCCGAAGGCGAAACAAAACGCAATGCATCCGAAAGTCCCGTTTCAAAGCATTCGGCACCGAACGAACGGACACTTTTCGGAAACAACGGCAGAAATACTCCGCCTTTTGTTGCCGCCCAGCCACCTCATCCGTCCCAAAGCCAAAATACCGACGGCTCCCGCAAAGACTTTTACGAAAAACCGATGGAATTCGATGTAAATTTCCAAAGTTCCGCACCTAAAGCTTCCGGTGGTACGATGGCACGTACTTCGGGAATTTCCGTCGGTACGAGTGTTTCGACATCCATACCTGCTTCGGAGGCGGTTACGAAGGCACCTTCTTTGGAAACTCCCGCCACAAAAACGCTTCATGCTCCCGAAAACCGTACAGATCCGTATTCATACAACGGAAATGATACGGTTTCGATAAACGCATCGGCAACAAAACCGACAGAAACAGCACGGCAAAATGTTCCCGAAACCTCAAAACCGCTTTCAAAAACCGATAACACCGCATCAACGGCTGAACCTCTCTCAAAAATAAAGACCCGCGAACATCCGCGTTCATCCGAAAGCACTTCCGATATGCACAAAACCGCCGTTTGGGAGACTATTCCGTTTTTGCGAACAACCGTCGAAACGACTGCTCCCGTACAGGAGCCGACCGCCACGCAGGCATCGAAATCGCATGCAATGCTTATTGCGCAACAAATACGCGATCACATTATCGATCGGATTTTGGTTTCTTCGAGCACTCTAAACGACAATCGCACCATAACGGTTCAACTGTCGCCGCGACTGTTGCAGGATACGGAGGTTCAATTCACACAGAACGGCACTTCGCTGGACATACGGCTGGTTTCACAAAACAAGGACAGCGTTCAATTTCTGCAACAACATCAATCGGATTTACAGACTTATTTACAAGGAGAACTCAAAACGTATCGCTCGATTTCGGTGCGGGTTCCGTCATCGCAGGCCTCTGCGGAACTTGCGCAACCGCACGACGGACGTTCGCGCAACCGCTTCGAGTATCAATCGACGGATGAGGAGGAAACGACATGACGGAACGCTTCAAACCGAGCATTTCGTTACCGCCGGCGTACGTACGATTGGGAAACATTTGGCGCGAACCGTTGCCGTTTAAGTATCGGGACAATGAATGTTTTTTCAAAATCGGCGGCTGTCAAACGTTCACGCGCGGCGCGGTATTAAGTTACATTTGGAGAGAAAAAACCGTTTATTTCTTTGCACCCGAGCAGGGATTATGTGAATTTCTGGAACCCGAATTGGCGGGACTGGACATCAATGCGCTCGGAAAGGATTTTCTTAATTTGTTCCTGGAAACATTACGCGAGGATATTTGCGGGATTTTTTTGCAGTTTCACGAAACCCTTAAAATTCGCGAAAGCCACTGGAGCATTCAAACCATTCCGAACACCCTCTATTTCGATTGGTACAACGCCGAAAAGAATCTTTATCGCCTGTACATTATCGAAGACGGCGACAATGCCGCACCGCAACTGATGGAGAAAATTTACCAAAAGAACGGTTCGACCGAAGGCTTGAGCGGCAATGCCTGCATGTTCCCGTTCCGCTTATTGATGGGACAGGCGCGTTTGACGGTTGAAGAACTCAAATCGTTGCGCGTCGGGGACATCATCCTGTCGCAGACACCGCGCGATCGCGTTAAATTTTATTGCGGGAAAGCCGTGTTTTTTGCCGAAAAGAAGGAACAACAATTTTGCGTTACCGGTTTACTTATGGAAGAAGAAAATCATGATTTACCCGTCGGTGTCATGCCCGACGACGATGCCGAATTATCCGAACTCGAAGGTGAGAATGCGTTTGCCGACGGATCGGCGGAACCCGAAAAAGCCGCGTTTCCGATGGAGCAACTGCCCGTGGTCATTGCCTTCGAAGCGGGCAAAAAAGAGCTCACCTTCGAACAACTGCAGCAGTTGCACGAAGGTTACACGTTTGAATTGGACCAAAAGCCCGACGAACAGGTACAAATTCTGGCGAACGGACACTGCATCGGACAGGGCGAATGGGTTCAAATCAACGACCGCCTCGGCGTGCGCGTCACGCACTTATCGCTTAAATAATGAACGCTTAAATAGTGAAATTTTAAACCGTCAAGCCGCTTCCCATGCCGGACACGAGCCCTTTCATCTACGATTCCGCCGGGATCATGATCCTGCTCGTAACGTTGGCACTCGTGCCGTTCGTTGCGATGATGGTCACGTCCTTCATTAAACTGGTGGTGGTGATGAATTTGTTGCGCCAGGCAATGGGATTGCAACAGGTTCCGCCGAACATGGTGCTCAACGGCTTGGCGATTGTTTTGACGATTTACATCATGGCACCGACGTTGCAGGAAAGCATTCAACGCGTTACCGAAGCCAACACGGTACTTGAAGATCGGAAAGCGCACCCCGATACCTTCAAACTGCCGCCGTCCATGCAACCGTTCGCAAAAAAGCAAAGTTCCGATTGGCTTGCCAATTTATTTCCTGCGGCGCAAACGGTTCGAAGCAAAGCGGACGAATTGGGGGCAATTTTTAATTACGTCAAACAACCGCTGACGGACTTCTTAACCAAACATTCAACCCCGAAACACAGCGCATTTTTCAAGTCCATCGCCAAGAAATTATGGCCGAAAGCCTATTTGGAGGACTTGGATGATTCGAGTTTATTGCTCATCGTTCCGTCATTCGTTCTGTCTGAATTGACCGCGGCATTCGAAATCGGCTTTCTGATTTATTTGCCGTTTATCGTCATCGATTTGGTGGTTTCCAACGTTCTGCTCGCCATGGGCATGATGATGGTTTCGCCGATGACCATTTCGCTTCCCTTCAAACTGATGCTGTTTGTGCTGGTTGACGGCTGGGATAAAATCGTCGAAGCATTGGCATTGACGTACCGATAAGGCAACAAGTGTAGCTGTCAAAGCGGAAAAACGCGCTTTTTTTTGTTTTATTAAAAAAAACAAAAAACGGTCTTTGTAACCGAAATTTCGATATCCGATTTCACAAATCTTTCGAAAATCCCCAAGCAACACACCTTTACGGAGCGGATTGTGCACCCTTAAACGCATCATTCCGTATCTGAAGGAACACACCTCCACACGAATTTGTACACAAAACCGTCGAAGTGCCTTCAACCGCCTGTTTTTAAAACACCTGCGGAGCACATTTTTTCAATTCACAATGCCATTAGACAGCAAATCCATGGCGTTTCTTCTTCATTGGAGTTGACATATCACGTCATTTTTCTTCTAATTTTCTAAAGGAGAAATGCCATGAAGGGTAAATGTTTCATGTTGGGTGTAGCAGTAGCGGCGGTTAGTCGTTCGATTTGTTTCGCTGGTTCTTACTCCAGTGTAACAGTTGTTGATCCGAAAAGCGGTCTAAAGACGGCTTTGATATATGATGACTCAAATCCGAAAAACAGTTACCTACTTCGGTTTACCGAGAATACTAAGGATACCAAGAAAGCCAATATTCCTTATTGGTGTAAGGTTGAGAAAAACGATCCCTCTCTAGAGAGCAAAACCAAAGATTAGAACACTGGGGTTCGGCTGAAGGGTGTATATTCGGAAACGACGCATTCGTGGGGGTTGTTTTGTGCCGTTCCGAAGCTCTGCGGCGTTATTTTTCGATTGCCTCGAAACACTTTTTCGGGTACCGTCAGGTGTGTACGTGAAAACGGGCAACGGATCTTATAACGACGGTTTAAAACGGCAGGAGCGATTAGGTAGCGGCAGGTACCATCAGGTGCACGTCGGAGCGGACGGCAGTTTTATGATGGCGACCTAAAGCGGGAAGGATAAACAAATGGCAATACCCAAGATAGGTCAGTTTTTTGAAAAGCAGGACTTCGGGCTGTTGCTGTTTCGCGTGCTTTTCGGAGCGTGCCTGACGGTACACGGCGTCTGCTCATTACGTAGCGGAGGGGCGTTAAAACATCTTGGTGAAGCGGCAACTGCCGTCGGCTTGCCGTTTTCGGGCGTGTTTTGGGGCATTGTCGCTGCACTTTTGCTGATTGCCTGCGGAATTTTCACCATCCTGGGCTTTTACTTCCGATGCGCCATGGCAACCGTTTCGGTCATGGGGCTCATCGGCGCGTGGCAGAGAGTATCGCTCGCATTCTTTTTTGTCTCGCCATACGCGCCTTCGGCGTTGATGATATTCATCGGTCTGACGTTTTTATTCATCGGATCAGGGCGTTTTGGCGTAAAAAAATAGGTAAGAAAGGATGATTTTGTGAAAATTCATAGTGAACCCGTCAGTTCGGTTGTACAAAAGGCAACCGTTACGTTTGATGCGAAGGAGTGCGAAGCGGCACAATTATCAGTGTTAAAGCGGTTGCAGGCGACGGCGACGCTTCCGGGATTTCGAAAAGGGAAAGTGCCGTTTGAGCTTTTAAAACAACGTCTCGGCGACGGTATGGAAGCGGAAATACGTCAGGAACTGTTGCAGCGGGCGTTGCGTCAAATCAGAGAAGAACAACCGTCGTTGAAAATTGTGTCCGTCACAAAGGCGGATCTTTCCGACAAGGATAAAGGGCGGTTGTTGGAGACGGAATTTGAAGTCGCACCGCAGTTGACGCTGCCCGATTACAAAAATTTTCCTCTGGAGAAAATGAACATTACCGTCTCGGAGGAGGAAAAGACAATTTTTATTGATCGCCTGCGGAAGCAGCACGCGACGTACGAAACGGTGGAGCGTGCGGTACGATCGAAGGATTACGTAAAGCTTTCCTACGAAGGCACAGTCGACGGCAAACCCGTTCAAAGTTACGGGAATGTACCGCCGTTGTGGGGCAAGCAGACGGGAACCTGGGAAGAGGCGGACGCGAAGGACGGATTCGGCATTCCCGAGATCGTTTCGGGGTTGATCGGTTTGAAAGCCGGCGACGAAAAGGATATTGCGGTACATTTCCCCGAAGATTTCGCCGTTGAAGCGTTGCGAAAAAAGGAAGGTACCTATCACGTATCCGTTTTGGAGGTGCGAGAAGTCAAACTGCCGCCGTTGGATGAAGAGCTGTTTAAAAAGTTGCAGGTTAAGGATGCGGAACAGCTGGCATCTTTTGCCGAAGAGAGCATTCGCCGACAAAAGGAGTACGAATACGCTTCCGAACAAAAGCAGCGCATTGCGGATTTTCTCATTCAGTCGGTCACAAGCGATCTGCCGCCGACGTGGATAAAAAACACGACCGACAAGGTGTTGCGGGAAATGGTAAATTTATTTTCGGCGCACGGCGTTAAACGCGAAGAAATGGAGGCACAGAAGGAGGATTTGCACGAAAAGGCGCGAACGATTGCCATTGATCGCGTAAAGTTGAACCTTTGCTTCGAGAAAATTTTCGAAGAAGAAAAATTAAAGCTGGAAAGTCACGATTTTGATCCGATTATTCTACAGGAATCCCGCAGTTTGCGCATTCCGCCGAAGCAGTTGGTGCAAAAGCTCCAACAGGACGAAGCCCTGCGGGAAGATATTCGCATGAAGGCGTTTCAGGCGAAGATGATTAACTGGCTTTTCGTTTTATTGTTCCGAAAAGCGCACCCGAATACCGAAAATCCTGCTTCATAATTGTTATGCCCTACCTTCCCCTTCCTTATGTCTACGAGCGCGACGGTCGCGGCGAACGTTCGTGGGATATTTACAGTCGGTTGCTGAAAGACCGCATTGTCTTTATCGGCACGCCCATCGATGATTTCGTCGCCAATTCCGTCATTGCCCAGTTGCTGTTTTTGCAAATGGAAGACGGCAAGAAAGACATCCATTTGTACATCAACTGCCCGGGCGGAAGCGTGACGGCGGGTATGGCGATCTATGATACCATGAACTTCCTGCACTGCGACATCGTCACCTACTGCATCGGTCAGGCGGCGAGCATGGCGACGGTACTGCTTGCGGCGGGAACGCCGGGGAAACGTTACGCGCTCCCGAACAGCCGCGTTATGATCCATCAGCCGTCGGGCGGCGCGACGGGGCAGGCATCGGATATTTCGATTGCCGCGAAGGAAATTCTCCGCTGGCGTGCCACGCTGAACGGTGTTCTTGCTAAACACAGCAGGCAACCGATCGAGCGCATTGAAAAGGATTCCGACCGCGATTTCTTCCTCACCGCCGAGGAAGCGCGCGCCTACGGTCTCATCGATCGCGTGATCGTCAATAACCCGCAAAAAACGGAAACCGCAAACTCCTGATGGCAAAAGACGCAACGCATTGTTCTTTTTGCGGTCGTTCGGCGGATCAGGTCGAAAAGTTGATTTCTTCCCCCGACGGCAAGACGGGCATCTGCGATGAATGCATCGACGTTTGTTGCGATATGCTCGACAAAGAGGAAGATGAAGCGGAAGAGGTTTATTACGAAGGCGAAGAGGAGGAACCGTCGTTTGCAAAATCCAAAAAACCGAAGAAGCCGCTTCCGAAGCTGAAAATTTTATCGCCCAAGACCGTCAAAGGCGTTTTAGATGACTATATTATCGGGCAGGAGCACGCCAAAAAGACCCTGGCGGTGGCGGTTTATAACCACTACAAGCGTCTGGTAACGCAAAAAGGACTGACGACCTTTGAAATCGAAGACGGTCTGCAACTGACGGATACGGTTCCGGAAGCTCTGAAAAACGTCGAAATCGAGAAAAGCAACATTCTGTTTGTCGGTCCGACGGGGAGCGGAAAAACGCTGTTGGCGCGCACGCTGGCACGCACGCTGAATGTACCATTCGCGATTGCCGACGCGACGACGCTCACCGAAGCCGGTTACGTCGGCGAAGACGTCGAAAATATCGTTCTGCGGCTGTTGCAAGCCGCGGATTATAATGTGGAGCGCGCCGAAACGGGCATCATCTACGTGGATGAAATCGACAAAATCGGTCGCAAAACCAACAACGTTTCCATCAGCCGCGACGTTTCCGGCGAAGGTGTGCAACAGGCATTGCTGAAAATCCTGGAAGGCACCGAATGCAATGTTCCGCGCCGAGGCGGGCGCAAGCACCCGGAACAAGAATACGTTCGCGTCAATACATCCAACATTCTTTTTATCTGCGGCGGTGCGTTCGTCGGTCTCAACAAAATCATTGCCGAGCGCATGGGGCGCAACATCGTCGGGTTTGAGCACAGCGGCACCAAAATCGACGAAGCGGAGGCGGCGTTCATCGAGCAAAACGTACAAGCCGAGGATTTAATCCAATTCGGCATGATTCCGGAATTCGTCGGACGCCTGCCGGTGATCTCGGTGTTACGCGAACTGACGGCGGAAGATTTGACCTTTATTTTAAAACAGACCAAAAACGCACTTCTGTTGCAGTACGAAAAGCTGTTCGCGATGGAAAATGTGCAGCTCGTCATCGACGACGCGGCGGTAAAGGCGATCGTTCAGCAGGCACTGGAGCTCAAAACGGGTGCCCGCGCGTTGCGTTCCATCATCGAACGCCTGATGCTGGATGCCTTTTTTGCGGTTTCCGAAAACAAAACCCTTCGCACGGTACGCATTACCGAGGAAACGGTTTTGAAACATACGGCTCCGATTTTATCGTGAAGCACCCGCGGCAACAACCGTGGGCGTACGTTGAGGAACTGCGAAGTGTTGCGTCCGTTCTGCCGTTACCGACCGACGAAGCCCGACATGTCGTTCGGGTGTTGCATTGCCGCTCGGGAGACAAGATCACCGCTTTCGACGGTTTCGGTCACACGCGCGACGGGCGTTTGGTGATTGAAAAGAAAAGTTGCCTCCTGCATTTTACAGAACCGTTGCAACCAACTCCCCAACCGACGCGACAATTCCAACTGTTATTGTGCCTCCCCAATCACGTCGCAACGTTTGAGGAGATCTTGCGCAAAACGTGCGAACTCGGCATTCAAAGCCTTCAACCGCTGTTTAGCGAACGCACGGAACGTCTTCACTGGTCGCCCGACATTTGGGAGCAGCGATCGGAACGTTGGAAGCGCATTCTCATCGAAGCCTGCAAACAGGCAAAAAATCCCTTCCTGCCGCAATTAAATCCGCCCGTTCCGTTGAAAGAATTGCAAACATTATCCTTAGGCTGTTGTATTCACGGCTCGCTCGATGCTGCTTCACTACAAACCTCGCCCACGCAAGATACATCGCTTTTGGAAAAATTCTCCCCTGCCTCTTCGGAAACGCTCTTTTCATGCCTTATCGGTCCGGAAGGCGGCTTTTCGTCCGATGAAGAAGCGTTTTTGTCAAAAATCTCCCGCGGAATTCATTCACCGACCTGCGTTTTAAGAACCGAAACCGCCGTTGTGAGTTTGGTGACGATTTTGAAGGTTTGGGGTGGGAAGGTGCGGTAAAAATGTTTCCCTGCAACTTTTTCAGTATATTTTATTCACTTTTTTGAAAAAACTTCCTAAATTTCGAAAAAAATACTTGCAAAACTCAAAACTGCTCTTAAGGATAAAGCCATGGGAACGGAATTAAAATCTCTCTTAAGATCGTGCGCCTTTTCGGCAGCTGTCTTATTTACAGGAGCCTCGGCGCGCGCGGATGAGTACGTATTGACAGTCGTTCCTGTAAAAAACGACAAAGATCAATTTCAAATTCAGTGCATGAAAGATCAATTTCAAATTGATTGCATGAAGTGCATGGAAGATCAATTTCAAATTGATTGCATGAATATCGATAAACGTCAAACAGATGCGCTGTCTGTCACTCGAAACCTATGCGAAAAGCGGGTTTCTTTGGGAACATCCCCACACGAGGTTATGGTCAATTTAAATACATCCGGAGACCATACAAGTTTCAGTTTTGAGATTGGTTCCTTCAAATTTTGTTACACATTCAGTTTCAATGGCGGTGTTATGAAAATTACGGGCGGTAAGAAGACGGATTCTTTGCAGATACAAAACGGTGTGGACAGACAAACTTTTGAAATTGACACAGTTAAAGCAAACATGCTCTCGATTACGAGAGGCAGCTATAAGACGGAAGTAATCAAAATGCACAATTGTAATGCCAATACGGTTTTACTTATGGATTACGGTGTGTATAAGAGATTGCTTTTTAAAACGAGCAAGGGAGATTACATACACAAGGTGATCGATAGGAATAAGGGACTGCTTTTGGACGCCAATACGGTTTTACTTACGGATTACGGTGTGCATGAGAGATTGCTTTTTAAAACGAGCGAGGGAGATCGCGTACACAAGGTGATCGATGTGCATAAGGAACTGCTTTGTAAAATGATCGGGGGAGATTTGATCGGTGTGTATGAGGAACCGCTTTTGAAAACGAGCGGGGAAAATTACATACACAATCTGATTTTGAATGGTGCTCATATCTGGAATGATGGCATGATGAAAGTGGATGGCATTTTTTGTAATGTTGACGGTTCAGTTGAGGGATGTCTTCCATCGGTGATTCTTTCGGGCGACAACAGCCATTCGCGAAATGCTTTTATTCTCCGTGATGAAGATTTAATAAGTAGTGATTCCACCCAGGAGGAAGTTGACTCGACATCCAAAAATTGTACTTTCTTTAGCAACACTTCCGACCCTCGCGTTAAAAAACATGAGGACTCATCTTATGAACTGCCTAAGGAAGGTTGTTACAGGTTTATACTTTTGGGCTACTTTAAGCGTAGTGGAGAGGGAGACGTTTATTACCTTTTGAGAAAGGAGGATTTCCAGCATTTCGTATCCGATGTGCGTGATTCTAATATTTGGCGGGCGGCGCGTGAAGCGTACCCAAGGGAGGTTTTCGGAACATGTTTGAGAGGTTTTGAGGTGCCGGCAAAGAGCGAGAAGTATGACAGAGACGCATTGGTAAGTCTCTTCAAAAATGTAAAATCCGTGAACTTGCAGATAGGAAAGGGGTGGCACAATGATTATTCTTGTTTTCAACAATGTGAATTGAAATGTGCTTCCAGGGGACATGCGCTTGTTATTATTCGTGAGGATGGTTTGCACTAAGAAACACACCAAGAAGAAAGCTCTCCTTTTCCCTCTCAGATGAAAATAAAGAAACGACTCATATATCAATTTTGAAGTCTTGCAACGATTTACATCGCATACTACGCAAAATACCATCGCGGAAGAGGCGATTTTGGGTTGTTGCAAAGTTTTTAAAGTACGCCGTTGCGGTGAAGCACAGTGCTTTCTTTTAAAAGATACTTTTTTACCCCACCGAACCAAAGTCCATCAAAACACAAAAACCTTTGAGCCGCTGAAACCGGAGAAAAAACCAAGGACTACACACTAACAGACGTGAATTGTGTAAAAAAACGCAAAAAAACACACGCACGGTAAAAAACAACCGCGCCACCCTTACCGGACAACCAACCGTTCCTTACCCTTTAATCTCCTTATGCAGGGTACGGCGGCGCAAAAACGGATTATACTTCATCTTTTCGACTTTTTCCGTCTGCAATTTCTTGTTGCGCGTCGTCATGTAACGCGAAGGAGGCTTTCCTTCTTTGCGTGCTTCGGTGCATTCGATAATTACGGTTTCCCTGGGCATGCTCTATAAAGAGCGCATTTTTGTCTTTGTTTCAAGATAAAAATACCGCACCCGTCTCCGAACGGTGGAAAACAGCGTTTTTACGGAACAATCCGAAAACGCCCCAAACGTCTTGAGCTCCGTAAAACTAGAAGGCACTGTAGCCGTTACGGGCATCTTCTTCCTGTTGCTCACGGATCTGCTTCTGCATGTCCTGGGTGTAGCGACGTTGCGAAGCGATCATTTGGTCGAACATGTAGCGCATATTGGATTCCTTCATTTTTTGGCGACGTTCCTCGGGCGTTAACGGCTTGACGTCGGTCTGCGCCAAGGCGTTCGGTTCGGAAACGTTTCCCGAAACGGGAACTTCGGGTTCCAAGGCGGGTATTGCCGACGGTACATAACAGTTGTTGACGGATGAGATGGACATAGGTTTTTGAATTTGACTGTTTCTCTCGTATATCGTATGTTTTTTGTGTTTTATTCTTTGTTTTTATGACCGACGGTATTCGAGCGTCGCAACTGTTTCAAGGTCTCCCCGAGCATTGGTCGTTTAGGGACGTTTTTTCCTTAGAACAGCCGATACACACCTGGATCCCGTTGATTGCGGAAGCACTGCGGCGGTTTTTTGCAAAATGCGAACCGTCGCAACGTATTCACAGCGAACTTCCGCCGCATCTCTCCGTCACGGGCAATGTTTATATCGGTCGGAACGTTTCCCTTCCGCCGTTCGGAACGATCGAAGGTCCCGCCTACATTGATGATGAGTGTAGCCTGCGCCCGAGCGTGTATGTTCGCGGAAACGTTATCGTCGGTCGCGGATGTGTTTTGGGCAATTCCTGCGAATTCAAGAATTCCCTTCTTCTGGAACACATTCAGGTGCCGCATTTCAATTACGTCGGCGATTCGATTTTGGGCAACGGCGCGCATTTGGGAGCAGGATGTATTTTGTCAAATCTGCGACTGGATCAACAATGTGTTTGCATGCAGACGCCGACGGGAGAAAAAATCCCGACTGGGTTAAAAAAGCTCGGCGCCATTTTAGGCGACGGAGCGCAGGCGGGATGCAATTCGGTGTTGCAGCCGGGATCTTGTTTATTTCCGAACGCCGTCGTTTATCCGTGCGAATCATTTAAGGGAACGCGCCTTGCCAAAACAGCAAAAGAAGGTCTTTCCCGAACGGACAAAAATTCGCTACAATAAAGGAACAAAAATGCAATAAACCGCCATGCCCGATCTCATCCAGGAACATCCGATTGCGAGCAAGTTGGATCAATATACCTTCGAGGATTTAAATCATCTTGCGGAAAACGATTACCTTTCTCTGGATGCGGAAAAGCTGGCGCGGACGTCGCCGCACGAAATCGGCTTATTCCTGGAACGCTTAACGGTTGAGGAACAGCGAAAATTTCTGCAGCGTTTATCGGAGAAAAACGCTTCCAACGTTTTGGCGGAAATGGACGCGGAAAATTCCGCCGAGGTGTTGAGTGCCATGCGGGAATTTCGGGCGGCGCGCATTATCGAACTGCTGGATCCCGACGACGCCGCCGATTTGGTCAGCAAGCTGGACGAAAGCGATCGTATCCGTCTGCTGTCCCGCATCAAACCCGACCGCGCGTTTGTGTTGCGCAAACTGTTGCGTTACGATCCGAATACCGCCGGTGGTGTCATGACGCCCGAAGTCGTGACGTTACGCGAGACCTGGAACATCGGCGAAGCCTTGGAGCACATTCGGAAAATTCCGAAGAAAATCGAAAACGTCTACAATTTGTACGTTACGGATGGAGACAATCGGTTGCTGGGACTGACGACGCTGCGAAATCTCGTTTTTTCCGAACCGACCAAGCGCGTTTGCGACATCATGAACACGCAAATCCAAGCCATCGCCTGCCTTCCCGAAACGGACAAAAACGCGGTTGCCAATACCATGGCGGAGTATAACGTCATGGATATTCCGATTGTGGACGAACAAAACCGCCTGTTGGGTTGCGTCACCCACGACGACGTTCTGGATATCGTTCAGGAAGCGGCAACGGCGGATTTGCAACAGTTGCACGGTGCGGGAGCCGACGAAAGCATTCATGACGGCGTTTGGTACAGCGTTAAAAAGCGCAATCCCTGGCTGTTCGTCAATCTCATCCTTGCCTTCCTGTCCGCCTATGTTATTTCCAGTTTCGGTTCTGTTATCGAACAAATGAGTTGGATGGCGGCGTTTATGACCGTCATTGCGAATTTAGGCGGCAACACCGGCGCGCAAACGCTGGCGGTCGCCATCCGCGGACTGGCACTGGGGGAATTTCAAAAAGGCGACGGCTTGGGTATTTGCGGCAGGGAACTGTTAAAGGGGCTTGTGAACGGACTTTTCATCGGTTTCTCCGGCGGTCTCATCGCAACCTGTATGATGCATAACGCCCTGATGGGGTTCACGGTCTTTTTGGCAATGGTTTTAACGATGGTGCTTTCGGGATTTTTTGCCGCCTTCATTCCCATCGTCCTGAAACATTTCAAATGCGACCCCGCCCAAAGTTCCTACATTTTTCTCACCGCTTTCACCGACATCGCCGGGCTGTTTATTTTTCTGAAACTCGGCACCTGTTTGTTGTTGTCGCGGTGAAATTCGTTCTCTTGCCGCAGTTGTACTCCGAAACGGAATAACTCGGCTCCGTTGTTATCCGCGATAATGTTTAATTTTCCCGAAAAACATAAAATACTTCTTTTTTCTCATGAGTTCTTTAACATAAAAATCGCATCCGTCATCGCTCATGGATAACGAACCTGCTTTTCAAACCATCCAAACCGTCAAGCAACTGGAAAACGGTGCACCGTTTAAGACCGTTGCCGCCGTCCGTCGCATCCACAAAAAAGTCGGGAAAACCGGCAATCCCTTCCTGCAAATCGAAGTCGGCGATGCGATCGATACCTTCGTATTTAATTGCTTCGAAGGAACCGCGCCGTTTCTCTTTTTCCAAAAACCCGCTTCCAAATGCCCGCAAATCATCATTATCGAGGGCTTTATCGAGTTTTTTGCCGACAAATTGAGCCCGCGCATCAAGAGTGTTTGGGACATTTCCGAAGAACAGTACGAAGCATACTTGCCGAAAGTTATTGAAACGCCCGAAGAACCCTTGGAAGAACTGCAGGCTTCGCTGACGGAATTTATCGAAAGCATTCAATATTCCGCTCTGCGTGCAACCGTTCGGCAGGTTTTTGAAGAGCTCGGCGAGCAGTTTGTCAACAGCGTCGCGGCGGTTTCGATGCACCACGCCTATATTCACGGCTTATTGGAACATACGGTGCACGTAACGCGCGTCGTGCAGGCACTGCTGCCGTTATACAAAGAGGTCAATGCGGATTTGGCAATCGCAGGCGCGCTTTTACACGATGTCGGGAAGGTCTTGGAATATCATTACACTACAACCGACGGCATCGATCGCACCGACATCGGACGCTTACAGGGACACGTCATTCTCGGTTATCGCCTCACCCGAAGCGCGGCTTTAAAAAATCATCTGCATCCCGTTTGGCTGGAACAACTGGAACACATCGTTTTATCCCATCAGGGCGAACCGGAATGGGGCGCCGCCGTGTACCCGGCAACCGCGGAAGCCGTTCTCGTCAGCCTTGCGGACAACGCCGACGCCCGCATGGGCATGGTACATCAACAACTGAAAAAAGCCGTTCCGACACAAAGTTTCTCGGATTTTGTGCCGGGATTGGAGACGCGGTTATATACAAAGGCGCTGATGAAGGTGGAGGGGGCAGGGGAAGCAAACGGCATTGTTTAATCATTGTAAAATCGTGAGGCAAGCATAACTTCCGTTGACTTCAAACTCCAAAAAAGGTTATTGCCGGGCTCGTATTCATCGGTAACGCAATAAACGCAAACCGCTTTAAGTATATCTTGAACCGTTAATATGCTCAACGGAGCTTTAAATCGCAATTACGTTACACACATCTTCCATTGCGAATACCATCATGAGCACCAAATGGTACCGCTCTTTTTATTGAAAATCCCGCAACGAGATAGATTTAAAACCGATACACCACACCTACCTCCGCACTATGACTCAAATTCTGCTTCACTTTTCAATCTCACTTGATATAATTGCCTGTAAACATTCTGGTTTCACGACAGGAACCCGCCAAATACCGCAGGCGATAGCCGACCGTCAGCTGCTAATTATCATTCAAACACAGACAAAAACCCTCAAATTCCTGCCCCAGAAAGCTCCACGCTTTCCCACTATTTACCCACCACATAAGATCGGATTCATAATCACATCCGCAGCCATAGAAACGCGCGCGATACCCACACCGACACCGCTGTACTTAAAACCGCGTTCACCGAACTAATGCAGCAGCATCACATTGCAGGCACTAAACGGCAACATCCTCACGATACCTGGTATAAATAAAAACATACTCCTTGTGGTTTGATTATTCTACTGTAGCAAGTGTTTTTTTGATGAGATGGATTAAGGGAAATTTAAGAAAAGTAAAAAACACTGGCTCCATCGCGCACTTTTTAGAAATCGACGTAATAAGAGGTTCTTGGGATAATTTTTTCGGTATTCTCTTAGGGATTTAATTTAAAAAAGCGCCAGGAAGTTGTAGTGCTTTTTTACCCCCTCCTTTTATTTTACTTTTCAAACAATCCCTTTAGAATAAATACCATGGAGGTTCTCCCGCAAAACATCGCCCATTTGTACCCGTTTAAGTCGCACTTTTTTACCCTGAACGAGCAAAAATCTCATCGGTTGCACTATATTGATGAAGGCAGAGGCGAAACGGTCGTGATGTTGCATGGGAACCCAACGTGGTCTTTTTACTATCGAAATTTGGTGCTTCATCTAAAGTCCGATTATCGCTGTTTGGTTCCCGATCACATCGGTTGCGGATTATCGGATAAGCCTCAGTCATACAATTATTGTCTGCAACAACACATCGATAATACCCTGCAGTGGCTGAAAGGTATAAATATCGGGCATTTTCATCTTATTGTTCACGATTGGGGCGGTGCGATCGGTATGGGGGTTGCAACACGCTGGCCGGCAAGCGTTCGATCGATAACGGTCTTAAATTCCGCCGCGTTTTTGTCGCAACGCATACCGCTTCGCATTGCGCTTTGCCACACCAAAATCGGTTCATGGGCGGTTCGGCATTGGAATGTTTTCGCAAAAGCCGCAACGTTCATGGCAGTACAAACACCTTTATCGCCCGACGTAAAAGCCGGCTATCTGTATCCGTACGACAGTCCGCAACATCGCATTGCCGTTGATCGTTTTGTGAAGGATATTCCCATGGAACCGTCTCATCCGAGTTATGCGGTTTTGAAAAACATTCAGGAGCACCTGTGGCTGCTGGAAGGCAAACCCTGCCTGCTTGCCTGGGGGATGCGGGATTTTTGCTTTACGCCGGAATTTTTATCCGTCTGGCAACAGTATTTTCCGAAAGCGGAATGTTATCAATTTTCAAATGCCGGACACTACGTTCTTGAAGACGCAAAGGAAGAAATTTTACCGCTGATTCGACAATTTATCGCCAAGCATTCGGAAATTTAAAAGAACGGCGCCCCTTCGGAAGTTTAAAAAATTTCCCGATAAATCTTGTATTTCGACGTTTTTCTCTAAAAATTCACTCAACCACCCTTTATATCCGCAAAAACACCTTAAAAAGCATTTTTTATTCCTCAAAAACAAAAACGCCGAACACCCTCTTGAGCGTTCGGCATTTTTTTATGGAACCAAAATGTCAATCAGTTCAACAGCAACAGCGGCGTATTGGATTTATAATTCGATGTCTGCAACTTCCGCAACTGCATCACCAACATGAAGGTCATCTTCGATTCCCGATCGTCATCGGCAATGTAGAAGTACTGCCCGCGGTAACGACAGGATACATACGCATTTTTCGGACGATATTTCGAGCACTGTACCGAAAAGTACTTACAAACATCGCTCCAATCAAACTCTTCGCCGGCAACATCTTGCGTAACACCAACCAATCCCCTGTCCTTATGCTCCTGCGGCACATCCACATTTTGCGACAGATAGAACATTATACCCAATAACGTACGACACTGAATAACAAGCGAAGAAGCTCCTTTATCGGCGACAAAGTCATCATTCAACTTGAACAACGACGCCTTCTCCGACAACCCCGCCAATTGTTTTAACTCACGAATTCTCGCCTTCAAACCACTGTAGTAGGACTTCGTTTCAACCGACGCGCGCCGAATCCGTTCTTCCAACTTCGGCTCGTTCAGGTACAAATACATACCCGAAAAATTATAATCCGGCTTCGATCCGAACTCCAACAAACGGTTATCATCCGCCTCATTCAGGATACGCGTGAACGCTTGAAACGGCTTATAACTCGGTACCTTCTCGGGCGTCGGTCCGTCCGCTTCGGTTGCGTTGTATAAATCATTAACACGTTCTACGCAAAGGTTAAAGACCCGATCGACACTCCACCCTCCTTGGATCAAAGCCGAAACCGCCGAAAATTGAATGGGTGTCAGATATTTCTTAATATAATCTCCCCCCGAAGGCGGCGTCAGATTCATGGAAGAAGCACCATTCATGCTCCCGCCGAGAGTAGCCTTGATCTTTTTATCGATATGACTGAGATCCGACAAGAACCCGCTGTCAAGCTCTCCCTTTCCATCCATGCTGAATAAACCGGAATGACTCAGGGACGCAATATCCAAAGAAGTGATATTATCGCAATAGCGCAAACGCACCAAATTCTCCAACAGTTGACGCTCCTCACTGCTGACAACCGCCGCATTGTACTCGGGACGTCGATCTCGAAGCATCTTCGGTCCGCTCCCCATCACACCGCACCCGCCCAAAAGCAACGCCACACCGTAAGACGCCCCTTTCAGAACTCCCGTTTTTACTTGTTTCAAACCCATAGAACAGCCCTTTTCTCCAGGCAATACCACGAAAAAAAGACTGTCAACAAAAAAAGTAAAAAATTTACCGATTTTTTAATCGATCAAGAAAAATTTCCTTCAAATCGAGCGCATCCAACAGTTCCAACCGCTCATCGGCATCCCGTTTAAACACTTTAAATTGAACCAACCGCTCCAAAACCTTCCTTAAATCCGCCCCTGTTTCGATGCCCCAAAACCGAAACACCGCAGGCGCCAAAATCCCCCAATCCTTCACGGCGAGCGACACCACTCCGTCATTCACCAAATCCGTCACCGAAACACAACGAACCGACTCCGACGGAAACCGCCGCCCCGTCGCTTCGAGCGAACGAAAAACATGCCGATAAATACCACGGTGAAAATCGGGACACTGCGCCAAAATCTCGTCGACCCGTTTCTCGAAACGTTCCGAAAGCGTCTCCATCCTAAAAATGGCTGCTCAGGCAGGGATCGAACCTGCGACCAAGTGATTAACAGTCACCTGCTCTACCGCTGAGCTACTGAGCAACTCACTTTGAGAATCCGATATTTTTTTTGCTCCGTCAATGATAAAAATAAAGAAAAAACGCACTCTAAAAAAACGAAGTTCCCGACTCGATACTTTGATTGTACTTTGAGTATGTTTTTTTTGGAAATATTCCGCGCAAAATCGCCGAAACGTTCGTTTTTGGTATTTGAAAAAATTTGGCTTTATTGAAAAAAACAGGAAAATGCATCATTTTGATGGATTAAAAACGACACACTTTTACAATCTCCTTCCGTTAAAAACGGAACCTTGCGCGCTTTTTTAAGGGAAAGGAGAAATTAGCTTTTTAGAATAAAAACCGTACCCCGCCCGCCCAAAATATCCCGTATAAATTCGAAAATTTCTCTGTCTTTTGCGTATTTTTCGTGAGAACTTACTCCCTTTAACACTCTGTTATTCAAAAATCAATAAATCCAAAGAAACCTCACAAACTCTCCCACATTCATCTTATCCATTCCAATGGGCATACGACACAATCCGAAAACCATTCTCTCGGAAAGCACTCCCGAATACTTTAAAATTTAACCGTCCGATGCCTGTTCATCGGTAACAACAAACGAATGTTCGCTGTAAAAGTCGCACAGAAACTTCTTTTTGGCTTCCAACGCCGCTTCAAAACTCAACGGTTCATCGCTCGCATGTGCGACCGCCTGCATCTTCTGCCATAAGCGCTCATCGGGGAAATGCGTCCGTTGCGGTTCGGTATGATACGCATCCCAAATAAACACGCGATTTGGCATACAGACCGACTGCAAGCTTTCGAAAGCAGGCTGCAGAGTTTGGAAGAAAAAATCGGACGAGCGTTTCGAAACCACGCGATGCGTTTCGCGACAACGCGCCTCAATCCAAGCATCGGAAGTCTCTTTGGCAATCGCCAGGCAATGATAATCGCAACCGTAACCTTCTTCGGACAAACATTGATGCACAAAACGCTCGTACTCGGGCGACAATAAAGTGACTTCGAACAAAATCGGCAAATGCGCCCGAATACAACGCACCAAAACCAACGTCAGCAACGTCAAGGCAAAGGCATTGGTTTTTTCCCGAACCAGTCCTTCATCGTAATGTTCGCGAATAGCGCTTAAATTCGGATGATACGGCACAAAATCGCGAACCGCCAGAGAAACGTACTTCTGCGATTGCGCTTCCAAAGCGGCTTTCACGGCAGGAAGCAATTGCGACGTTTTCCCCGAGCCCGACTGACCGACCAAACGAATGCAAAATTTCGAAGCCTTCGGATGACCGCAACGCTCAACTAAATCCCGATAGGCGCATTCACACAACTCGTCCCAAAGCGTCTGCGGAAAATCAATCGCGCACAACGGATCCTCGCATTTCCATTGATTTCGGATAAACGCAACGACATCCATCGGCATAGACATAACAACCGACCGCCTCGGTTGAAAGACGGATAAAATTCCAAAAATCAAAAAGGCAAAACCGCCCTACGCTTCAGGTGCTTTTTGGTCAGACGGAACGGAGGATGGTTCGTCTTTAACTTCACTCTGTTCCGCAACAGACACCTCTAACACTCCGCCTTGCTCTTCTGCAACCGCCGCTGTTTCAACCGCTTCCGCCACGGACTTTTCCGCCGAATCCGCCTGCGACGCCTTTGTTTTGGCAACCTTCGAGCGTTTTGCCGAACGACGCTTTTCGGAAGGAGCTTCCACCAGCTGTATCAACGCCATCGGCGCACCGTCACCCACGCGCGACATCAACTTATAAATGCGCGTATATCCGCCATCGCGCTTTAAAAATTGCGAAACCGTTTCGTCGAAAAGCTTTTTGACGGCGACTTCGTTACGGATGCGCGCAATCGCCAAACGACGACAATGCAATTTTTGCTCGGGCTTCTCCGATAAAACCGCGCGCTTCGCCAAGGTGATAATGCGTTCGGCAAAAGGGCGCAACGCCTTGGCTTTAATCAAGGTTGTTTTGATTTTCTCGTGCAAAAACAACTGCGAAGCCAAATTCGCCATCAGGCTTTTGCGATGCTCCTGTTTGACGCTCAACTGAAAATGATGTTTTAAATGACGCATAAACAACCTTTTTTTAAATCCCTACCGAACTCTCCACTCTCAAAATCGCAAACGTCCCGCCTAATCCGCTAAATCCTCGCCGAGCTTCATTCCGAGCGAAAGTCCCAACTGCTCCAGGCGGTTCTTGATCTCCGTCAGCGACTTCTTTCCGAAGTTACGATACTTTAACATCTCCGCCTCCGATTTACTCACCAGCTCGCCGACAGTCAAAATACCCGCATTATTGAGACAGTTGATCGCACGCACCGACAATTCAATTTCGTTAACGCTCATACCGAGTAACTTACGCAGGCGATTTTCCTCACCCTCTGTACTAAGCGCCTCATCATCCACTTCAACTGTACCGGAAGAAATGCAATCGAACACGTCCAAATGATGACGCAAAATTGCAACCGCATCCTTCAACGCTTCCTCCGGCGACACGCGCCCATCGGTCGAAATCTCCAAAATCAATTTATCAAAATCGGTCATCTGACCAACGCGCGCATCCTCCACGCGATACCCCACCCGCGTCACGGGGCTGAATAAACTGTCGATGGCAATCACGCCTAACGGTTGATCGCTTTCCTTATTTTCCTCCGCCAATCGGTAACCGCGTCCCAACATCGCCTTCAGCTCCGCCTGAAAATGATGCTTCTTCGCCAACGTGCAAATTAACTGCTCGGGGTTCACAACCTCCACACCGGCAGGTGCTTTGATATCTCCCGCCGTCACCGCACCCGCTTTATTGACGTCGATATGCAACATGACGGGTTCATGGGAAGACATCTTCAAATGCACCTGCTTCAGGTTTAACACAATCTCCGTCGCATCTTCCAAAACACCGTCACAACACTGAAATTCATGTCTGAAGCCCTCGATCTTGACGGACGCAATCGCCCCCCCCTCAATCGCACTCAGCAAAATCCGACGCAGAGCGTTGCCGATCGTGTGTCCGAACCCCTTCTCAAACGGCTCGGCAATAAAACACGCAAAGGTCGGCGTTGCGGTTTCCTCCACGCGCACCAACCGCTTCGGCAACTCAAACTTTCCCAGTCTCTTAGCCATGAAAATAAAAAATTAACGACTGTAAAACTCGACAATCAACTGTTCATCGATATCCGGCACCATCTCTTCGCGCACCGGCAAACGATTAACAACCCCCTTCAGCTTATCCGACTGAACCGTCATCCATGCGGGACAATTCCGCCCCTGACTGGCCTCCAAACTGCGGGTCGCCAACTGGCGCGAAGCCGCCTTCTCACCGGCGGAAACTTCTTGCAACGGCTCACAGATGTAACTCGGAATACTCACCTTCTCCCCGTTGACGCGTACATGCCCGTGAAGCACCATCTGTCGGGCGGCACGGCGGGTTTTTGCCAATCCCATCCGATAAACAATGTTATCCAAACGCAACTCCAAGAGGCGCAAAAACGTCTCACCCGTCACACCGCGCGCCTGCTTCGCCCGCTCAAACGTCAAACGAAACTGCTTCTCGGACAAACCGAACATAAAGCGCAATTTCTGCTTCTCCGTTAAACCTTTCGCGTAATCACTCACGCGGCGCCTTAAATGCGCACCGTGAATACCGGGCAGATAAGGCTTCCGTTCGTACGCCTTAGTAGCGGGAAAGAGGATCGTTTTAAAACGACGATTGATGCGAGTGGTAGGTCCCGTGTAACGCATATACCTTAGTCTTTCATAAAAAAAATTAAACCCTGCGCCGCTTCTTCGGACGACAACCGCCATGCGGAATCGGCGTCACATCTTTAATCGCGGAAACCGACAAACCGACCGTTTGCAACGTACGAACGGCGGCATCGCGCCCCATCCCGGGTCCTTTTACCTCAACGGAAACGTCGCGCAATCCGTGCCCCATCGCCACTTTTGCCGCTTCCGTCGTTGCCACCTGCCCCGCATAAGCCGTTGACTTGCGCGAACCCTTGAAACCGCAACGCCCGGCGCTCGACCACGACAACACATTGCCCTTTACGTCCGAAAAAACCACCTTCGTATTGTTAAAGGTCGCCGCAATATGGCATACACCCGTCGTGACATTCTTGCTTCCCTTGGCGCGCTTAATCTTTAAATTTTCCTCAAGCCCCTCCTTCAACAGAGACTCCGCCGTCTCCTTTTCAGTCTTTTCCGCCTGCGGTGTTTCCTGCTTATTCTCGGATTTCACCGTTCCATCGGACGCCTTTTTGTCCGCCGTCTTCGCTTTCGGAGCTCTCGCACGCTTCGACGGCTCCTTCGCAACACTCGCCACTGCACCTTCCTGCGCCTTCCCCGCAGGAACACTCTCAACCGATGATTTTTCTTCCGTCATATCCGTTCCGCACTATTTCTCGGCACTCTTCACACCCACCGTCTTGCGCTTTCCTTTGCGCGTACGGGCATTGGTGCTGGTCCGCTGCCCGCGAACCGGCAACCCGCGCATGTGTCGCAAACCGCGATAACAACGAATACTCTGCAGGCGCTTAATGTTGCCGATAATCTCGCGACGTAAATCACCTTCCACATGGTACGTTGCGTGCGTAATCGCTTCCGTCAATTTATTTAAAGCATCCTCTTTCAGCGTATGCACACGATCGTCTGGGTTTAAACCCGTCGCCTTTATAATCTCCCTCGAACGCGACAACCCGATACCGTAAATGTACGGCAACGCATAAAGCAACTTTTTACCATCCGGTATCTCTACGCCAATCAATCGTGCCATATTTTCTGCTTTTCTTCCCTTACGTAAATGACTTTGTATCAATTTTTCACCCTTGTCAATATCTCAGGTGCCTCCTTTGTTATCAAAACCGTATGTTCAAAATGCGCACTCGGCTTCCCGTCCGCCGTTACGATCGTCCAGCCGTCTTCCAGCATACGCAACCACGGCGCTCCCGCCGTCAACATCGGCTCGATCGCTAATGTCATGCCGGCTTTCAAATGGACACCGGTATGCGGACGACCGACATTCGGAACCTGCGGCTCTTCGTGCATCTCTTTCCCGATGCCATGTCCGACCAATTCCCGAACAACGCCCAGATGATGCGCCTCCGCGAACGATTGAATTGCCCACGAAATATCGCCGATACAATTACCTTCTTTCGCCTGATCAATGCCGCAGTACAATGCCTGCTCCGTCACCTTCAACAAAGCTTCCCGTTCCTCGTCAACCGTTCCGACCGCAACCGTTACCGTGTTGTCTCCGGCAAAACCGTTATAAAACAGCGCCACATCCAAACTGACCAAATCGCCTTCGCGAATGATTCGATCTTTTCGCCCGATTCCGTGCACGACTTCCTCGTTCAGCGAAACACAAATATAACCGGGAAACGGATTTTTTTTGCCACCGTATCCGTAAGACGCGCTGATCGCACCAACGGAATCCATCGTTTTCTTCGCAAATTGATCCAAATCCCATGTCGAAACGCCGGGAATGACCTGTTTCCTCACCGCATCCAAAACGAACGCCGCACACTGCCCCGCTTCACGCATTTTGGCAATCTCCGCCTCCGTCTTAACCGAAACCTTTACCACGGCTTATTTGAAAAACAGCACCTGCAATCCCCAGGCAACAAAACCGGCAACGAACAAAGTAATGACCGTCCCGAAAAGCCAACGCATTCCTTTATCTTCGGAATTCATCAACATTTGGAATTGCGAAGAAAGATTGGAGCGACCGCGCAAAGCCCCTTTCGACAAAAAACCTTCATAATTCCGCTGCAACAGATACGTTTCCATCTGCTTTGTGGTTTCCAGTAGAACACCTACCGTAATCAATGTACCGGTTCCGCCGAAAAACAACGCCACGCGATACGGAATTTTATACCAGAAATACAGCATATCCGGAAACAGCGCGATCGCCGTCAAAAAAATCGCCCCTGCCAACGTCAAACGCGTCATCACGAAATCCAAAAACTTCGCCGTGTCGGCTCCCGGGCGAACCCCGGGGATATACCCGCCGTTCTTCTTCAATTCATCCGCAATCTGCAACGGCTTAAACATGATAGAAACCCAAAAGTAGCTGAACAGCAAAATCAACAATCCGTACACGGTGTAATACAAAGAGGAGCCCTGCACCAAAAACATCGACCATTCCTGAAACGCCGAAATACCGAAGGCGGCACCCAGATACGCCAACAACTGTTGCGGAAACATCAACAACGCACTCGCAAAAATGACCGGCATCACGCCTGCGTAATTAACCTTTAACGGCAAAAAGGAACTTTGTCCGCCGTACATCTTCCGACCAACCACCCGCTTGGCATATTGAACAACGATTTTACGGCTCGCCTGCGTCACCGCAACCATCGCCGCAATCACGACAAACAACAGCGCAATCATCAGACAGCCCTGCAACCAACCCAACCGCACGCCTTCTTCCACGCCCAAAGGCGTTGTGAACATTTTACCGAACAACACCATACTTTGCGGCAGTCCCGATAAAATACCGACCGTAATCAACAGCGAAATCCCGTTTCCGATGCCGTGCTGCGTAATCTGCTCGCCCAACCATGTCAAAATCATGGTACCCGTGGACAAAAGAAACGTACTGACCAACAAAAACCAAAAACCGTTGTAAAGCGCAATCGACCCGTACGTCGACGCATCAAACCCGGGAAACAGTTTGTCGGGATAATTGGTCAACGCCATCACCAACAGCCCTCCCTGAATGAGGCAAATCAACAACGTCAAATAACGCGTGTACTGCATCAGACGCTGACGACCGAATTCCCCTTCCTGTTGCATCTTTGCCAACGACGGCATCATCACGCCCAACAACTGAAAAATGATGGAGGCACTAATGTAGGGCATGACACCCAGCCCGAAAATTGCCCCTTTCAGGAACGCCCCGCCCGTGAACAGATTGTAAAGACCGATCAACTGACCACCACCCGCGACCTTTTGAGATTCGAAAAAAGTTTTTAACGGCGACGGATCAATTCCGGGCAAAGGGATGTTGCACCCGATGCGGGCTACGAAAAGCAACGAAAGTGTGAATAAAATACGCTGCTTCAGCTCCGGAATTCGAAAACAGTTCAAAAACGCCGCCCACATAGATCGTTAAACACTCAACACTTTACCGCCGACCGCCTCAATCTTCGCCTTCGCACCTTCGGTTACCTTGTCGACTTGAAACGAAAGTGAACGCTTCCACTCACCGTTCCCCAACACCTTAATCGGAAGATTATCTTCATCGATAAGCTTCAAATCCGACAGCACTTTTCGGTCAACGATCGCCGAAAAATCCGCCGGCAACACCGAATCCAGCAAGCCCAGGTTGACCACATGATACAACTTCTTGAAATTGCTGTTATTAAAACCGCGCTTCGGAAATTTACGATACCAGGGAATACCGGAAAAATTATGAGGCGTCGAATACCCGGAACGCGCATTTCCGCCTTTATTTCCGCGCGTCGACGTCTCACCGTGACCGCACGCCCGACCGCACCCCAAACGTTTGCTTTTCTTCAAACGATTAGGCGTAAAAGGTAATTTATCCAACCGCATTTTACTTCCTTCCCTTACGCAAGCACATCCGCCTCCGCCGCCAGAAGCGCATTTATCTGCTGCTTGGTACGCATTTTCAAAAGTGCTTTAACGGTTGCGCAAACTACGCCGACGCCGTTTTTGGAACCGAGCGACTTCGACAATACATCTTTGACGCCCGCCAACTCCAAAACCGCACGCACACCGCCGCCGGCCACAACACCCGTACCGTGGCACGCGGGCTTCAACATTACGCGACCGCCGTCGGAAACACCCAAAGTCGTATGTGGAATAGTGTTGTTCAACAAAGAAACCCTATACACATGCTTCTTGGCACTTTCGCTTGCTTTTCGAACGGCATCCGTCACTTCCTTCGCTTTTCCGATGCCGTAACCAATCAGACCCGCTTTGTTGCCGGCAACCACCAATACCGAAAAACTGAAACGACGACCGCCTTTCGACACCTTCGCGCAACGGTTCACGCAAACCGTCCGCTCTTCCCAACCCTCCGGCACCTCCGAAAGCATCAACTCCCGTTTCTCGGTCAAAAAGTCTAACGGCGAACCGCCGACCGTCTGCTCGTTTTCCGCCACCATTCCTAAACTATCCATCAAAATTGAATCCCCTGTTGACGAACGGCATCGGCAAACGTCCGAACGCAACCGAAATACAACCGACCCGAACGATCAAAAACAACGCGCCCAATCCCTTTTTCTTTCAAAAGAGCACCGAACAGCTTCCCCAGCACTTCCATGCCGGCACGGTTCGGTTTAATATGCTGCGACTTTATATCCTTCGACATGGAAGACAAAGACGCCAACGTCTTCCCGACCCCATCATCAATGCACTGCGCATACGCATGCTTATTCGAGAGGCACAAAGCCAAACGCGGACGATCCGCCGTTCCGCGAACGCGCGAACGGATACGCGCCCGACGCTTCGCCTCCAACCGTTGTTTTTCAAGCAATTTCATACGTTATGCCTTCTTCTTGCCTTCTTTACGACGGACATACTCACCGACAATCCGCACACCCTTGCCTTTATACGGCTCCACCGGATAATAACGCTTAATATCCGCCGCCACCTGACCGACTTTGCAACAATC
>DEWA01000009.1:43720-68081 GCA_002363035.1 Verrucomicrobia bacterium UBA3222
TCCGGAACGGGATATTTAATCGGATGCGAATACCCGAGCGCCAAATCCAGAAATTTACCGTTCAAAGCCGCCTTAAAACCGACACCCTGGATTTCCAAATTTTTCGAAAAGGGCGTTTGTACCCCTTTCACCATGTTGGCGATGATTGCACGCACCGTACCGTGCATCGCCGACGAAAAACGATCGGAACCTTTCAGCTCCACCAAAACACGACGCTCCTCCTGACGAATGGTTACGCAGGGCGCAAACGTTTGTTTCAACTCCCCCTTCGGTCCTTTCACCGTCACGGTCGAACCGTCCACGGTAACCGTCACTTTTTCGCCGCAATCAATCGGTAATTTACCTATACGACTCATCGCTCTACCATACTTTACAAATTAACTCACCGCCGACATTCATCGCCTTCGCCTGTTGCCCCGTCATCATTCCTTTTGATGTCGACAATAAACAAATCCCAAGACCGCTCAACACGCTCGGAATATGCGCACAATCCACATACCAACGCGCACCCGGCTTACTGCAACGTTCCAGAACATTTAGAACCGGACAGCCCTTCACGTATTTCAAACGCACCACCAACGACTTTCGCCCCTTTTCGTCCGCAACCTCCTCCACGCCGGCGACATACCCCTCCTTTTTCAACAAAAGAGCAATCGCGTGACGCACGCGGGAAAACGCAATGCAACAACTCGCCTTGCGAACCCGATTCGCATTACGAATAACCGTCAAAAAATCCCCGATCGTATCCATAACTACCAAGATGCCTTCGTTACCCCCGGCAACAAACCCTCGGACGCAAATTCACGCAAAATCAAACGCGAAACGCCGAACTTTCCGTAAAAACCGCGCGAGCGCCCCGTAATCGAACAACGATTTCGATAACGAACGGGCGATGAATTACGCGGCAACAATGCCAATTCGCGCTGAGCGGCAAAAAACGCCTCATCCGATGTTTCCGGATTTAAAATTTTCGCCTTCAACTCCTTCCGCTTCGCCGCATACTTTTTAATCAACCGCGCGCGACGCTCGTTTCGCTCAATGGAGGACTTTTTTGCCATACTACTTCCGAAAAACCATTCCCAATTTTTGCAACAACAACAACGCCTCGCGATCGCTGTCGGTCGTTGTCACAATTGCAATATCCAAACCGGTATTCTGCCGACTGCTCGATTCGATTTTAATCTCCGGAAAAATCGAATGATCCTCGATACCGATGTTTAAATTGCCGCACTTATCCATCCGCTTCGAAACACCGCGAAAATCACGGATCACCGGAAGAACGATATGAATAAGACGATAAAGAAAATCGTACATCCGCTTCCCGCGCAACGTCGCCTTAACACCCGACGGCATCCCCTGACGCAGCTTGAAATTCGAAATACTCTTCTTGGCTTTAATCAACAGAGGCTTTTGTCCCGCGATTAAACCAATTTCTTTCACCAACTGCTCCACGTGCGCCTTATCCGCCTCCGCATCAATGCGGGAATTCAAAACAATCTTCTCGAGCTTCGGAACACGATGGATATTTTTAATCTCCAACTCTTTTTCGAGAGCGGGAACCACCTGTTGCTCGTACAAATCCTTCAAAACGGTCGTCGCCATAACACTCACCCTTCTTTGGAACGTTCAATACCCTTCTTCGCACCTGCAGTTTTGACGCCGACCAACATCACATTCGAATAATGAATCGGCATCTCTGTCTCAATCATCCCGCCCTTCGGATTTTCCTGCGATTTTTTGAGACACCTTTTACGCACATTCACACCCTCAACCAAAACGCGTTGAGAATCGCGAAGCACCTTCAAAACCTTCCCTTTTTTTCCTTTATGTTCCCCGGAAATCACAACCACTTCCGAATCCCGCTTGATTTTAAATTTCATTACAAAACCTCCGGAGCCAAAGAAATAATTTTTGAAAAATTCTTCTGACGCAATTCGCGTGCCACCGGACCAAACACACGCGTTCCTTTCGGATTATTGGCGGCGTCGATAATCACACATGCATTATCGTCAAAACGCAACCCGGAACCGTCTTCCCGCAAAATCGGATAAGCGGTACGAACCACCACGGCACGCACGACTTCCCCCTTTTTGACGCTCGCCTCGGGCGTGCTCTCTTTCACGGAACCGATGACAATATCACCAATCCCGGCGGTCCGACTTAATTGCCCCAGACGACGGATCACCGCAACCCTTTTTGCACCAGTGTTATCCGCCACATTCAACACGCTCCCCATCTGCAACATAACGTCCTACCCCTGCACTTTCTCCAACAAGCGAACCACACGCCAACGCTTTAAATGACTTAAGGGGCGCGTCGACATAATCTCAACCCGATCACCGACTTGACACTTATTCTCCTGATCATGCGCATACAACACCGTCTTGCGCTTAATTTCCTTTCGAAACAACGGATGCGGCTTCTTGTAAAAAAATACCACCTTCACCGTCTTATCCCCCAAACGCCCTCTGACTTCACCAACCAGCGTTTTACGCAATTTCCTCTGTTCCTGTTCCATTCTCCGCCTTTATAACGACTGCCTCGACAAAACCGTCAAAATGCGCGCCCGATCTTTCCTGCATTGACGCAACTCGGACGGAACTTTCAATTGCCCCAACTGCTTCTTCATGCGCAACTCCAACATCTGCTGCGATAACTTCGCCAACTTCTCTCGCAACTCCGCAGGCTTCAACGTCGAAAAATCCTTCTTTTTCACACCTAAAACCGCTGAACCAACGCCTCCTGACTTAAAAACCGGCAACGTAAACCCAACTTCCGATCCGCCAGCGACATCGCCTCCTGCGCCACCGCCAACGGCACGCCGGTGACCTCAAACAAAATCATCCCGGGCTTTACGATCGTCACCCAATACTCCACACTGCCCTTCCCTTTTCCCATACGGGTCTCGGCAGGCTTGCGGGTAATCGGCTTCTGCGGGAACACGCGCAACCACATTTTTCCCTTTCGCTTCAAATGACGGTTAATCGCCACACGCGCCGCTTCCAACTGCGCCGCCGTAATACGCCCGCGTTCCAACACCTGAATACCAAACGTTCCGAAAGCCAATTCCGCACCGCCTTTGGCATTACCGTAAATACGCCCCTTTTGAACCTTGGCGTATTTCGTCCGAGCCGGAAGTAACATTGCCATCGCTTATTCCTTCTTCCCCTCCGTACAAACCCAACACTTGACACCGATGGTGCCGTACACCGTCTGTGCCTCCGTAAAACCGTAATCCACATCCGCGCGCAACGTATGCAACGGAACGGAACCGAAACGTTGCGATTCCGAACGGGCAATTTCGGCACCGCCCAAGCGTCCGGAACACTGCAAACGAATCCCCTTCGCGCCCATGCTCATTGCCAACTGTGTCGCTTTTTTCATGGCGCGACGGAACGAAACGCGACGCTCCAGCTGCACCGCGATATTTTCCGCAATCAATTTCGCCGTCAAATCGGGACTCTTCACTTCCTGAACATCCAGAAGAACCTCTTTCCCCAGCAACTTACGAAGCGACGTGCGCAATTTTTCCAAATCCTGACCTCTGCGACCGACAATCACGCCAGGACGACCGCTCGAAATCGTTACGCGAACACGCGTTCCCGCACGCTCTATGAGAACATCCCGAACGGACGCATAATGCAATTTCTCCCCCAGAAAGCGACGAACGACAAAATCCTCCTTTATGCGGGACGCATAACCCGAACCTTCGGCATACCAACAGGAACGCCAATCACGACGCACCGGCAAACGAAAACCGATCGGATTTACCTTCTGTCCCATACTAACCTTCCCGAGCCTGGCGTTTTTCCCCGTCCCATGTCAACACAATCTTAATACGACTGCCGCGCTTGCGAATTGGATGCGCCGAACCGCGCGAAACCGGCTGAAAACGCTTCATCGCCACGCCTTCGTCAATGCGCGCTTCGCAAATTGATAAACGCTCGCCGGAGATATTCAAATTATTCTCGGCATTTGCAACGGCACTTTTGACGGACTTCCACAAGAGACGCGCGGATTTTTGCTTCATCCAGCGCAACGTCTGCAACGCCTCCTGCGCCTGCATCCCAACCAAGCACCCTGCTATCGGTCGCAACTTAAGCGGCGAAATACGAACATTCTTCACTAAAGCTTGTACTTTCATCAGGCTTTTCTCGTATGCGGGTTATGAGCTTTAAACGTACGGGTCGGAGCAAACTCACCCAATTTATGCCCAACCATATTTTCCGTCACATACACCGGAAGAAACGTCTTCCCGTTATGCACATTGAAATTCAAACCGATAAAATCCGGCGTAATGGTCGAGCGACGCGACCACGTTTGAATGGGTCTTTTATCACCCGATTGGACACAGGCACTTACCTTATCCATCAGCTTCGGATCCACAAAAAAACCTTTCTTTAACGAACGTGCCATAGATTACCCTCTCTTCACCTTCTTGCCGTTACGACGCACCAAAATAAACCGATCGCTTGCATTTGTACGTTTGCGCGTGATGTAACCCTTTGCAAGCTGCCCCCAGGGCGAAACCGGATGATTACCACCGCCCGTTTCTCCGCCGCCCATCGGGTGATCGATCGGATTCATCGCGCAACCGCGAACGTGCGGACGGCGCCCTTTCCAACGCGCACGCCCGGCTTTCCCCATCACCGCATTCTGATGATCGGAATTACCGACGCGCCCGATGGTCGCGCGACAACGCTCATCCACCAAACGGATTTCGCCACTTGGCATCTTTAAAGACGCATATCCTTTATCAAAACCGACAATCTCCAGCGATGCCCCCGCCGACCGCGCCAAAGCCGCCCCCTTCCCGGGAACCATTTCAACGGCATGAATTTTCAAGCCCGACGGAATACAGGACAACGGAAAACTCATCCCGATCCGATAATTCGAAACCGCTTTATCCAACGAGACCACCGAATCACCGACCCGCAACCCTTCCGGCGCCAAAATATAAGCTTTCTCGCCGTCGGCATACTTTAACAATGCCAAAAGTGCCGAACGATTGGGATCGTATTCAATCGCTTCAACCACGGCAGGAACCGCCAACTTGGAACGCTTAAAATCAACCGCCCGCCAAAGACGCTTATGACCGCCACCGCGATGGCGCAACGTAATGCGACCGTAACAATTGCGCCCCTTTGAAAAATGACGCCCCGAGATCAACGAACACCCAGCAGGCTTTTTACTCACCTCCACCTTGTTGCTGACCAAAAACCGACAACTCGACGTTACCGGAACCGATTTAATAAGTACCATCATCCCCTTATATCACTTCGATGTGATACCCTTTCTCTAAAAACACCAACGCCTTTTTCATGCCGCCGACCGCCCCCGGCAACGACTTCCGCATGCGACTCCGCTTGATTTTCGGCTTACGAACAAGAATATTCACCTTTTTAACCTTCACCTTAAAAGCCGCTTCCACCGCATCCGCAACCGCCGTACGATTGGCATCCGCAACAACCTCAAACGTATAACAATTTCCGACCGCAGACAAATTGCTCACCTTTTCCGTTACGCGATACTCTTTTAAAATGTTCCAAGGTTCCGCCATATTTTACTCCTCCGCCTTCGTTTTCTCAAAAAACGCCGTCAACGCACGCTCCGTTACAACAATGTTTGAATAAAGCGTCACATCCAGCGCACTCACGGAAGACATGTCAATCGAAAACACGCGCTTCAAATTCCGAAGCGACAACAGTTGGTTTTTCGAAAATTCACTGTCCAACAACAAACAGGAACGTTGCGTTATCTTGTTAAAAACCGCCGCCATTTCCCGTGTTTTGGGAGTTTCCTGCGATTTCAACGCCTCCAACACAAACAATTTTCCTTCGCAAACCGCATCAAACAATGCCCGCTGCAACGCCAAACGTTTTTCTTTGCGATTCAAACGCACCGAAAAATCGCGCGGCTTCGGTCCGAAAACAACACCGCCGCCGCGAGCCAACGGACTGCGCTTTTCGCCCTGACGCGCCATACCCGTCCCTTTTTGACGGAACGGTTTCTTGCCGGAACCCTTCACGTCGCCGCGCGTCTTCGTGCAGGCATTTCCCTGGCGCGCATTCGCACGATACGCTAAAATGACCTCTTTCAACACCTGAAGCCCGCGATCGCCTTCAAACTCAACCATGGCATACTCGCGCTCGCCTTTTGCCTCACCGGTCACATCGTAAAACGGAATTTTCATCATTCTTTCCTTTTATTTACATAACACTCTTCGCTTTACGAAGGAACACAAAACCGCCTTTGGCTCCCGGAAGGCTGCCTTTCAAGACAATCAGACGCTTCTCGGGAAGAACCTTCACGACTTCCAAATTCTTAACCGTCGTACACACGCATCCCATATGACCCGGCATTTTTTGGTTTTTAATGACGTGCCCCATACGACGAAAATGTCCGTAACTTCCGCCACGACGATGCGACATCGAACCGTGCGTTGCTCGTCCGCCGCCGAACTCGTAGCGGAATACCACGCCCTGAAAACCCTTCCCTTTACTGACGGCAACCGCATCCACCAACTGCCCTTCCGCAAACAAATCCGTATTCAGCGATTGACCTAAAGAAAAAGCACTTACATCATCCGTCGTAAATTCCTTGAAACACGACAAATTTTCCTCAACGGACGCCTTCTTCAGATGACCCGCAATCGGCGCGGTTACCTTATTCTTAACGCCGTACGCCAGCTGAACCGCCGTATAACCGTCCGTCTCTGCCGTTTTTATCTGACTCACAACGCACGGCTCCGCCAAAACAACCGTCACCGGCAACAGACGGTTGTCCTTATCAAACAACTGCGTCATGCCGACTTTCTTCCCAACCAATAACAACCGATCTTTCATACTGCTAAGCGGCAGGTCGAAGCAACAACCTGCATTAGAACTAAAAAATTTACGCCATGCCCGTCAATAAAAAACATTAAAGATGAACGGCAATCTCCACACCCGCCGGTAAATTTAAACGCTTCAAGTCATCTACCGTCTGCGGCGTCGCCTCTTTAATTAAAATTAAACGACTGTGCGTACGCAATTCAAACTGATCCATCGACTTTTTATCGACGTGCGGCGAACGGTTCACCGTAAAACGTTCGATGTGCGTCGGCATCGGCACGGGACCACACACCCGCGAACCCGAATGTTTGGCGGTATTTACAATTTCCGCCGCCGACTTATCCAACATTCGATAATCGAAGCTTTTCAACTTAATCTCAATTTTTTCCGCCATATTCCTCACCCTTACGAACGCGCCGGCGCCCTGGAAGCCGTCTCGACAATCTTGCTCAACAAATTCGACGGCACCTGTTCAAAGTGCGACGGTTCCATCGAATAAGACGCGCGCCCCTTTGTCAAGGACCGAATATCGGTGGCATACCCGAACATCATCTCCAACGGAACAAACGCCGTAATAACCGCCGCATTTCCCTTGTTTTCCATTCCCTGAATTTGACCGCGGCGACGATTTAAATCACCCATAATGTCGCCCTGATACTCCTCCGGAGTCGTCACCTCCACCTTCATAATCGGCTCCAGCAAAATCGGCTTTGCTTTCTTCATTGCCTCTTTAAAGGCGAAAATACCCGCCATTTTGAACGCCAGTTCCGACGAATCCACTTCATGGAACGTACCGTCAACAATGCGCACGCGAAAATCAACCACCGGATACCCGGCGACCACGCCGTTCTGCGCACCCTCCATCAAACCGTCCTGCGTCGGTTTAATAAATTCCTTCGGAATAGCACCGCCCACGATTTCGTTCACGACTTCGACGCCCTGACCGCGTTCCAACGGTTCCATCTTAATGATCGCATGCCCGTATTGACCGTGACCGCCCGTCTGCCGAATAAATTTACCTTCACCCTCCGACGCCTGCGTAATGGTTTCGCGGTACGCAATTTGCGGGCGTCCGGCATCCGCTTCCACTTTAAACTCACGGAACAGACGATCGCGAATAATATCCAGATGCAACTCACCCATCCCGGCAATCAACGTCTGCCCCGTTTCCTGATTGGTCGTCACGCGAAACGTCGGATCTTCTTCCGCCAAACGCTGCAGACCCAGCGACAACTTTTCCTGATCCGCCTTTGTTTTCGGCTCGATCGACATGCTGATCACGGGCTCCGGGAATGTCGGCGGCTCCAGACAGACATTCAATTCTTTCTCGCAAAGCGTATCGCCGGTAACCACTTCGCGCGGACCGATAAGCGCACAAATATCCCCCGAACACGCTTCCTCGATATCAATGCGATCATTCGCCTTCATCAGCACCAACCGACTGATGCGTTCCTGCTTGCGCGTACGGGGATTGTAAAGCACCATCCCTTTCTTAACAACACCGGCGTAGACCCGATAAAAAATCAACTTACCAACAAACGGATCGGTCATCAATTTAAACACCAAACCGACAGGCTTATGATGATCATCGGGAACAATATCCACATTTTCGCCGTCGCGCTCACCGTGCATCGGCGGCAAATCCAGCGGACTCGGCAAATAATCCACAATGGCATCCAGAAGCATCTGAATACCTTTGTTTTTGAAGGAACTGCCGGGGATAACGCCGATAAATTTCAAATCCAGCGTCGCCTTTCGAATGGCGGCACGCAGTTCGGCGGTTGAAATTTCCTTCCCCTCCAAAAACTTATCCGCAATTCCGTCATCCAAATTCGCCAAAGCTTCAACCAACTCCGAACGGCACTTCTCCGCTTCCGCTTTGTACTCGGCGGGAATATCCGTCACGTCAAACTTCATGCCCTTCGGATCCGTATCATCGTAGACGTAAGCTTTATTTTCCAACAGATCGATAAGACCCTTAAACTGATCCTCCGCGCCGATATTCAGAAACAACGGATGCGCATTGCCGCCCAATTTCTCGCGAATATCCCGAACCGCACCCAAAAAATCGGCTCCGGTGCGATCCATCTTATTAATGTACGCCAAGCGCGGAACATGATACTTATCCATCTGGCGCCAAACGGTCTCGGACTGCGGTTGAACTCCCGCCACCGAACAAAACACCGCCACTGCACCGTCCAACACACGCAACGAACGTTCCACCTCCGCCGTGAAATCCACGTGTCCCGGTGTATCGATGATGTTAATGCTGTGATGGATGCCGGGGAACAAACCGCCTTTGTTCGTCCAATCACAACTGATTGCCGCCGAAGTAATTGTTATACCGCGCTCGCGCTCCTGCTCCATCCAGTCGGTCGTTGCGGCACCGTCATGTACCTCGCCGATTTTATGCACCACGCCCGAATAGAACAAAATACGTTCCGTCGTCGTCGTTTTCCCCGCATCAATGTGTGCGGCAATACCGATATTGCGCAAATGCTCCAACGGATACTTGCGACCCGAAGAATTTGCCGAAGAAAGTTCTGCCATAGCCGTTTAAGACCAGCGGAAATGCGCAAAGGCACGATTTGCCTGCGCCATACGATGGACCTCCTCCTTTTTCTTCACCACTTCGCCCGTATTGTTGTACGCATCCAGCAGTTCATTCGCCAATCCTTCCGCCATTGTTCCCTTGCGCTTATCCGCCGCCAATACGAGCCAACGAAACGCCAAACCGATTTGACGTTGATAGGGAACTTCCATCGGCACCTGATAGGTCGCACCGCCCACGCGGCGACTTTTCACTTCCAGCTTCGGACGAATGTTCTCCAAAGCCGCCAACATGAAATCCATCGGATCACCCTTACCCAATGTTTCGCTTACTTTCTCGATCGCCCCGTACACAATGCGGCGCGCCAAAGACTTCTTCCCGCAACGCATCACGCGGTTCGTCAACTGCTCCACCAACGGGCTGTTGTAACGCGGATCTCCCTTTATCTCCCGACGTATCGCTCTTCGACGACGTGACATAACAAAACCTTACTTTTTCGCTTCCTTCGGACGATGCACGCCGTATTTAGAACGACTGCGACGACGCTTCTCCACACCCTGCGCATCCAACGTCCCGCGCACCACGTGATAACGCACACCGGGCAGATCGGGTACGCACCCGCCGCGCACCAACACAATACTGTGCTCCTGCAGATTATGCCCTTCATCGGGAATGTAAGCGATTACTTCCGACCCGTTCGTTAAACGCACCTTGGTCACTTTACGAACCGCGGAATTCGGCTTCTTCGGCGTACGCGTCATCACCTGAATGCACACGCCGCGCTTAAACGGATGCTTCTCCAACGCCGGCGCGGACGACTTCGAACGTACCGCCCGCCTCGGATGCGAAATAAGCTGATTGATGGTAGGCATTTTATCTCAACACTTCATTAACAAAAATTCACGCAACGGAACGCAAGCTTTTTTTACACGACATCCCGCTTCCGCGACCGCTTCGACATACATCCGAACCGACAAACAACACCACTTCGACCGCAGAATACGCAAAACCGCTTCGAAAACGCCGTATATCTGCCCGAAACTTCCATTACTTTCGCTTTCACAACTAAAGCGCGCCTTCCGTCGAAGCAGCCGTTTCCTCGGAAGAGGCATCCGAAGTGTCCTCCGTTGACGACGTTTCGGCACTTCCCCACAACACGGCTCCTTCGGCAATCGCCCCGGCGGCCGCCTGTCCCGCCTCCGTTATACAAACCGTCAAATGTCGGTACTTCGGCATCCCGGTCCCGGCAGGGATCAAATTTCCCATGATAACGTTTTCCTTGAAGCCCTTCATGTTGTCCTGCTTTCCGACGGCGGCAGCTTCCGTTAAAATGCGCGTTGTTTCCTGGAAAGAGGCGGCGGAAATAAAGCTGTCCGTCTGCAACGACGCCTTGGTAATTCCCAGCAAAATCGGTTCCCACTCGGCAGGCTTCCCGCCCATCTCGACCACGTTCCTGTTCGCTTCCGCAAAATTTTCGCGATCGACTTGTTCGTCGTGGAAAAATTCCGTATCGCCCGGATCCGTCACGCGAACTTTCCCGAACATCCGCGCCAAAATCACTTCCAGGTGCTTGTCGTTGATGGTCACCCCCTGCAAACGATACACCTTCTGAATTTCCGACAACAAATACTCCTGCGCCGCCGCTTCGCCCAATACGGCAAGCATTTCGTGCGGATCCGCCAATCCGTCGGTCAGGAACTGCCCTTTCCTGACGAAATCACCGTCCTGAACGATAATCTGCTTATCCTGCGCCACAAAATGCACATCCGCCGCTTCCGTTTCGGCATTGGTCACAACAAGCCGCTTCTTCCCGCGCACTGTTCCCGTCAACGAAACCACACCGTCGATGCGCGCCATTTCCGCCGTTTTCTTCGGACAACGGGCTTCAAATAATTCGGTAATGCGCGGCAGACCGCCCACGATATCCTGCGTCTTGTTCGAAACGCGCGCCATCTTGGCGATCATCGTCCCGGGATACACCGCATCGCCCTCCTTAACCGCCAGCTGCGCCCCCGACGGAATCGGATAGGTCGCCAACAACGTTCCGCGCTTGTCGACGATTTCAACGGACGGATTCAAATCGTCCTGGTGCTCCATAATCATGCGCACATCGGAATCCTCGCCGGCGCGACAAAGGGTCACGCCCGCCATGATATCCTTGAAACGCACCTCGCCGCTCTTTTCCGACAAAATCGGGATTTTGGTTGCGTCCCACACCGCCAGAGAGGCACCCTTCTCAACGGCACCTCCGTCCGCAACCGCCATAACGGAACCCGGATGAATGCGGTACGATTCCAACTCCCGGTGATCCTCCGACAAAATTCGAAGCATACCCGTTTTGTTTAACGCCACAATCGTCCCCTCTTGCGTCGTCACCGTCCTCAAACCGTCATACTTGACGATACCGGCATGTTGCGCGCGAAATTCCGGCGTTTTGAACGCCTGACCCGCCACACCGCCCGAGTGGAACGTACGAAGCGTTAACTGCGTACCCGGCTCGCCGATGGACTGCGCCGCCAAAATTCCGACCGACGTTCCTTCCGCCACCAGCGCGTGCGTCGCCGTATCCTCGCCGTACGCCTTCGCCGGAATCACGTTTTTAACCATATGGGTCAGCGGCGACAGAATTTTTACCGCATCAATCCCCAACGCCTCGACGCGCTTCGCCTGCGCCTCGGTAATCAAATCTCCCCGATGAATGACGCATTCGTTCGGATCGCTCGGATTAACGACATCTTCACAGGCGCAACGTCCGACAATACGCTCCGACAAAGCAACAATCTCATCATCACCGTCACGAATCGCCTGTTTCCAAACGCCCTTCGAATCATCCAGAGGCTCGTCGGTTTCTCCCGCGACGCAATCCATGGCAACGTCGCACAATTTTCGGGTCAAATCCCCGGCATCCGCCGTTTTCAACGCCGTATCCGCCATACCCTTACGACCGCCGTGCGTCGACGTAAAGTACTCCAACACCTTCAATCCGTCGCGGAAGGAAGATAAAATCGGCTGTTCGATGATTTCGCCCGACGGTTTCGCCATCAAACCGCGCATGCCGACCAACTGACGCACCTGCTGTTTATTTCCGCGTGCGCCCGAATCCATCATCATCCAAATCGGATTAGCCTCGCCGTCCTTCCCGCGTTGTGCCAACGTTTCAAACGAAGCATTCGCCACTTCTTCCGTCGCGTTCGTCCAAATCGAAATTACCTTGTTGTAACGTTCGCCGTCGGTGATAATACCGCGACGGAATTGCGATTCGACTTCCTTGATTTTCTTCTCGCTCTTCTCGATAACGGCGGCTTTCTCATCCGAAACGACGATATCTCCCATTCCGACGGAAACACCGCTTTGCGTCACCCTCGAAAAACCGAGAGATTTCAGCGCATCCAATAACTCGGCAAACGCCTCCGAAGAAATCAAATGATACGCCGCGTTAATAACGTCCGATAACTTGTCTTCTCCGACCGTTTCGTTGACAAAACCGATTTCCTTCGGGAAAACGGCATTAAAAAGAATACGCCCGATCGTAGTACGAAGGTACTTATCCGACGAAACACCGAATTTCGTCTCCTTTTGATAATCGGGATTCGGCATATCCACCCAATCATCCGACGAAAGAATGCCCTCGCTTTCCATGCGCTCCGCTTCCAAGGCACCCGAAACAATCGGAACCTGACGGGTTTTCTCCGGCTGCGGTTTGGTCTCCGATGTCAACGCATAAACCCCTAAAACAATATCCTGCGAAGGAACCGTAATCGGCTTGCCGCTCGAAGGCGAAAACAAATTGTGCGTCGAAAGCATCAATAAGCGCGCTTCCATAATCGCTTCCGCGGATAACGGTACGTGTACCGCCATTTGGTCGCCGTCAAAGTCCGCGTTAAACGCCGCGCACACCAACGGATGCAGACGAATGGCACCGCCTTCGATGAGCACAGGGTCGAATGCCTGAATGGACAAACGGTGCAATGTCGGCGCACGATTCAGCAACACGGGATGTCCTTTAATCACTTCCTGCAATACATCCCATACTTCGGGCGTCTTGTTTTCGATCATCTTGCGCGCCGCACGTACCGTGTAGGCAAAACCCAACTCCCGCAATCGATGAATGATGAACGGTTCAAACAGCACCAACGCCATCTGTTTCGGCAGACCGCACTGGTAAATTTTCAATTCCGGTCCGACGATAATCACGGTACGACCGCTGTAATCGACGCGCTTACCGAGCAGATTTTGACGAAAACGCCCCTGCTTTCCCTTCAACGACTCGCTCAGGGACTTCAACGGACGACCGTTGGAACCGGCAACCGCGCGCGTTCCGCGGCAACCGTTATCAAACAACGCATCCACCGCCTCCTGCAACATGCGCTTTTCGTTGTGAATGATAATGTCCGGCGTTTTCAGTTGCAACAGACTGCGAAGACGATTGTTGCGGTTGATGACGCGACGGTACAAATCGTTCAAATCGCTGGTGGCAAAACGCCCGCCGTCCAGCGGCACCAACGGACGCAAATCGGGCGGCGTCACCGGCAACACCTCCAACACCATCCACTCGGGTCGGATTTTGTTGCGAATCATTCCGTTGATCAACTTGAGACGCTTGGACAATTTTTGCTTCAGACTTTTTGAAGTATCCGTCGCCATCCGCATCTGCATCTCCTCCGCCTCGTCCTCCAAACTCATGTCGCACAACAGCTCACGGATCGCCTCCGCGCCCATTTTCGCCGTGAACGCATCTTCGCCGAACTCGGCTTGCGCCGATTGGTACTCGCTCTCGGTTAAAAGTTGCTTTTTCTCCAAAGGCGTACCGCCGGGATCCAGAACAAGATAACTCTCGTAGTAAATGACACGCTCCAAATCGCGAACGGTCATATCCAAAAGCAGACTGAAACAGCTCGGAACGCTCTTTAAAAACCAAACGTGCGCCACGGGAACCGCCAATTCGATGTGCCCCATCCACTCGCGACGCACGCGCGAAACAGTGACCTCCACACCGCAACGGTCGCACACCACCCCGCGATACTTGATGCGCTTGTACTTGCCGCAGGCACATTCGTAATCCGTCACCGGACCAAAAATCCGTTGACAGAACAAACCGTCCGGTTCCGGCTTCCAGGTGCGGTAATTGATGGTTTCGGGTGTTTTGACTTCACCCTTCGACCATTGACGAATGGTTTCGGGAGAAGCAATCGAAATCCGAACCGAATCAAACGTCGGATCCGACTCGAACCCCAAAAGACCGTGAATGTCTTCCCTAAACATAAAATTACTCCGCAACCTCCGCTTCTTCCGTCATCAGGCGATCCGCATTGAGTTGCAAATCCAATCCCAATCCCTGAATTTCCTTCACCAACACCTTGAACGACTGCGGCACACCGGCTTGCAACGAATGGTACCCCTTCACAATGGATTCGTACATCTTGGTGCGCCCCTGGACGTCATCGGATTTAACCGTTAACATTTCCTGCAACGTGTACGCCGCGCCGTACGATTCCAACGCCCACACTTCCATTTCACCGAAACGCTGTCCGCCGAACTGCGCCTTACCGCCCAGCGGCTGTTGCGTAATCAGACTGTACGGACCGACCGCACGCGCGTGCACCTTGTCGTCCACCAGGTGATTGAGCTTCATCATGTAGGAACAGCCGACCGTCACTTTTCGCTTAAACGGTTCACCGGTGCATCCGTCGTAAAGCGTCACCTTTCCGTCCTCCGGCAAATGCGCCTTCTTTAAATACTCCCTGATGGTTGCATCGGAAGCACCGTCAAACACCGGCGTCGAAACCTTAATGCCGAGCAGTTTGCACGCCAAACCGAGGTGCGTCTCCAAAATTTGCCCGATGTTCATGCGACTCGGCACGCCCAGAGGATTTAAAATCATATCCACCGGCGTCCCGTCTTCCAAAAACGGCATATCCTGAACGGGAACCACACGCGCCACAACGCCCTTGTTGCCGTGACGTCCCGCCATCTTATCGCCGACGCAAATTTTGCGCTTGACGGCAACCCAAACCTTCACGCTTTTCACGGTTCCCGCCGCTTCCGCATCCAAATCCTCCAATTTCGTCCGATGCGATGCCTCCAACTCGTCAAACTGACGCACAAACGGTGTTATAATCTCAAAAACCCTCAACTTAATCGGCGACTGCTCCATTTGAACGTCGCTCGGATGAAACGCCAATTTACGCAACGCCGTTTTGGTGATTTTGCGATTTGCCTGAATGATAACCTCGCCCGTTTCACCGCCGGTAATGTTTAAGGGAATTTTTTCACCCAAAAGAACGTTCGACAACGCCTCCGTCAACGATTCCCGCAAACGCTCCTTGGCGACCCGATACTCTTCAATCAGCTTTTTCTCCAGACGACGGCGATCGCTTGCAACACCCGATGTTTCGTCCGCACCGCCCTGCATCGTCACGTGAACGTCCATCACGTATCCCTCGCAACCGGACGGCGCAATTAGGGAAGAATTTTTCACGTCCGCCGCTTTTTCGCCAAAAATCGCGCGCAACAACTTTTCTTCGGGCGCCAGTTCCGTTTCGCTCTTCGGCGTAATCTTCCCGACCAAAATATCGCCCGGATGCACTTCGGAACCGATGCAGACAATTCCGTTACGATCCAAATGCTTTAAAGCCTCTTCGCCGACATTCGGAATATCGCGCGTAATTTCCTCCATGCCCAGCTTCGTATCATTCGCAACGATTTCGTACTCTTCGATATGAATCGACGTATAAACATCTTCCGAAACCATGCGCTCGCTCAAAATCACCGCATCTTCGAAATTATATCCCTTCCAGGAAAGGTACGCCACCAGAACATTGCGCCCCAATGCCGTTTCGCCGTGATCCGTCGCGCCGCCGTCCGCCAACACCTGCCCGGCTTTCACCGTATCCCCCGGTCGTACCGATGGTCGGGCATTGAAGCACGTCATCGCATTGGAACGCGCAAATTTACGTAACGGATAAACGTATAATCCGTTCTGCGGATCCGTCCGCAACGATTGATCCTTACGAACGTGCGGCAACGTACCGTCGGGCGTCACGACAATCCGCGTACCGCTCACTTCCGCCACCTTCCCGTCCGCTTCCGCCACAACCGTAACACGGGAATCGCGCGCCGTCGTCTCTTCCAACCCCGTTCCGACAAAGGGCGCTTCGGGTCGCAACAGCGGCACCGCCTGACGCAACATGTTCGAACCCATCAACGCGCGACTGGCGTCGTCGTGCTCCAAAAACGGGATGAGAGCGGTTGCCGCCGAAATCACCTGTTTCGGCGAAACCTCCATGTACGTCACCTCTTCGGGTTTCACTTCGCACACATCGAAATTCTTGCGCGCCATCACGGTGCCTTCCAGACAACCCTTCGAATTGACCGCCGAATCCGCCTGCGCAACAACCTCCGTTTTCTCCTGTTCCGCCGTCAGATATTCGACTTCATCCGTCACAACCTTGTTATGCACGCGTCGGTACGGCGTTTCGATGAGACCGAGCTCGTTGATGCGCGCGTAAGTCGTCAACGAATTGATCAAGCCGATGTTGGAACCTTCCGGCGTTTCGATGGGACAAATGCGACCGTAATGGGAAGTATGCACGTCGCGCACTTCCAAGCCCGCCCGTTCGCGATCCAAACCGCCGGCGCCCAACGCCGACAAACGACGCTTGTGAGTAATTTCCGACAACGGATTGATTTGATCCGTCAGCTGTGACAGCGGGTTGCGCGCAAAAAAATCAACCACCGCTATCGTGACGGCGCGCGAATCCACCAGATGCTTTAACGAAATACCCTCCGCCCGATCCAGCTGCGCCATACGTTCGCGGACAATACGTTCCATGCGCGCCAAACCCGAACGGCATTGCGCCGCCACCAGTTCGCCCACCAAACGCACGCGACGATTGCCGAGAAAGTCGATATCGTCGACCGATCCCTGCCCCTTACGCAGGCGACACAGTTCGCGCACCGCCTCCGCAATATCGATCGGTTGAAGCAACGTCTTCAAAAGCGGAACGTCCAAACCGAGTTTTTCGTTCAGACGATAACGCCCCACGCGCGTCAAATCGTAACGTTTCGGATCGTAAAAGGAACGTTGAAAAAAGGCGCGCGCATCCTGCAGATTCACGGTTTCGCCGGGATGCAACAACCGATAAATATCGCACAATCCGTCTTCCGTCGAAGACGCACCGTCTTTTCTCAAACAACGCACAATCGCACCGTCATCCGCGCTTGCGTCGACCACCGAAATCGTCTCGATTTTCGACTGTTGAAACGCCTGCAGAGCGGTTTTGGTGATCGGTTCCAACGCGCGCCCCAATACCAAACCCTTCGCAACGTCAATCACATCTTCCGTCAGCACCCAATGCATCAGGTCGGTTTGCGACAACAGCGCCGAAACGCGCATTTTGGTCGGCTTGTAGAATAACTTTAAAATCGTCTCGTTCGTCCCGAAGCCGAAAGCGCGCAAAAAGGTCGTGATCAGAAACCGATACCGACGACGGCGACGATCCAGATAAACGTACAACAGATCGTTCGCATCAAACTGAACTTCCACCCAGACGCCGCGATCGGGAATAATGCGAAACGCATGCAACCGCTTCCCGGACGGATGCCACTCTTGGTCGAAACTGATGCCCGGCGAACGATGCAACTGACTCACCACCACACGCTCGGCACCGTTGACGACAAAAGAGGCGCGCTCCGTCATCAGCGGAAACTCGCCCAAATAAACTTCACCCTCCTGAACCTGCTTGTTGTCGCTCATCAGGCGCAACGTCAGATACAGAGACGTGCCGTACGTGGTGCCGTTTCGGATGCAATCGCAATAATCGCCCGCAACATCGCCCCATCGGTAGGAAACATACTCCAAGCGATACTTGTTATCGTAATCCTCAATCGGAAAAAAGTCTTGGAAGACCGCCTCCAAGCCGACCTTTTTGCGTTCCGACGGCGGAACAAACTGCTGCAAAAACTCCTTGTAGGAATTCAACTGCAGACCCAGCAGATCCAAAGGCGGAATGATTTCTTTTAATTTTCCGAGATTGATACGATCGGACATAAATTCAGGCACTTAAACAAGAAAGGTTCTTCCAATCCATTCTTGTCGAAGGTATATAATTTACTTCAATTCGACTTTTGCGCCGGCGGCTTCCAGTTTGGCTTTGATTTCTTCCGCCTCTTTCTTTCCGATGCCTTCTTTTACCGGCTTCGGAGCACCTTCCACCAGTGCCTTCGCTTCCGCAAGCCCCAAGCCCGTAATCGCCTTCACCTCTTTGATGACATCGATCTTTTTGGCACCCATATCGGCGAGAATAACGTCAAACTCCGTCTTTTCTTCCGCCGCCGGTGTTGCCGCGCCGCCCGCCGGTGCCGCTGCAACCGCAACGGGAGCCGCCGCGCTGACGCCCCACTTTTCTTCCAGATCTTTAACAAGACCCGCAATCTCCAATACCGACTGGTTACTCAACCACTCGATGACCTCTTCTTTTTTGATTTCTCCCATGATTTCTCCCGAACAGATTAGTATTCGTTTTTTCAGACGAACCGTTTAAGGAGAACCGTTCTCCCTAACCTGACCTGAAAATAATTAGTTCCCGCTCTTCGCCTGCAATACATTCAACAATGCCTGCGGAACCCCCTGCAGGACGTACAGACAACGACGATACGGCGTCAGCAGCAACGACAGGAATGTTGCCCGAAGCGTCGACAGATCCGGCAACTTCGAAAGCTCTTCCAACGCCGCCGTATCATACAACTGACCGTCCATCAAACCGCCTTTGGCGGGCAATTTTCCCTTATCTTTCGCAAATTGCACCAAAAGCTTCGCCACGCCGGTTGGATTATCACCGCCGAACACGATACCCGTCTGTCCGTGCAACCACTGCGTAAAGGACGGCCATGACAATCCTTCGCCGACTTTTCGCAACAATGTATTTTGAACGACGTGGAACTGCGCCCCGTGCTCGCGCAACCCTTTGCGCAACTCGGAAATTTCATCCACCTTCACGCCGCCGAAGTCCACCAAATAAACGTACTCCGAACTCTTAACGCTGTCGGAAATCTCGTTTAACAAAAATGTTTTTTCAATTCTCATCGCTCTTAAAATTTGGCAAACACCGAAGCATCCAACAATAAACCGGGACTCATGGTCGACGAAATCGCACCGTTGAGCACAAACTTCCCGCGAAAAACCGACGGACGCGCCTGACGAATCGCCTCCAACGCCGCCGTTGCATTCGCCAACAGTTTTTCGAGACCGAACGAACGCTTACCGATACCCAACTGCACGTTTGCCGCCTTGTCCATCTTAAATTCCACACGCCCCTTCTTTAACTCGGTAATGCATGCCGCCAAATCATCGGTCACCGTCCCCGCTTTCGGACTCGGCATTAACCCCTTCGGGCCCAAAAGGCGCGCCAAAGTTTTAACGTCCTTCATGGCTTCCGTCGTTGAAACCGCCACATCAAAATCCAGCCAGCCGCCCTTGATTTTCTCCATCAAATCCGACAAACCCGCTTCGCATGCACCCGCCTTCAACGCCACCTGCGGATCCTTCGTAAAAGCAACCACGCGAACATCCTTGCCGTTTCCGTTCGGCAGCTGCACACGACCGCGCACCATCTGATCGCTCTGCTTCGGATCAACCGCCAGATGCAACGCCAACTCAACCGTTTCATCGAATTTCGTCGCCGGCAACGAAAGCAACGTCGCAAAAGCACCCTTTAAATCATACCGCTTCCCGACTTCCGCCTTCTCCAACGCCGCGCGATACCGTTTCCCGTACTTCTTCATATCTTTACCCGACGACCTGAATTCCCATACTGCGAGCCGTTCCGGCAATCATGCGAGCCGCATGTTCCGCATCGTTCGCATTTAAATCCGCCATCTTCATGGTCGCAATCTCCTCCAACTGTTTGGCGGTCACCGTCCCGACTTTGTTCTTATTCGGCTCGCCCGAACCCTTCTGGATGCCCGCCGCTTTACACAAGAGCACCGAAGCAGGCGGTGTCTTTAAAATAAACGTGAACGATTTATCCGAATAAACCGTAATCACCACCGGAATCACCAACCCGGCTTTATCCTGCGTACGCGCATTAAACTCCTTGCAGAAGTTCATGATATTCACGCCCTTCGCACCCAAAGCCGGTCCCACCGGCGGTGCCGGATTTGCCGCGCCCGCGGGCAACTGCAACCGAATTTCACCCGTTACTTTTTTCGATGCCATCCTTTAATTCTCCTTCCGTACCTGCCAATACTCCAACTCAACCGGCGTGGAGCGACCGAAAATCGATACCGAAACGCGCAAACGCCCTTTCTCGGCATCCACTTCATCAATCACCGCCGAAGACCCGACAAACGCTCCATCGGTCACTTTTACTTTTCCGCCGACTTCGTAATCCGCCTTTAAAACTTTCTTCCCCTGGTTCTCTTCCGCCTGCCCCAATAACGCCTCCGCCTCCGACGGCTTCATTGGAACCGGACGGTTATCGCCGCCCATAAAGCCCGTTACGCCCTGAATACGACGAACGAACGAAGCTGTATCCTGCAAAAATTCACCGCCTTCGTCATAGAGCTTCATGCACAAAAAGACGTATCCCGGAAAATACTTGGAAACGCGACTTGTCTTTTTCCCGTTTTTCACCTCCAGAACGGTTTTCGTCGGAACCAGCACCTGCTTAACGCAATCCTTTAACGTACCCGCTTCGCATGCCTGATCAATAAAACGCTTCACCTTCAACTCCTGGTTCGTCAGCGTTCGCACCGCGTACCACTTAAAACCGTCTGTTTGCGTATCCGTCATTTTCCTAACGCCCCACGCAATGCATCAACAAATCCACCATGTGATACAGAGACATGTCGACGGCTCCCACAAAAACACCCAACAGAATAATTCCGACCAGAACCTTCACGGTGGATTGGCGCAACTCCCGCCAACCGGGCCAGGAAGCCTTTTTCAGCTCCCCGATCATTTCCAGACAAAACGCGCGCGCTTTTTTCAACCACTTCATACGACGAAACTTGGCAGGGGAAGAGGGACTCGAACCCCCAACCGACGGTTTTGGAGACCGCTACTCTACCAATTGCGCTATTCCCCTACTAAGAAAAACATTCAAAAGAACTTCGCCTTTGTCAACAAAAATTTCTTATTTCAAAATTTCCGTGATACGACCGGCACCGATGGTACGACCGCCTTCGCGCATGGCGAAGCGTTGCCCTTTTTCCATCGCAATCGGTTTTCCGAGTTCAATCGTAATCCCGAGATTATCCCCCGGCATCACCATTTCAGTACCTTCCGGCAACTCGCAAACACCCGTGACATCGGCGGTTCCAAAGAAGAACTGTGGACGATAACCTTTAAAGAACGGCGTATGACGACCGCCTTCGTCCTTCGTTAAAACATAAATTTCGGCCCTTGCCTTCGTGTGCGGCGTAATCGAACCGGGCTTTGCCAGCACCTGACCGCGCTCCACATCCTTCTTTTCAATACCGCGCAACAAAACGCCAACATTATCGCCCGCCTGCCCCTGATCCAGCAACTTGCGGAACATTTCGACACCGGTACAGACCGTCTTGCGGGTTTCGCCCAAACCGACAATCTCGACTTCGTCGTTCACCTTGATAACACCGCGCTCGATACGACCCGTCACCACGGTACCGCGACCCGTAATACTGAAAACATCCTCGATGGACATTAAGAAAGGCTTATCCAAATCATGCTTCGGCTCCGGAATATCCTTATCCAGCGCCTCCAACAGCTTCGAAACAGACTCTACCCATTCCGGCTTCCCTTCCAAAGCCCCCAAGGCCGAACCGCGGATAACGGTAATATCATCGCCGGGATATTCGTACTTCTTCAACAGATCGCGAACTTCCACCTCGACCAAATCCAACATCTCGGCATCGTCGACCAAATCGACTTTATTAAGGAACACAACGATATTGGGAACACCGACCTGGCGCGCCAACAGAATGTGCTCGCGCGTTTGCGGCATCGGACCGTCGTAGGCACTGACCACCAAAATCGCGCCGTCCATTTGCGCGGCACCGGTAATCATGTTCTTAACAAAGTCCGCGTGTCCCGGACAATCTACGTGCGCATAGTGACGATTCGGCGTCTCGTATTCGACGTGCGAAACCGCAATCGTCACAATCTTCGACGCATCGCGCACCGTACCGCCTTTCGCAATTTCCGCATAAGACTTTACCTGCGCCAAACCTTTGTCGGCCTGCACCTTCAGGAGCGCCGTCGTCAACGTTGTTTTACCGTGGTCCACGTGACCAATCGTTCCCACGTTCACGTGGGGCTTCGTTCGAGTGAATGTTTCCTTCGCCATATCAAAAATAAAGTTCCCGACGCACGCTTCCGACCATGGAGCCCCCGAGCGGACTTGAACCGCCGACCTCGTCCTTACCAAGGACGCGCTCTGCCGACTGAGCTACAAGGGCACGTTCCGCCGCTTTCGGCTTTCACAAAAGCTATGCTTCCTCCACTGTTGAGGCATTTAAAAAGACCGTCAAGCGTTTTTTTAAAGGGAACATTCACTTTTCTCGCATCCGCTTCCGTTTTAAAAATTCTTCGGGATTTATTTTTCCTCAAAAATACGCTCTATTCTTCCGACATTCCATGAACAACGGCTCTTAGCTAAAAGAAAATTCCGATTCCGCCTATGGCAGCACTCGAAACCTTGACATTTTCCGTAAAAGAAACACACTGAGCTCATAGACGGGGTAAAGGCAAAGATCTTCGCATTCTTCCTGTCGGGCTTGCTTTTTTTCGAGGCGCAACCGACAGCGGGTTCCCTCTGTGAAACCGTGCTGTCAAAATTTCGCAAAGCCGATTTGCGCGGTGTTCCGTCGGGGAAAGCATTGAAACACCTTCAAACAATCTCCGATCGCTACGAAGTAAAACTCCGCGAGCACCTTCAACGGCTGAAAATTTGTTTAATGCGGGATCTGTTGGCGTTTCTTGAACATGATGCGCTGTCGATCGACGCAATCAAAGAAAAAATTCTCGCAAACGGATACGACAAGAATGTTTTTGATTACAAAGCGCGTCGCGATGTTTATTTTTGCATACATAATCTTACCCATTGGTCGTTCGACGAAATTATGCGCGCACGGAACGGCGATAAAGAAGCGGATCCGCAAAGTGTGTCATATATTTCCGACGAAACGTTAAAAATTTTCACGGAAGCCGGCGATCTTTTTCCGACAATTCGCACGCGATTGCAATGCCGGCGATAGCGAGGCGGCAACCATCCTGCGCGGCGGCATTCACGACTGGTACGCCAACGAAAAATCGTCGCTGTTCGGTTTTCCCTTTGAACACGCAGGTCTCTGGCCGCCAATGCGTCAGGCGGCTGGTGGTCCATGGTGTTATACAGCATCGCCGTTCCGCTTTCGATGCAGTTCAGTTTGGAGCAAATGCAAGAATTTATCCGTTTTCGAACAGCGGAATTTAACGTCTGTATCGACAAAAATCTCGCGAGAAAAGATACGAAAGATTTGAAAGAAAACATCAAAAAACAATTCCGCGACAATTGCTTTGAATATATTTTTCGAGGGATTCACACTGCACATCCGTTTCCCGAAAAGAACGATTGGATCGATGCAATTTTACGGTACGCCGAAACCACCCGCCGTCCATAGGATACCGGAACATCGGCGGCGGCGTGTTGTTTTGAAATCTTTCGAACATTTGGCACAAAATCTGCTTCACATACAGGCATGGATACCGCTTCCGTTATCATTACCGGCGTTCATTTAGAACTGACCGAAGCCATTAAGTCGATTGTGCACGAAAAAATGAGCAAGCTTTTTCGTCACGAACCCGATATTATCCGCGTTCGCGTGGAACTCACGAAAGACGTCGACAAAAAAGATCAAAATGCCTTTGAAGCCAAGGGCACCATTGAGCTCCGCGGACCGAACTTCATCGTTTCGACGTTTTCGGACAATTTGTACAACGCCATCGACGATTTGGAGG
>DEWA01000024.1 GCA_002363035.1 Verrucomicrobia bacterium UBA3222
TGTAAGTGCGGTGACGCATTGAGCTAAATACTACTAATGTTCCGAGTGAATTTATGTTTCTTACTTTGGCGATGTAGTTTTCTGCGGTATTCATTAAACAATCAAAAAATAGCGGAAGTTTCTGACTTTTCGAGGTACTTTCAGGCAGGTAGCACTCTTCTTTGGTGTTGTCGTTTGTTATCGGGTATCTTGGTTCGAGTGCAATGCGTTGCGCCGTATGTCGGAGACGGATGTTTGATTTGATACTTTGCCCGGTGACGATAAGCTCAGGGGAAACACACGTTCTCATTCCGAACACGCTCGTTAAGACCTGAACTGCCGATGGTAGTGTCCTGCAATGGGATGTGAGAGTAGGTGATCGCCGGGTTTTTTTTGTTTTCTCGTTTGTTCTTCTTTTCGTTTATTTAGAACTTGATTTCTCCTATCTGTTTGGTGTTTTATCTGTTCTGATTGAGTTTTGTGTGTGGTTTCCAAGGAATTCGGCGAAGTTTTTCGATGGTTTTTTTGCGACAATATGATGTCGCGGATTTTTTTAAACAGAGTGTTTGTGAAATTTTAAAGACTTAGAGAAAATCTTGATATCCCATGAGGCGTTTTTAGAATCAGAGGTGTTGGTTGCGACTACCAACGATTGATATTTTTTATGGAGCACATTATCGATCCGAAGTTTTTTTGTCATAAAAAGTTGACATTCGCAGTTCCCTGTTACAACCATGAAAACTACATTTCCGAATGCTTGGATTCAATTTTAGCGCAAGAACTCAATGTTCCGTTTGATATTTTGGTCTGTGATGATGCCAGCACGGATAATACGCCGAATGTATTAAGAGAATATCTGCGTAGATATCCCGATAAAATAAAAGTCATCTTTCTGGAAAAAAATGGCGGAAATTTGCACACGCTCAATACTTTGTTTAATCATATTAAATCGGAGTATTTTTACGTTGTCGACAGCGACGATTATCTGTTGGGAACGCATTTTGTGCAAAAGGCTTTGGATTTTTTGGAAAAGTATCCAGACTACACAATGTGTAGCGGGAATGCTTTCCTTTTAGAAGGTGGACGCATTAAGGGGAATTACTCGTCTCAAAAGATTTTAGGTTTGGATTTTTCATGGAGTAGTTATTTCGAACTTGGTATATGCACGAAACCGCAGAATTCATCTATTTTATATCGAAATGTTATTTTTATCGATGGAGTGACGAATGAGTTTTTACAAGCTGAAAATAATTTTGCTTGTTTAGTGTATCGTGGTGAATCCTTGAGAATTTTGCGACATTTACAAAAGGGAAAGTTATTTTTTTTGAGAGATAATGTAGTTGTTTATCGGATACATAAAGATGGTCTTTGGAACGGAAAATCTCAAGTAACGTGTGTTATTCGACGTGTTTATTCCTATTTATATTTATGTGAAGTTTTCATCGATTGCAGAAAATATTACGAATCTCTCTTCTTTTTCCATTATTCCCGTGTATCAAGAGCAATCTACAAAAATCGCGCTAATCCAAATTATTTACGACAGGAAGATTGCGACTTCTTAAAAGAAATTTATCGTTTACTGCCAACGGCAAATTTGGATTGGAGTAAGTTTAAATGGCATTCAAGCATTTTGGTAAAGTGTTTTTATAAAGCAAGAACCTGTGCCTGGCTTCTTTGTCGACAGATGTATCGGATTTTAAGTCGGAAGCAGATCGTTTGATTTCAAAACAATGTTTACACAGAGCCAGTTGGCACCGCGTTTCTTTAAATCTTACTTCACGGATATATTTTCAAGAACACTCTTCAGCCACACAAAACTTTGTTCGATAACTTCCGGCAAGCGTGCGACTTGATGCCCAACATTTTTAAGGCGCATGTACGTAATATTTACGCCTGCTTGTTTTGCGTATTCCACAAAGGCATCCTCGGAACGGATGGCGGTATCTAAATCTCCCGCAACGACCAAATACGGAGAACGAATCTGTTGGTATTCCGTTGCCGGCCATTGAAGTGCATCGGCATGATACGCATAGGTCATGCCCATGAAGAGTTTTTCGAAAGTCGGATTTTTGCAAGTTTTATCCATTAAAGCATCATAATCTCGGCGCGTGCGCGGAAATTCCTTTTTGAGCGACCCGGGAAACCATTGCGGTAAGCGTGCGCGCAATCGAATATGCCACGGAAGACTTTCGAACAAATGCATTCCGTCGATGAATGCCCATAATTCATCGCGCCAAGCCCAACCGTCGGCACCGGACCAATTCACGGTTGCAAGCGTTTGGTCGGCATAGGCAATGGTTAAAGCCGTTACCAAAGGGCCGCCTTCCGAAACTCCGACGAAAATTAATTTCCCGTTCCAACCTTGGGGCGGGTGTTTTTGAAGATACTCAATTACATTGCGATGATCCTGTAGGCGTTGTGTTCGCGTGTAATGTCGCATAAACATATCTGCATCGATAGTTGCGGCATCCATACCCCATTGTTCGCAGGTAACGAGGCCAATACCGAGCTCCAAAAATTCCTTTAAAAAAAATCGATGCATATGAATAATGCTGTACAAACTTTCTTTTGAAGAGGAGCCGGTGCAGAAGAAGGCAATCGGATAGGATTTATTGGATGGTTTGCTGAAGTAAAAAGTAATGGCAGGTGCGTCTTTTTGCGGTCGTGCGACTGAAAATGTGCAGGATGACGGCGGCGTATAAGTCGGCAGAGGGCCTTTCTCGTCAAAAGAAAATTTATAAGGCGTAATGTTCCCTTCATCAGCCAAAAGGGTTGAGAAACTGAAGAAAATAATGAGAAACCGAAGAAAACGGAAAATAACAATATGTTTCATCTCTTTCGTGCCATTTCTCAATTTTTCGCTTTATCTTCCGTCCATCGTTTCCATTTCCGATACAGTCGCTTGAGATTTTCTATATCTTTTACCTGCTCGGGTAACTCCGAAAACCACCGTAAATCGATAGATTCGTCTGAAATTTTGATGGTGTCGTTCGGATCCTGCGTTTGAAGCAGAAAATTGAAGTCGTACGCAAGGTGATCCGTGATGCAGATGTCAAAAATGTCTTTTGAAACAAGCGCCAGGGACTTTAATCCCGACTCTTCCTGTGCTTCTCTAAGAGCCGTGCGATGAATGTCATACAGGTCGCATGCTTCGGGATGCCCGCCGAGCGGAAGCCACAGTTTGAGTTTTTTGTGTAATGTCAGTAAAAATTGATCGCCCGTAAAGTTCACAATCCACGCGGAAGCGGTAATATGACCTTCGCGGCAGGTGCGTTCGAAGCAATCCCTGTGCGCGGTGACGAAATTGAGCATCTTCCTTTTCAAAGAAGCTTCGTTATCGTCGCAAGGTTCGTAGGCATTTAACAATTGAAGGAGCGGTTGACGATGCATAATGAATTATTGGTACGTACGGTTATCGATGGTGCTTGAGAAGGGACTCGAACCCTTACGCCTTACGGCATCGGATCCTAAATCCGACGCGTCTGCCATTCCGCCACTCAAGCGCGTCTTTAATTGCTTAAATCCAAACAATTTTTTCGGTGGGAAACAATCATTTTTGTAGTCATCGAAGATATATTGAATTTTTATGAGAAAAACCTATATAAAAGCACTTGACTTATCTAAAAAAAATTCTTTCAGAGAGGGTGCGTACAGCGAAGATGAGCGAAAAATCCTTAAAAGAGACGTTAAATTTGCCGAAAACCGCGTTTCCAATGAAGGCGGAACTGGTCAGGCGCGAACAGGAGCGGTTACAAAAGTGGGATGAGGGACGTTTATACGAAAAAATTCGGAAAAAAAACGCAAACAATCCCCGTTTTCTGCTTCATGACGGTCCGCCGTTCACAAACGGCGATGTGCACATCGGAACCGCGCTGAATAAGATCTTAAAGGATATCATTCTGCGTTACAAGAGCATGTGCGGGTTTTCGACGCCGTACATCCCGGGTTGGGACTGCCACGGGTTGCCGATTGAGCACAAAGTCGCCAAAGAACAGCCGGAGTTATTGAACAATCCCGTTGCGATGCGAAAAGCCTGTGCGCAGTTTTCCGACAGTTTTATCAAAAAACAGGAGAAGCAATTTCGTCGGTTGGGTGTCTTGGCGGATTGGGAGCACGCCTATCAGACGAAAAATCCCGCTTACGAAGCGAATGTGCTGCGAACGTTTGCGAAGTTTGTGCGCGTCGGTTGGGTCTATCGCAGCAAAAAGCCCGTTTATTGGTCGATTCCGTGTAAAACCGCGCTGGCGGAGGCGGAGATCGAATATAAGGAGGTCACAAGCGCGAGTATTTGGGTGAAATTTCGGATTTCGGAGCCCGAAAAGTATGGGTTGGATACAAATTCCTTTGTGGTGATTTGGACGACGACGCCGTGGACGATGCCCGCAAACCGCGCGATCGCCGTTGCGCCGAATTTGCAATATATTGCCTTGAAAGTCGGGAACGAAACGTACTTGGCGGCGGAGGGGTTGGCGGAAGCGTTTATCAAGGATTGCGGTTTGAAAGATGTTGTGCGCGGAAAAACGTTCCTTGGTAAAGACTTGGAAGGCATGAGAACGCGGCATCCGTTTCTGAATTTCGAAAGTCCCGTTGTTTGTGCCGATTATGTCACTCTGGATGCGGGAACGGGTTGCGTGCATACGGCTCCGGGACACGGAATGGATGACTATCTGACGGGGTTGAAATATGACCTGGAAATCGCCTGCCCCGTGGATGATAACGGCTGTCTGATGTCGGAGGGCGGTATGCCGGCGGAATTGGTCGGGAAAGCCGTTTGGACGCCGAAGGGCAATTCGCCGGCGAATGAGGCGGTGATTGCGTTATTGAAAGAAAAAAATGCACTTTTGCACGAAGCGCCTTATATGCATTCGTATCCGCACTGCTGGCGTTCGAAGTCCCCTGTTATTGCGCGCGCTTTGCCACAGTGGTTTATCCGTCTGGATGCTTTGAAACAAAAGGCAAAGGCGGCGATTGAGAAAGTGCAGTGGTTGCCCGATTGGGGAAAGAAGCGCATTCTCGGTTCCGTTGCGGCGCGTCCCGATTGGTGCATCAGCCGTCAACGTACCTGGGGACTTCCGTTGCCGGCGTTTTTTGATGAGAATAATCAGCCGTTGTTGGATGCGGACGTGATTGAGGCACTGTGCGACAAAATCGAAAAATACGGAACGCAATGGTGGTTCGAGAACGATGAAAAAACGTTATTGGAAGGCATTCCTTTGCCGAAAAATTGGCAGGGAACTTTGAAAAAAAGTTCCGATACGCTGGATGTGTGGATTGATTCGGGTTGCAGTCATGCGGCGGTTTTAAAGCCGAACGATTGGTTCCCGGCGGATTTATATTTGGAGGGCAGTGACCAACATCGCGGTTGGTTCCAATCGTCGTTGATGACGGCGTTGGTCGACGGCGATTGCGCGCCTTATAAGACCGTTCTTACGCACGGCTTTTTCGTGGACGAAGAGCGGAAGAAAATTTCCAAAAGTTCCGCCAATGCCGACAAACCACAGACCGCCGATGCGTATGTCGGCAAATACGGCGCGGACATTGTGCGTTTGTGGATTGCGTCCGAGGATTACAAGGATGATATTCCCGTGTCCGAGACCATCCTGCAACACGTGATTGCGACCTATCGCACGTTGCGAAATACTCTGCGGTTTCAGTTGGGTAATTTGTATGATTTTGATCCTGCGAAAGATAAAGTGCCGTACGATCGGTTGCTCGACATGGATCGTTGGGCGCTGACGGAAACGAATGCGCTCATTCGGGAAGTTACGGCGGCGTACGAAGGGTATGATTTTCACAAAGTTTATCAGGCGGTGAACCGTTTTTGTACACTGACTTTGTCGGCGCGGTATCATGATATTTTAAAGGATCGCCTTTATACGTTGCGTGCAGACGGTTTGGAGCGGCGTTCGGCGCAAACGGTGCTGTTTGAGATTTGTCAAACGTTGTTGAAACTGACGGCACCGATTTTAACCTTTACCGCCGATGAAGCCTGGGGGTACTTATGGGGAAATTCCGACTTCGGTTATCAACAATCGATTCATTTGGAAGATTTCCCGAAACCAAACCCGCAGTGGGATGACGAGCGCGTCGTGAAGGATTTTGCCGAGCTGTTTCGTTTGCGCGAAAAGGTACAGTTTGAACTGGAGAAGGCGCGACAACAAAAGGTCATCGGTCAGTCGCTGGATGCGCAGGTGCTTATTGCGATCGGTAAGCAAAACGCATGGTGCCCGTTGGCGCAAACGTATCGCGAACAATTGCCGGAGTGCTTTATCGTTTCCGCCGTACATGTTAAGGAAAGCGACGGCGATGCTTGCGACGTGATCGTGAAACATGCCGACGGTGTGCGTTGTCCGCGCACCTGGCGGTGGGTCGATAAACTGGTGGAAGTGGAAGGTTTCGGAGCCGTTTCGGAGCGTTGCGCGGACGTGTTGCGGTTTCGGAAGCAGAGTTTATAATGGAGCAACGGCGTTGCATACAGGGAAGGATGCGGAAAATGGGTTTTCATGGAAAGAAAAATAAGTCGCCGTCGGAACGTAGGGGTGATGCTTTGAAAAATGCTTCGGGCAATGCGTCTTCGAAGGATTCGAAGAAATTGACGGGCGGGAAACCGTCGGGAGTTGCGGTATCTCAAGAACGTGTTTTGCATACCGCTTCGCCGGCGGATATTCTCGGTGTTCAACCGAAGCCGTCGGTTCCGAAAAAAGAAGCTTCCGTTCCAAAGAAATGGGAGCCGTTTTATCGCAAGCTGTTGCGTCTGCAAACGCTTCTGACGGATGGAAATGTTGCGTCCGAGGAAGGCGATGAGGAATTGTTGGAGTTCGTATTTGATCGATCGCGAACGCTTGCGGAGGTCAAAGATGCGATCGAGCGTATTTTTAAGGGTACCTACGGCGTTTGTGAATTAACGCGCAAACCGATTGCGCTTGAACGACTGTCTGCCATTCCCTACACGCGTTACTCGTTGGAAGGGCAACGGCAGGCGGAAGCATTTCGTTCCGATGCGTTTTCTTCGGAAGAGGAGGAATTGGATACGAATGCAGACAGAGAAGGATTTTCGTACACACCCGATGAGTTGTCGGATGAGTAAAACGTTTCGGACTTGGTTTTCCATTGCCTTTGGAACGGTCGCGGCGGATCAGCTGACAAAGGCGGTTGCGTTGCATTTTGAACCGTATCATTTGCCGATTATTCCGAATTTCTTTTCTTTAACGCTGACGACCAACAGCGGGAGCATTTGGGGCTTGGGTGCGGATTACACGCAGGTGTTGGCGTGGTTGGGAATTGTTTTCGTCCTTCTTTTGTGCGTTTTTTTTCGTTCTTTCATTCAAAAACACCCGATGACAAGCGGCTTCCTGACGGGCGGAATGGTCGGCAATACGATCGATCGCTTTGCGCGCGGGTATGTAACGGATTTTTTGGATTTTTACATTCAATCATGGCATTGGCCGTGCTTTAATGTCGCCGATATCGCCATTACGGGAACGTGTCTGTGGCTGATGTTCGGCGGCGGGGCGATGAAAGAGGGTTGAAATTGCCTGTTTTTTCGGGTTCAAAAGGCGTACGGAGCATAAGAACCTTCGACGGGTTCCGATGTGCTCCGTAAAATAAGTTTGTTTTTACGGTGAAGGAAAGAAACGTTGTACAAGGATATCGGCAGTTTCGTCTTGGTGCTTTCAGAGAGTGTTGAAAATGCAAAGCGGAGGCGGAGGGGTCGAGATCTTTCGCTGTTTATTCTCGTCGGTTGTCGATAGACCAGCTTTAAAACCGACAAAGCACAAACTTATTTTTTCGCGGCGTCACAACATCCCTTATGCCTGCTCTGTTTTCTCGAACGTATAAAATTCGGGCGTAATTGTAAATTCAATCAATTCACCTTCGATTTCGTTCGGTGAATAAAGGGAACGCAGTTCGACGGGAAACGTTTGCTCCATCAAAGCGGTGTTCAGGGTGCTGAGAGTATGCCAGTTGGTGCGAACATTCGGGGTCGGAGCGGTGCGAATTTCGAATTCGACCATATTCGGGTTGTCCATGGAATAGCCGTCTTCGCCGAAACGAAAGTTAATGCCGATCGGTGTTTCCAATGGTAGCAGTTTATCGGTGCACAAACGCGGAAGTTTTTTGGAAAGTTCGGTGCTCTGTTGTTGCGCCTTCTTGAACGCCGCATCGTTATTTTGCCCGATTTGGTTTCGTTGAGCGATCGGAACGGAAGCATCGAACGGCATGCCGAGACCGAGAGTGACGCGCGTTTTTGTTTTGGCTTTGGCATCGGATGCTTCGAAATTCCACGGATTGAAACCGCGAATGCGGTCAAGTAAGTCCGATGTCGCCCGCGGTTCCAACTCCAGCAGGTGTTTGATGTGATCGTCGTCGATGCGGTAGTGGTACGCAATCGTCAGTTTTTTTAAGTTCCAATACCAATGAGAGTAAGTTTTCAGCGGGACGCGTACGGTGGCGAAATTATAGGGTGTTTCGGGGTGAAGCAGGATGGCGTTGCTGACCCCGAGGGCGTTGACGAAAGTGCGGTACGGTTGCATGGCAGCGTGGTGTTAAAAGGCGTTCATTTGACGAAAAATCGGACGATGAAGCGGAAATTTAAGAGGACGGGATCCAAACGGTCTTCAGTTCGCCGTTTTCCACAACGGCAAATTCTTTGAGTTTGATTTCGGTTTTTTCCGGCAACGCGGCGGCATTGAGGATCACCTTCTTGTTTTTATCCTTAATCGTCAGCTGTTTGCACTGTCCGCGGTCGATCATCGAATTGACCAACGGCGTCATGTGCGGGAAGTACGTTTTGGTGCTTCCGGAGCGTTTGGCGGCAAAGCGTGCGTTCGTATCTTCCGTGATGGTTCGCATGCGGTGTGTGTGCATCAGCTGGCAAAGGTCATTTGGGCCGAGTTGCTTCGGCGCGCCGAATTTCAGTTGTACCGTTCCCGAATCCAAAAAGGAGCGTTCTTCCTGCACCGGGAGCCGCAATTTGCGCCATTCGGCGTGACCGTCGGTAAAATTCAGCGTTTGTCCCATAAAGGAATTGGATAATTCTTCGCATTCCAGACGCAATTGACCTTCGTAACGCAGGCAGTGCGCGGCGTCGTAGATAATTTTTGCCAAATGCTTCGGCGGTTCCGTGCCTTCGCTGAGGAAAATTACTTTTCGATAGGTGCGCGAAACGGCATCGGTGGCGCAAAATTTAAGGGAAAACGTTCGGTTTTCGATCGCGCTGTCGGCGGTTTTGTAACTGACGTCGGCGGTAATCGTTGCATACTCCGCGCGGCATCCCATCCACGGCGCAACGGCTCCTTTGGTCAGTTCATTTTTCAGTTTCGTCGAACAGCGCACGTTGGAAATTTGAATGTCCTTATCCGCCGTTTGACTCAAACAGGGAAAATGATCCTTCCACCAGGCGACCGAAGCGGTTTCGATGGGTTTTGTTTCCACATACTGCTCCTGAACGTGCGAATGCGTGCCTTCCAGTTCAATCGTCAGCACCAGTGCATTGAAGCCTTCGCCTGCGTCTTTGTTCGGGTAGGCGTCCGTCGTAACGGTTTGCCGGGTTTCGCCCGATTGAGAATGTGAATGTTCGTACTTCAGTACGACGGCCTTGATTTGCAAATCGTTCCTCGGAACCATCGAAAATTGCGAACACTTCGAGAGCGATAAAGCGGTTGTTCCGAGACGATCGGCGCGCGCGATCCGCAACGTCGGTTGCGGCGTTGCGTAGTCGAACCAAACGACCGCATCGGGCGTCCAGCGCAAAATCTTCATCAATGCTTCGGCGCAACTGCAATCGCGAACGGTTTCGCAGGGAAAGGCGAAATCAAATCCGACAATATCGCCGCAGGCAATCGGTGCGCCGTGGTTTTGGGCGTAGGTGACAATATCCCGCAGGCATTGCGCGGCGTTCACGGGTTTCCCGTCTTTATCCTGTCCCAGCAGGCACACGCTGCGCGGAACGATTTCGGTTTTTCCCGTTCCGTCCTTGAAATACTCCCACGGCTGTTGGAACACCAGATGTTCCAGGTACCACGCGGGTCCCGAAACACGGCAGGTTGCCAATTCTTGCGTTGCGCCGTAAAAACAGGGGGTTTGCGTGATGCGTCCGCAGAACCAACGTATGTCGTCTTTGAAAATTTCAATCACGCTCTCGGCGGCGAAGGATTGCGCCGATGAAGTTGTTTGAAACGTCAGTGTGTCGGTTCCCTGATTAAGAACGTGCCGCTCGACGTTGAAAATGCCCCATTCGGACAGAGATTTCTTCTGAACGCGCTTATCGGGTGCCTTGCAGGATAAAAACCAAGCCATCAGTGTCGCGCCTGTTTCAGCTGTTCCTCCAATTCCGCAAGCCGGCATTCAAGGTCGGCGATGCGATTGAGTTGCTCGTCGTAAGCGTCCGAGAGTTCGTTGTAGCTTCGGCGATTGCCGAAGTCGTTATAGTAGTCGGGTGAGGACATCATATTTTTAAACATCGTGTTATTCATAAAATTTCGGGTGTTGGTGTTATCATGCATTGACGTGCAGTCTTCCGCCGTAGATTTCATACGTCGTATAAGAAGCATTGCCTTTGTAATGCGTTTGAACGGATGCCAGGGTGGCGGATTCCAATGTGAGCGTCCGCACGCGCGAACCTTCCGATTGAATGAGAACTTCGCCGTGCGCGTGTGCGATTTCGCTCGCATGCACAAGCATGTGTTCCATCGCCGCCGATTGGTCGTTGTGCAACCGTCCGACTTCAAAAACAAGCCGAACCTGCAGATTGCCGCGGTCGTAGGTCTGAACGGAAGCCGCGCGCACGGCTTTAACGGATTGCAATGTGCGTTCCGCCGTTACGGATATGTGCGTCGGTTCTTCGTTCACTGCGGTTCCGCCCGCCAAAACGTAGGATTTTTGGTCTGTTTTAAGCGTAATTTTCATACATTCGAAACGTTAAAATCGGAAGTTACAAAATGCAGTTGCAACGCGGTGCCGTTCGTCCAATCAAGCCGCGTCCACGGTTCTTTTTCGGTCAAAACAAAGCGCCCGTTCCAGAGATTATCGACAATCAGCGGCTTTTCGGTAACCCAAAAGCTTATTCGCTCCGCCCAATCGATAAACGCGGAGGCTTCGTCGTATCGCAACGATTGCGCCAGCGTGAGATTGAGCGACAACGTTCCCCAGCAGGACGATGCCAACCCGAGCGTTTGCAACGGAAACGGCAACGAAACGAACAGCAGGAACGGTTGCGTTTGCGCAACCTTTAAGGCGATCAGTTCGTCGACGGAAAAGGCGTCGCTTGCAACAACGGTCATCGCGTTTTTAAGCTCCGATGCTTTGAGGGTTTCAATCAGCTTGGTTTGAATGCTTCGTAAAATCGGTTTCATGATTGTTCTTTCAACGGAAGCGGGACATTAAAATCCTTTCAGTGTCGATTGGCGCGCGTCGCGTCTGCGGTAATGCACCGCTTCGATGCGCGGGTCGGTGACTTTCGGGTTTGATTGTTTCTCCCACATCGCTGCCAGGTCATCGAGCGTTTTGCGTGCCTGCTGTGCGTTGCGGATTTGGTCGTCCGACAATTTCAGATCAGGCAAACGCGATTGCAGAGCTTCGATTATCAAGTGGCATGCGGCGGTTTTGCATGCCGTCGGAAGGTGATTGAGAGCCGTCGGGTTCGGATGAAACTTTTGCGGTACGCGATTTTGAATGTACGCGCAAATATCGTTTATAACGGCATCGATGTGCTTCGGATCGCCTTTTTCGCGGAAGTTATTTACAACCGACAGTTGGTCTTGAATGAGGTAATCCGAAATATGTTTGGCTTCGAGAAGTGTCCAGGGAATGGAGATAACGGGCATTGGAAAAAATGTTTAAGGGTTGATGAAGGTTGTGAGAGAGGGCGCGGAGCCCTCCCTCAATGTGTTTGTGTTACGCGCCTTTGACTTTGATTTGCAGGATGTTGGTAGCGGACGTAACGACGATATTGCTGTAATGTTCGACGGTAATATCGGTGTACTTGGTGTGCGGTTCGACGTAGACGCGGAACAGGTGACCGTCGTCGAACGGCGTCACAAAGCGTTTAACGGCGGACGGTTCGTCTTTTAACAGTCCGTTTTGGGCGTAGAACGCGAAGATTTCGTCACCTTCCAATTCTTTGCCTTGCAGACCTAAATGCACCTGTTTGATCAGTTGCACGTTTTCGACAAGCAGTTTTTCTGCCAATGCTTCGCGCGACAATTCCGCCGATATGTGAGCACCGGCGTTATCCTGCGCCGCATAGCAGTCCTGCCGGAGGTACCATGCGCCTTCGCTGAACAACAGACGGTTCGGCGAAAATCCGTAGTCGGAGCGCGCCGTCAGGATTGCGTTGCGTATATCCGCGTCCGGTTGCGCTTTTTCGCCCGCCCAGGCTTCCGGTTCGACGATTTGCTTTTTGGCTTTCTTCTGAGCCGCTTTGATGGTTTCGACGAATGCCTTAATCGTGCGACGGTATTCGTTGCAACAAAGACGGTTTTTGAGCGCATAAACATAACGCGCTTCCCAATCGCCGCCGGCAATGTCGTCGGTGTCCACGCGAACCGTGAGACCTTTGTTAAATGTTTTCGCCTGGATCGTTTCGCCGTTGAAATCGATGTGCTTGAAACTGCTGCCGACGGTGCGAATGTCGTCGTTCTCCGAGTAAAACGTATCGTTGTCGGCGATCTTTTTGTACTCAAAGCGACGCGCGACGAACACGATCGGTGCGGCGAAATTCAACGCCTTTTCGATGTCTTCGTTGCCCTGCGACGTATTGGCGAATTGCGTCAGTTCAGACGAGTAGTAATTTTGATTGAATTGGGTTTCGTTTGCTTGTGTTTCGGTTGCCATAAGAGGATGGGGTTATTTGAGGTTGTACGGGAGGGTGGTGAGGGCTTCGATGCGATCGTCTTTCCCGCCACTCGAAAGTGCCAAACCGACGATGTTGTTGCCGTCCGATTTTTTGGCGAAGCCGTCTTTGGTAAAGCTGATGAATTCACCGGCTTTGACGGCATCCGCCATGAGAATGCGCGCCGTTTGACCGTTGTTGGACAGCGGCTGAACGGATACGTAGGTTTTGTCGTCCGAAGCGGTCGTGTCGCGCAGGGCGATCCCCCAGGGAATGCTCTTTTCGGAACACGGCACGACGAACTGCTCGTCATTGTCAAAGCTGACCAGCATGCCGGCTCGAACCGCGCTTCCCGGTTTGAGGCGCTTGGTGAGAGCGCCCTCGAAAAAGCCAACGGCATTTGCGTTGGACATGATTTTACGATGTGTACTCATAGGTTAAAAAAAGGTTAAGAAAGTTGTTAAATTTACGAATGTTCCGTCACCGTCATCGGTTTTAACGATCGCGGTACGAAATTGCTGCGGTTCGGACGAGCGATCGGCGGTTCGGAATGTTCGCCTTCCGTTGCATTCGGACGATTGTTTGCAAAAACCGACGTTGTTTGATGAAGCAGTACATTCCAAGCCTCGGGATAACTTTCGCCCGTCGCTTTCATGCGCGCCCGAACCGCCTGTCCGAACTGCAGAATGCGTCGTTTTTCTTCGCGCGTTTGTGCACCGTGTAAATCCGAGGAAAGTGGTGTTCGGTGACCCGAGAAAGTGCCTTCATCGGATGATAAGGGCAGGGTAGGGCGTTGTGTGTCGACGGCCGGTGTCGTCGGTTCGCTTTTTTTGAAAAACGCCCGACGGATGCGTTCGATGAACGTTGCAAATCCCTTGTGAAGTCCGCCGTCGGGACGAACGCCGCCTGTTTTCGCGTGCGACGCTTTGGGCGAAATCTGCCGTTTCTTCAAAAATCGCAGGAGGGTGCGAAGTCCGAAGTTTTTTTTCGGCAACGCATTGAACACAATCGGTCGAACGGGTAAATTCGGGTGTTGTGTCAGACCGACGGAAAGGAGACGTTCGGGATGATAAGCGGTTTGATGCTCCGTTTTGCAAAGCACCCAGCGCGGTGACAGGTATTGTCCTGGCGATTTAGACAGAAAGGAGCGACCGTCCTTTGTGAATTTCACAAACACCCACAGACCGTCTTTATCGGCACGCAAATTTTTCACATAGCCGTAAATGCGCGGATCCGAATGTTCGCTCTTAAACAGCGGATCGTCGGGGTGCCCGAGATAGACGGGGATTTTTTTCAGCCCGAGACGGAACCGCCACGTGCGTGTTTTCCGAATGCAACGTTGCGCGTCGGCGGACGAGATGCTTTGCAGACCCTCGGGATGTTCGAAGGTGCCGTAGGGCGATAAATGAAGTTTGAAAGTTTTCATGGATGTTTGGTTTTTGATTACTTTTGAACGGTATCGTTTTTATCCGTCGGCGGATTGATGCCGAAGTGTTCGCGAATGTCGTTGAGGCTCAGTTGTACGCCCATGTCCCACAGCGTTTTCAAAATCGCCAGGTCGTTGTTGAGGTTTTTGTTTGGCGAAGGTTTCAGGTGAAAGTAGGCTTTCGGAAATTCGATCTTTTCCAGATGCCTCAAAACAGCCCGATCGACCTGTTCATTGAGCGTATCGGAAATCATTTGCGCATCGTCTTCCTCCAACAGATCGCGTTCGTTGCGCTGTTGCGTAACGCCGACAGCATTTTCGCGCCCAAGCGTCGTCAAATCCGAGCCGCGCCAAAGTGCCGCCATAGCGCGATCCATGCGCTCCACCAACTTCGGATACGGCAATTCGCCTTTTCCGGAAATATCAATCGCCTGAATATCCGTTCCGGCAGACATCAATGCGTGAAATTCCGCACCGAAATTCTGCACCGCTTCGCGTGCAATTTCCCATTCGGCGGAACCGGGACGCGCCTGCGTGATGCCTTTGACGCCCGGCATGCCGTTGCGCTCGCAATAAATCAGCCAGTCGCGCAAGGGCAGATGTTTGAACAGGTAAGCGATGGAGCAGGATTCCATCAGTCCGTCGCCCGTGGTGATGAGCCATTCGTCCGAAGACAAAGGAATATCTTTATTGCCTTTGTCGCCGACGAAATGCAATCGCCCGTCTTTATTTTCGAAGAAAAACAGCGGTACGAAGCGAAATTCCGCCGTTAATAATGACTGTCCGTCCTTTTGAAAGGGCTTGAAGACCACCTCGTGTACCGCATAACGCTTCCCGACGGCATCCATCATTTGGCGGATGAGCAACGGCAGACCGCCGCGTTCGTTCTCGTCGTAGGCGTTGATGCAGGAAAGGTGATTGTAGAACTGCTCCAAAATCTCCTTTTGTCGCGCGGCTTCTTCGGAATTATCCAGCGTGAGAATTTCCCAATCGAGGCGCGAAATCGACTTCTTGCGTTTTGAAATCACGCCCTGGAGCAGGTCGTCGCGGCGTTCGATGGCGTCCCAAACAAGGGCGGCCGGTCGCAGTTTGCCCGCGTGGAAATCGTCTAAAATGCGCGCCAGCGATGTCGGCGTCAACGAACGAATGGGGTTCCAGTTCAGCCGCGCGAGGCTGTCGCGACGCAACGGTGTTACGTAGGTATTGGTCTTCATGACAAAACGGAGAAAAAGCGGTTGTGAACGGTGGCGGGAACGAAGGCGTTCGCGCATAATGCGTTGCCGACGTTCGACGGATGTTGACTGCTGCGACGTTTTCGCGGCGGCGGTGTTTGAAACTCGGGTGTATTCATAAGATTTAAAGGATCGAAAAACGCGGGTACCTTCATAAGACGGGAGGTTTTTTCGGGAAAACAATTTCCGTGGTCGAATTCTCCGCCGAGGCGGTTTGCGACTTCGAATGTTTCGTTTTTGTACGTATTCATGATGTCAAAGGTGTTCAGAAGCAGGCGGTCGGTTTTTGAAAGTGAAACAGTTCGGCAACGGCACTTGATGAGGTTTGTTTTCGATCAGCATGCAATGCCAGTGCCAAAGCCCAAAAGCGGTCGGCGTGTCCGTCGGAACCGTGTTGTGCCGTCAATTTCATGTCCTCCGAGATGCGAACGGCGAGCAGATCGGAAATCAATTTTTCGTCGCACGGAAGCCGCAGAGTGCGTTGTTCGATGTGCGTTTTCAAATTGTAGGCGAGCGTTTCCTTGGTGCTTTGCGTGAATTGCACGCCTTCGACGGCAGTGCCGAAACGCATCTGTGCGCGTTCCAGAAATTGCCGCCCGATGCCGGTTTGATCGACGCAGACGCGTTGAACATTAAAATTGCGAAACAGTTTCTCAAAGAGGGCTTCCTGTTCGTCGAAACGCGCGTTTTTAAGACACTGCACATGACGAAGAAAGAAGGTGCCTTCGACTTTTTCGACCAAAACAAAGGCACTGAGATCCTGCGTTCGGGCGAGATCGACGCCCATCAAAACCGTGCCGTTCGTCCATGAGCACCAATCGCAGTTTTTGTCATAAAAGCACCGTTCCAATGCTTCGTACGACAACAACGTCGACGCGTCTTCCATCGGTTGGCACATGTATTCCTGCAGAAAGGCTTTTTCGGTGGCGCAGGAATTTTTTATGAAATTGTAATAATCGCCTTCGTCCATGGTTTGGCGCGGGTCGTCGGGCGGGAGTTTGGCTTTTAATTTTCGCAAAAATCCCTGTTCCAGCGCGTCCGACAACGTGACGCGATGCAGAGAGATGCCTTTCGGATTGCCGCCGTTGCGCGCTTCCTCGATGAGACGATTGAAGAAGTTGTGCGCGCCGCGGTGCGTGGAAATCATCTCCAACTGCCCGCCCCAGGTAATGCCCGGATAAGCGACGTTGTAGAGGGCTTCGGGATCTTCGTGCAGAGCGAATTCGTCCAAAATCCGCGATCCGCGTTTGCCGGCCTGTGCATTGATATTGGAAGAAATCAATGTCAGCGTACTGCCGTTGTTGAGGCGCAGGATCGTGCGTTGCTCCGATTGTCTCCCGATCAGTTTTTCCTGATATGCCTGATTAAGGACGGACGCGAAGGCTTTGCAGTCGTTGAGAAACAGTTGCGCCTGTTGCAGATCGCGGGAGCAAATCCAGATGTGCGTTCTCGGATGAACGGCGGCATTTCGCAATGCGCGGTACGCCGTTGACCACGAAAGACCGATTTGTCTGGATTTTTCCATAATTTTGATACGCGCATCATCGCGGATCCAGCGCACCTGGTAGGGGAGAAAGAAGGGCGTCATAACATTTGCAGTTGGTCTTCGATGTCCTTGAGAACGTCTTCCGATAAAGTCCAGGCGTTGTTGTCGGCGTTTTCGGAAGCGGATTTTTGACACACGGCAAACAGCTGTCGGTAAGTTTGCAGGAGCTTGTGAAGAATGCCCGTCAGTTCTTTCACCGTACTTAAGTCCGATTGGGCTTCGTCGACGCATAAACGGTCGAAGAGTTTTTCCCACAAAAGCCCCATGGATTGTTCCGCGATATTCATTTGTTCGAGGAGTGAAGCGGTATTTTTGGCGCGTTGAATGCGTTGCAGGTGCTCTTTAAAGGCGATCGGCGTTTCTTCGTTCATCGTTGAGAAAATCAATTCCTTTGACGGACAGTTTGTAGCGTCGGTGTTGCGGGCAAAGTTCGTTCGGGACGAGCTCCACGAAGTCCTTGGCGTGCAAATACGCCAGTTCCTTTTCCAAAAACCGCCGTCGGATGCGCAGCCCCGAGAGAAACAGACCGAGTTTGAGGGTTTTCATCGGCAGCGAATGCGGATAAGCGGCATCCAGTTGCAACAACAGCGTGCGTCGGACAAATTCGTTGAGAACAAATTCAATCATAAAAATCCTTTAATGTTTCAAATCCACAAGCGCGCTTCCGAAGTACAGCCCGACGATGGCGGAAAGAAGATGCGTATCGAGCGGCGTAATGACGAGTCCGTTCAGTTGTACCCAGTGAAGTTTTTCATAAGCGGAGGAGAAAAACAGGAGCCCGCCCGATCGTTGCGAGTAACCGACCGAAATCGGAACGTTCGGGTAAAAAACGGCAATCAGTTTCGGCCAGGCGATGACGAAGAAAACCGCGATAAACGCGATGGCGCGCCGCGTCAGTTGCAGTCCCGACGCTTTACGCGCGCTGACGACGGTATGTTCGATGGCGCGCGTTCGGCAGAGGCGCATCAGGTGTTCGCGGTGATGCGCCATCATGAAGAAACTGAGTAAGCGGATTCCGCTGCCGAGAAGCGACGATCCGAGCAGCGAAACCAGTTCCGAGGGGAGGGGTGTTGAGGCGAAGGTGTTCATGTGCCCCGAGTGTAACGAAAACACCCGATTTCCTCAACGCTTGCATGGGCTACAGCCCGCTCTGTTGGCTGTTTGGAGAGGATTGTGTTGCGCGGGATGAGGTTTTGGAAAATTGATCGAAACCGATGAAAAATCGACCCGAAAACGAGTTGTTTTTTTACCCGAAAAGGCGTGTTTGATGCAAAGAGCAATTCATGTATGTTTTTAAAAGGGTATGAACAATCAATCTACCCTTCTATGGTATCAAAACACACATCGGTGTGCCGATATTTGTGCTTAACGGCGCAAATTTCTTTCAGAAAATGTGTATTTGTAACGCGAAGCGGTTAAAAAACACTCGGCTCGATTTGAAAATACTTTCCAAGTACAACCGCTTCCGGCGTCACCCGGAAGTTCGCCTGCCACATTTCCAGACCGCGTTGCAGGCAGCCATGTACCAAGTCGGAAACTTCTTTGTAGCGCGTACTCGGTTGCGCCACACGAAAACCGGGGTTTTCGTAGAGGAAACAGAGCAACAGAATGGCGCGCTGATGCGTTTGCAGGCTTTTTGTTAAATCCTTTACGTGCTTAACGAGGCGGTCGACGGAGGAAAACGGCGACGACTTTTTCCGCTTCACGTACGGCGGAATGTCGATTTGCAGAAACTGCAGCGGCGTTTTGACCTCTAAATAGGTGTTGCCGACGAGAAAGTCCAATTTTGAATTTCCGAGTATTTGTTCGCGCAGAACCGTTTGTGCTTTCCCGACCATCGCTTCGAAGCTTCCGTTTTTAAGGTAATGTTCGACATAACGGTTTGCGGCATTTTGGTTGATGCCGATCCAGGTTTTTTGAGAATCACTTGGTTGGTTTAACGAAATTGCTTCCACCGTGAAAGCCGTTTTACGGTTTTTGTCGGTACTTTCGGATAACAAACAGGGACGCTCGTCCAATGTGATGTCGCCAACGTTCCCCGTTGTCGGACAATGGCAGTGATACTTTCGTCCTTTGTACGAGACATCCATGGTGAACTGCGTTTTTCGTTTGATGATAATGCCTTCGAGTAGGGGGTGGGGATGATGGTACATGGTTGTGTTGTTAAGAGTTACATCGGATGTAAAAACCGTGATCGACGGCGATAAAAACAGGTCTAAATTCCATTCATTTTGCGTATTTACTTTCTCAAACAATCGCTTCCGATCGGCCAAACGCCGACAAGTTCGCCGTTGAGAATTTCCTTGAAAGCTTCTTTCAACGGTTGCGGGGTTTGCGCCAAAGCTTTTTTAAAATCGGGTGGTGGTGTCAGTATTTTTTCAACCGTTCGATCGTTTTTTTGAAACGCATCAACATCATATGTCTGTTCTTGTTCAAACGGAGCATGTGGTTCGGGTTGAAAATTCAAAACGTCTGTATCTTCCGATGGATTCTTTTCGTATTTGTCCGAAATTGTTTCCGTCGGTTTTGCGAGAGCTTTTATCGGGAAACATTCGGAGAGGTCTTCCGCTTCATGTTTTTCGCAAACCTCAACGGACACATGGTTCGATGCTTCTTTTTGTTTTACACCCGATTGTTGTCGCAACCGTTCGACGTTTTCAAGAACCGTCAACAGGCGTTTTTTTTTACGTCTTCCGGCAGGTTGTTGAAAGCCTGAAGCAGCGTTTCAATCGAAGCCAATTTCGTGCATTCAACCGCACGGAAGAGGATCGCTTCCAGATTGCTTCGAACGGATAAGCCGCGTTGCAACTGCTCCTCGCCCGATTGAAGAATTTCCAAAATTTTGGCGTACACCAACGGTACGTATGTTGATTTTTCGGGTGTTTTAACGGCATCGAGGAATTTTTGACGAAAACAACGCTCCAAATCGCGCAGAACACGATACGCATCACAACCCGTTTCGACGATGCGGTCGATGCTTTTCAAAATCCCCGCATAATTTCCGTTCTCAACGGCACCGACCAGGGTCTGTAATTCCGTTTCTTCGAGCAAGCCGTACATGGATTGTACCGCCGACGCCGTCAAATTGCCTTCCGAAAACGTCAATAACTGATCCAACATCGATTGGGCGTCGCGCATGCCGCCTTCGGCAAGTTGCGCAATGATGTGCAGTGCCGCATCTTCCGCCTGAACCTTTTCGGTATCAACGATATGACGCAGGTGCTTTTCGATGATTTCGGTTTCGAGCGGGAAAAATTGAAAGTGCTGACAGCGCGAAACAATGGTGCTCGGAACTTTGTGAATTTCTGTGGTGGCGAAGATAAACTTTACGTGCGGTGGCGGCTCTTCCAGGGTTTTCAAGAGTGCATTAAACGCCGCGGTTGTGAGCATGTGCACTTCGTCGATGATGTAAATTTTATATAAGCCCTCGGCAGGTGCGTACTGGCATTCTTCGCGCAACGCACGAATTTGATCGACCGAATTGTTGGAGGCACCGTCGATTTCGATGACATCCATCGAACGTCCCTGGAAAATCGCCTGACAACGCGGACTGTTCGGGTCGTAGTCCAATCGCGGACCGTTTTCGCAGTTGAGTGCCATCGCAAACAATCGCGCCGTGCTGGTTTTTCCCGTTCCGCGCGGTCCAACGAACAAATAAGCGTGCGCGATGCGCTTCGCCGCAACGGCATTCGAAAGCGCGCGTACGATGCTTCCCTGCCCAACTAACTCTTCAAAACGTTTCGGTCGCCAGCGACGCGCAATGACCGTGTAACCTTCCACTAATTACAAGATGGATGGATGCGGGCGAGGTGGCAAGGGAATTGAAGTGGTTGAGGGTTGTGGTTCGCATATGAAGATCAATAGGATACGAAAATTGGGTGAGTGAGGATGGGAGTATGAGCAATATTGTATCTCCTTCCTTCCTCCTCTCTATCTTGTGAAACGATTTCCGTAAATGCTCTTATCTTGGAATGTGAGAAATGGGATTGAGTCCCCCTAAATTTTCGCATACGCAAACGTATTCGGTACGCCTGGGCCTTCTTCGTAGCTCCAAGACGATGCGGAAACGCGGCAAATGTTTTCGTATTTCCCCATCCAATTGCCCACCATCGTGACAAAATTGCCTAAAACGGTTTTGAACAGCTCGAACGAAAATGTGCTGGCGATATATACGATCGCCGGCAGAACGCCAAAAGGCGTTTTTTTGATTTCGGCATCCTGATATCCTTTTACTGCTAACCCCATCTAAAACAAATCAAACAACTTCTTAACGGGTTTCTCCAACAGGTTTTGCAATAAATCGTCCGACGGCTGTGATGTCGGTTCGCCACCATCCGACGTTGGTGTCGGCGGTTGCGAAAGCAGTTCCGTCAGGGCGAGATAATTTGGTTTTCCGAGGGTTCCGTCGACGGTGCAACGGGGACCCTCGGCGTATCCGTTTGCATCCGTTTTTTGCGGATTGAAGGAGAAATAATTTAAAAATTCGCTGTTTTTCGGTGCACGGAATTGGAGATCGCAGGTGAACGGTTGTTGCTTCCAGTCGATGAACGGACGCGTTTCCGCGGAACCTTTGAGTTCAATGGCGAGATCGATATTACGTACGTTTGCCGCGAACGAAACGGGTTGTGATTTTGCGCGGTCGACATTCAGTTCCAGGTTCGAGAACGGAATCGATCGGGCATAGGACGAAAGAAAGCCAACGGCACCCGCTTTCGGAAGAATACTTCCCGTGAAGGCACCGAATATCGTTGCGGCTCCCGAAAGAACCTGCCCCGTGTTGGATAGTTTGGGTTGGAAGAGACCGTCGGTTGCGCGAATGCCCAAATGTCCGTTGAGTGTTTGAAGATCGGACGGTTTCCCTGAAAGTTCCAGCGAGCAGGAAGCGTTGCCGCTCAGTTGTCCGTAAGGCGTAAGCGGATATTGAAACATTTCCGGAAGTTTCCAGAGTGTTTCGAGGTTGATGTTTTTGAACGACAGATTGCAGGATAAATCGTTGGTCGGCAGTGCAAAAGTGCCGTTACCTTCCATGGAACCTTGGCAGAAGGCGCCTTTCGAAAGCTCCAGGTTAATGCGTTCGGGGTTGTATTCAAGGCGTCCGAGGAGGTTTTGCATCTCCAAATCCGCAACGGATTGAAATTCAAAGTCGCAGGTGCTTCGAAAGGGAGGAACGTTGCTTTTTTCGGTCGCAATAGGGGAGGGTGGGATGGGTTCCGCATCGGGAACCGACGAGGCGGTTTTTTTCGGGAGCGATGCGATCAACTTTTGAATGCCGACGCCCATGCCGATCAGATCCTGAAGAAAAACCTGTCGGCTTACCACATGACCGCTGAGATGATTTTGCGCGTCCAAACGCTGTTGAAACGCAAGATCATTTACGTGATTTTCGTGTTTTAATTCCAATTCGCCGTCCAATGCATGCACGGCATCGGGCTGCAGGGCGTAATTCGCCTGCAGGTTCACCGAGAGCGGCAAGTCGGCGCAGGAAGCATCGAGAGAGGAATGAATGGTTTTTTGGGTATCATCCCAGTGCCAGTTGCCGACGACCGTTCCGGAAAGGTTCGGGTACGGAAGCGCGAACGGTTGCAGGCTCAGGGCATCCAGTGAAAGGTCGTACTGCCCTTCCGTTGCCGTAAGTTGTGCCTCCTTTCCTTGACATTGAAGCTGAGTTTTTAAAAGCGGATCGGGTTGTTTCGGCGTGTACGCCTGCAAGGTTTTTACGTCCAAACTCCAACCGTCCTTGAAGTGAAAACTTGCGAAAATTTCGCCTGAAAAGACACGCGAAAGAGCAACACAAGGATTTCCTTTGAAGGACGCTTTTACATCCGTCAGGATTTCGTCCGCCTTTGATCGCCACAGCAGTGCGCCTTGTTGCGCCGACAGGGTGCCTTCAAGAGATAAGGTTCCTTCAAGATCAACATCCGGATACCGAACGATATCCAACGGAAGTTGTTGAATACGGACGTCGGCGAAGGGTTGCGCGTTTTCGGAAATAAACGCGTCATTTTCAATCGCAAGAGGTTGATTAAATTGAATCGATGCCCATGTTTGTTCGGTTGCGGCGGAACCGATGTCGGCTTGAAAATCCCGTATCGTCCAGGTATCGATGCCCTTTTTGTGTTCTTTTCCGATTTGGCAAGTCGCATTGATATTCAGTTCCGGGTGCAATTCCCATTGAAACGGAGCTAAATTAAGACTGTTTTTAGCCAGATGGTAATTAAAATTGAGCGTTCCGTCGGAGGAAAAATGTGCTTCGTTGGTTTTGGATTGATACGTGCCTTTCGAGAAAACGGTGAGAAAAGGTACGCGTTGCGCATCCGTGACAGTGACATCGCCCTTATATTGAAGATTGGAGCCGTCGCGATTGACGACGCAATGCCCTTGTAGTTTCCCCTGAACGTCCGTTACGATCGGCGTTTCGCCCTTTTGAAGACTTTTGAGTTTCAAGACGATCGGTTCGGGTGTATCGAGGCGAAAATGTTTCTCTTTTTCGTTCCAGATAACGGAAACTTGACCGCCGTCAAGGTTGCTTTGCAGGCGATAACCGTATGTTTGGAGATAGGGATTGATAATTTCGAGTGGAACTTCGTAGCACACGACGGTCAATAACTGCGCGTTTTCTTTGGAAGCGTACCGAAAACCGTTTTTGAAATCATACGTCAACGGTTGCAGCGAATGCGCCGTGAAAAACGTATGTTCGGTGCCTTTCTCTTTCAACTGAAGATTACATTGCTTGAGGTTGAGTTGTTGCGAATCGCTTTCCGCTTCCAGTTGCGCTTTCAGACTGAGTGCCGGCAAAGTTGCTTCCGTCTGTGTATCAAAATCCTTCGCCCAAATGCTCACATGAAGGCGATGGTTCCAGCGGTGCGTCTTACGATGCAGACCGAAGGTTCCCTCCGAGAGCACCGACAGCGTCGGAATGCCCGGGATTTCGAACAGTTGCGGCAGGGTATGGTCGAAGAGGGTTTGTGCCTTAAAATCGACTTCATGATCGGCGGTTTTGAGCGTCTCGCCCGAGAGGGTCACTTCGTTCGCCTGCCCGCAACGCAATACCAGCTGAAGGCGCTCCTTCGGGTACGGCTGCACCCGAAGCACGCTTCCGTCGTACGTTAAGACGGGAATTTCCTTTGCGCCGTTTTTAAGATTCAGTTTTCCGTTCAGCGAGAGAGCGCCGAACATTCCCTTTGCGTCGGTTTGAACTTTCAACGTGCCTTCCGTTCGAACGTTTAGAAAGGTTCGTTGAAACGGTGTTTCGGCGGAAAGTTCGTATTTCAACGTTCCCGTTGCATTTGGTGCCAATCCGCGAATGTGCATTTGCAGTTGTTGCAGGTTGCAATGCGGCAGGTGTCCGTCAATTTCCAAATCCGCCTTGTCGATGTGTAATTTAACGGGCAACTGCAACGGTTGCAGGAAACTGAAAGCGCCCGATGCGTCTTTCGAAAGACCGATGCCCGCCGTCCGAACCGTTGAAGCGGTCGGGATTTGTTGCAGGTCGATTGACAGTTGCAGTTGGAGATTTTGAATGAACAGCGTGCGTTTAAAGAGCAACTGCCACGGGTTCCAATCCAACTTCAGATTATTCAGCGTGAAAGCTTCGTTTTTGTTTTTCAGCAGGATGCGCTCGACGGTGATGCTCGAAGTGCCGCCATGAAAATTATTAAATTGAACCGTTTGGAAGCGACTTTTAAGCGCGGTTTTCAGGCAAAACTCTTGTACAAAGCTGCTGCGCACCGCGAGCAACAGCAACACCAAAAGCCCGACGGTTGCAAATAAAAAATACCTACAGAGACGCCACACGTTTTTCTTTGCTCACTTCTATGCTAAAAACGGCGGTGATGCTTGTCAATCCATCGGCATCGGTACAAAAAAACGAAGCGCCTTTGCGGCGCCTCGAAAACAGAATAGAAAGCAAATCGAACAAAAACCTGTTCAATAATGTGAGACCGATGTATTTGAAAGTCGTTCAAATTTTTTTGGAAAATCTTCTCGCATTTTGAGGTTGGTTTTTATTTATAGAAGAAGAGGGGATGCATTTTGCCGGAGATTGCGGCAGAGAAATAATTGTCATGATTTTTTTGTTCAAACAGGGAGTGGTCAAAATTGAAGTATTCGATGAGGTTTTTTTGAAGAACAACGGATGATTTTTTATGCCTGATACCGTACCGTTGCCGCTTTTGTTCCTCGTACTGTTTGCTTTCGGAAGCGTTTTGATCGGAGCATGGTTGTGGCTAAGAGAAGGCTCCTCGAGAGAAGTCGATGTGCCTCTTCACGTGAAGCCGTTGGCAATGCGTTGGTACGGTGTTGTGCTTTACGGCAGTGCGTTTTTTGTCATTCCGTTTCTGCTTCGGCTGACGGGACTGTTGCGACGGGCAGGAGATAATGACGTCGAACGTTTTTTTTACGCGGGGTTTGCGGTCGAATGTGCGCTGGTGCTGTTTTTTGTGGCGATAACGGCGGTTTCCTCAAAAGTGCGCGACGGGCTGTTGGAAGGCGATTTTTCGGTGCGATTGTGCGTGCGCGAATTCTTAAAAACTTTACCCTTGGTGCTGGTAACGGGGCTTCTGTGGGTGCCGATTTTGAAATTTCTGCGTTTCTGCGGGCTCCCGATTGAAGTCGAAATGCAACCGCTGATGCAATTACTGTTAAAAGGTCAGGCGAGCGTGCTGAGCCTTGTGGCCATCGGATGCAGTGCGGTTATTTTGGCGCCGATTTGCGAAGAAATTTTCTTTCGCGGTATTTTGCTTCGGTTTTTTTGTTCCTTTCTGTCGTTGCCGAAAGGTTTATGGCTGAGCAGTTTCATTTTCGCCGCCATGCACGGCAGTTGGACGGCGTTTTTACCGATTGCCGCCGTCGGTTATCGATTGGGGCGCAGCTATGCCGAAAGCCGAAATTTGGCGGTTAACATAGCGATTCACGGTCTTTTTAACGCCTTCAATTTCGTAATGGCGGTTACATACGCACATTGTTATGCCGCTTGATTGGGAAATTTCGCGGGAAGACGAACTTCCAACCGTTGCGCAGGCAGTTGCGGAGCGATATCCCGAAAGCTGTTTTTTGGCACTGCACGGCGATTTGGGCGTCGGGAAAACAACGTTTGTGAAGTATTTGGCGCGTGTGTGGGGGATTGAAGACGTGAGAAGCCCTTCGTTTGATGTTTTGCACGTGCATCACGGAGCCCGAACATTGATCCACATGGATGCGTATCGGTTGAAGAATGGTCGCACGGAGGATTTTAATCTGGACGATTTGTGTCGACCGCCGTTTTGTTGCGCCATCGAATGGCCGGAGTGTTTGAAAGATTTAAATTTCAATCTGCATTTATTTTTTGAAATTCAACCCAACGGTTCGCGTCACATTCGATTAACGGAAGGAGACACATGGGTGCCGTCGGGTACCTGCAAACGTCAATCGGTTGGTTAAGATTTGTTCTCAATGAAAATCGGCAGTTGGTGCGCATTGATTTGAATGTTCCGCAGTCGTTAAATTGTGAAACCCCTGCACTATTTAAGGACATTTTTACCCAATTTTCGGAGTACTTTGAAGGTACGCGCAGAGATTTTACGTTGCCGTTGTGTTTGAACGGCCGTGCATTCGAAATGCGCGTTTGGAAAGCTTTATTAAAAATCCCCTACGGCGAAATGCGTTCCTATGGCGAAATCGCCGCTGCTTGCGGTAATCCGAAGGCAGCGTGTGCCGTCGGGCAGGCGGTGCATCATAACCCGCTTCCGATTATCGTTCCCTGCCATCGTGTTGTCGGCGCATCGAATTTGGGCGGTTATGCGGGCGGATTGTCGATAAAACGCTTTTTGTTGCGGTTGGAAGGTGTTCGTAAAGAAAATGGAGAAGTTTTTTTGGTGAAAAATTCCGCAGGATGCTACAGCGACAGTTAGGGTGCTTTGACAACCAAAGAACCTCTTTCAAAGGCGCTTTTATTAACATTTTTCCGTATTTCGCGGTATTGCTATGCGAAAAAACATACCAAGACGGTTGCAACAGGGAAAGGAATACCTGCGAATAAAGGATTTTTGTTAAATGGACGCATTCTTCTTTTACATCTTTTCCTTCATTCGACTGGTTTTTATACGACAAACAAACACACCACAGGCGGTCGGTGGCGTCATTTTAAACATCCGCTGGCGTTTTTCCCTTCAACGGTTCGAGTACGTAATCGTCTTTCCGATCCAGGACATTCCAGCCGTTTTCCCCAAGAATCTGGCGCAGGCGGTCGGCTTCCTGAAATTGCCGCGCTTGCTTTGCCGCCCAACGTTGTTCCGCCAAGGTTTGGATGTTGTTCGGAATTTCGACCGTCGGCAGTTCGGTATCGGATGCCTCATATTGAATGCCGAGCGCATACAGAGCAGCACTCCATTCATCGAGAAGGAGTTTTGCCTGTTCTTTCGACGGCGACGGATTTTGGTGCATAAACGTGAACAAACAACCGAGAGCTTTTGGAACGTTTAAATCATCCTGTAGAGCCTCAAAAAAGTCGCCGAGGAAGATACATTTCTCGGGTAAAACCGCATTTTCCGTATGTTTCTCGAAAGTTTCCTCATTGATGCCTGATTGGGATAACAGTGCATGGGTGTAAGCGTTAATCTTCCGCAAAGCACTTTGGGCGGAACGCATCAAATCAAAGGTAAAATTGAGCGTCTGTCGGTAATGACCCGATAATAAGGCGTATCGAACCGCCGACGGACGGTAACCGCGCGCCTGCAAATCATCCAAAGTCAGCAAATTACCGAGGCTTTTGGACATTTTTTGCCCCTCGACCTGCAGATGAGCGATGTGTAGCCATTGACGGACAAAAGGTGCGCCGTACGCCGCTTCCGATTGGGCGATTTCGTTTTCGTGGTGCGGAAAGCACAAATCGACGCCTCCCGTATGAAGGTCGACCGTTTGTCCCAAATACAAATGCGACATGGCACTGCATTCGATGTGCCATCCGGGGCGACCGCGCCCCCACAGGCTTTCCCAGGAGACAGCACCGTCGGTCGGCTTGTACGCCTTCCAAAGAACGAAATCCGCCACCTGCTCCCGATCGTATTCGTCGGCGTCGTTGGAGCGTCCCGCGCTGTTGAGTGCCTGTGTCTGCAGAATACGGCTATCTAAGTGGGACAGTCGACCGTAGTTTCCAAAAGAGGCGATGCGAAAATAAACCGAACCGTCGCGCACGTAGGCGTGCCCTTTGTCGATTAACGTTTGAATAAGTTTCTGTTGAGCTTCAATGGTTTCGGTTGCACGCGGTTCCTGCGTCGGTGGGAGAAGATTTAAGCGTTTGCAATCGTTATGAAACTTCTCAATCCACGGTTCGACATAATCCGACAGCGTTTGGCGTTGTGCAATCGAATTGCGGATCGTTTTATCGTCCACATCGGTGATGTTTCGGATATATCGATAAGGAATTTGAAGCAGCTTCAACAGTCGAACGACGGTATCCTGCACCACGTAGGTGCGAAAGTTACCGATGTGCGCCGGACCGTAGACGGTTGGTCCGCAACAATAAGTCCCGAAGGTTCTTCCCTTTTCGCATTGGACCGCTTCCTTTGTGCGGGTTTGGGTGTTAAACAGTCGGAATGTCATGCGATGGTTTCGAGGACAGGTATAATTTTTTCTGAAAATAATGCTCAAGATAAAACATGAGAAAAAATATGCAGGGATAAGTGCAGTAGTTGCCTTTACCATTTAGTGACAGCAATAAGAGTGTCACAAACATAGTAGCGGAAACAGAAAAACTGTTAAGATTCTTTCGGTTTTTGAAAATTATCCAATAAAAATAACCGATGCTGACGAGATATGTAATGAGAGCAGGAAGACCGTACCAAAATATCAGTGAAAGGTAGCAGTTATGGCTTGCTGCATCGTGAGAATTAAAAAGGTTTCCTAAGAGGATAGTTTTAAGTTCAAATAGTTGATAACAATGAAGCTTACAGCAAAGGATACGGTCCTCGAAATACATGGATCTGTTGATGATTTTGAATGCATAAAACGTATACAACAACCCTGCTAATAAACAGATGGTTAGGATGCAAAAAAAGGTTTTTCTAGACAATGCAAAACACTCCTTTAAGACAGAAGCATATATGAAAATACATAATAGGAAAATAGCTATGTTAAACCTTTCCCATAGAATGATTTTTAAAATAATCCAACAGAAAAAGATACATAGCGTATGGAATAGAAATAATGATAATTTGCTCACCATTTTTAATTCAATATTACTTTCAAGGTAACGAAGAGTTAAAAGACCTATAAGAACATATGAAAGTGATATTACTGCACTGTCAGACCATGTTAAGTAGGCATGATCCCATCCGTATGTATGAAAATAATGCCTAAAATGCCAGAGATAAAGGTATAGACACGGAAGAATGGAAATCAAAATTTCACACTTGCTTGGTTTGCTATTTGCGAATACCCTCCATGCAGCGATTGCAAGAATATAGCAACACAAACGTCCAATATGCGGAAATGCAAAACATGAAGCTTCTTGTGTTACAAGAAAAATTCTGAAAAAGACATAAATTAAAAAACATTTACAAATCTTCAATAGGTTCGAAGTAGTATCATACGTTTTATGTATTTTTATGAGAATCACTACAAGAGCAGCGGATGCTATGAAAAGGCATTTTTGTTTGAAGAGATAACCATATGAAAATCCGATTTCACCTTGCAAAAAAATCGTCAATAAAAAATAACAAATCAAAAAACAATGCAGGCAATGCCGCCCAATGCATTGAACGAAACACAAAAGACGCAAACGCGCGCTATTTTCTACTCCCACCCTCATCTCGTATACCCTCTCATCAATCTAATCTTTTGCCCGGCTTTTATTTTTTGTTCCAAGAAGTCATCCGCCAGGCGGTTTTCGACGTAACGTTCGATGGCGCGTTTTAACGGTCGCGCGCCCATTTTTTCGTCAAAGCCTTTGTCGATCAAAAATTCTTTCACATCATCACCAACTTTGAGGGTTATGCCTTTGGTCTTTAAGCGTTCCGCAACGGCTCTGAGCTCCAAATCGACGATTGCCTTCATGTGTTCGCGCGTGAGCGGTCGAAAGATGACCTGTTCGCCGATACGGTTGAGAAATTCCGGCTTAAAAGTTTTCTTCGCGGCATGTTCAACGGCGGATTTGATCTGTTCGAATGCGGCGTTCGGCGAGTCCGAACCAAAGCCAAGACCGAAGGTTCGTTGGAATTCCTCCGCGCCGACATTGGACGTCATGATAAGCAGGGTGTTCTTGAAATCCGTGCGGCGACCCAGACCGTCTGTCAGGTGCCCTTCTTCCAGAACCTGCAGGAGAATTTGAAGTACGTCGGGATGTGCTTTTTCGATTTCATCCAGCAACACGACCGAATAGGGTTTGCGACGTACCGCTTCCGTCAGGCGACCGCCTTCTTCGTGTCCGACGTAACCGGGTGGTGAACCGATGAGACGCGAGACCGTGTGCTTTTCCATGTACTCCGACATGTCCAGTTGAATGACGGCTTCGCGGTGACCGAAAATTTTCTCCGCCAGCAGTTTGACCAGGTAGGTTTTCCCGACACCCGTTGGACCAAGGAAAAGGAAGGAAACGGGACAACGCGGATCCTTCAAATCCGTGCGCGAACGTTTCAGAGCATCGGCGACGGTTTTGACCGCCTCCTCCTGACCGATGAGCGAGCGATTAAGCGTTGCTTCGAGCGTTAAGTAGCGCTCTCGTTCGTGTGTGCCGATATTCTCGATCGGGATACCTGTCCAATCAAAAATAATTTTCTG
>DEWA01000037.1 GCA_002363035.1 Verrucomicrobia bacterium UBA3222
TCAGATGCTCTATCCAATTGAGCTAAAGGCGCATCGGACACCTCCAGTGGAAGAGGAAGAACGGAGATTGTCAATGCGAATTCGGTTGGTACGGAAGTGCCTTGGTAAGGGGCGGTGTGTTGCAGTTTTGTGTACCCGGATAATGACGGAGCGGGTGTTGCATCACTACGAATGGGTGTGATGCATGGTCCATTGTGGTGCGTTTTCGGCGGATATTCTGCATTATTCTGTTGTCCGCCACCGCCGTTTCTTTCTTACGAGGGGCAATTTATTCACACCTTATTTCACATCTTCGGCGGGACAAACCTTTCTGTTTGCTTAACTACGGACTATCCCATTTGGAACCTCCTCTTATATAACTTCCTCCTACCCATTTTATCATTATAACCTCCCCAAGCACATCCTCTCTTCTTCCTCCCCCCCAAAAAAAATCAAAAAAAGTGTTGACACCCTTTTCAAAAACCTCAGGCCGATTTTATCGGCCGAAAAAAGCGGCGGTGAAAATTTGTGAACTTATGAAAAATCATATTAAAAACTACATAAAAATAATGGGGCTAGCGGCGGTTCCGTTCGGAACGGCGCAGGCGGGGAACTACGAAATTAAGGTGACGCAGGAGTACAAGTGCGATCCGAACGACCCAAAATCCGAAAAGGACGGTGCCATGTGGTTTTCTTTTTCGGTATCGCGGGACGGCGGGAAGCCGCGGAAAAAGGCTATCTGCTGGTATGTGGATAGTGATGTGTACTATCTGAAATATGGTAAACGACATGGTGAAAGTAGTTGCCCTATTCAGACTGTCCCTTATTTGTCGCGTTATATGATAAAAAAAATAAAACTTGGGCTTGAACCAGCACTTTGTGATAAAGAGGAATCGAAATGGAAGGAAAGCTATAATGATGTACGCTTTGCTCATATTGAGCATCCGGGAGTGGATTTCTTTGTAGTGCGCGATTCCGAGAGAAAATGTGGTAATACTATATACAAGCTTATAATTATGGCGAATGACGAATTCGGAAAATTTTACGTATCATCCGATGTGCCGACAATGGTCAGCGGAACGATGAGAAGCTATTGTTCCGACAATGAAATTTTAGTTAGTCGTCAGGAAGAGCCCTTCTGTGTGCAAGTGGTAGACGGAATGCTTTTCGCGTATTGTGAAAATCCGGCAAGTCCGGCATTAGATACAACTATTGACAAGCGAGATTTCAGATTTTTTAGCAGGGACTGGGTATCGGTAGCAGAGTACAACATGGCGACGAGAAGGGCCTCTATTTGCAAACTAGCGTATCATAAAAAAGTTACATTGGCAGAAGTCGAGAATATATCATCATTGCGGGAAGCTTTGTGGTTTGTGAAATATGGATATATCAAAAATCAAGATTTAAAATTTGCATTTGCAGGTAGACGGAAAAAACACAAGGAAGAAGAACCCAAAAAGGAGGAAATAAAGAAAGAGGAAATAAAGAAAAACGAAGAAAAAGATCCGTTCGGAGGAGATTAAAATTCGTACATCCGAAATCTACGGCATTGCCTTTATGGCAGTGCCGTAGATTTTTTGGCATTTTCCGAAAAAATCACACACGACTTTGTCGTTTCAACCGACCTATATTCTTGACAACACTCAAATAACGTCAGAAAACCGTGTTGTTTTGAATATGATTGCGTTACAAGAAGCCGCCAAAAATAACTTATTTTCGAAAAAGAACGTTCTCGCAAACATCGTTCCGGGTATCATTGTCGGGATTGTGGCGTTGCCGCTGGCGATGGCGTTTGCGATTGCAAGCGGCGTCAGTCCCGAAAAAGGTCTCTACACCGCGATTGTTGCCGGGTTTTTCGTGTCCGTTTTCGGCGGAACGCGCGTGCAGATTGCCGGCCCCACGGGTGCGTTTGTGATTTTGCTCAGCCGCATTGTTCGGGAACACGGATTTGGAGGGTTGCAGTTGGCAACGTTTTTGGCGGGTATTTTTTTGGTTTTGATGGGTTTGTTGAAGCTGGGATCGATGATTAAGTATATTCCCGAGCCTGTCATTGTGGGCTTTACGTCGGGCATTGCGCTGACGATTTTCGTCGGTCAATGGAAAGATTTTTTCGGGTTTTCGGAAAATTTGGTTGGTGCGAACGTTTGCGAAAAAATCATAAATACCCTGCGAATGCTTCCGACGCCCGATAGTTCCACGACAATGCTCGCGGTTCTCAGTTTGGGCATCATTTTCTTTGTCAATAAACGCCTGAAGCCGATCCCGGGATTTTTGGTTGCGCTCGTTGTCGCAACAATGGTGCAAAGTCTGTTCAAATTCCAAACCGTCGCCACCATCGGAAGTGCCTTCGGCGGTATTCCGCAAACGCTGCCGTCGTTTCGGTTCCCGACCTGCTCGTGGAATTTGGTAACGGAATTGGTCGGTCCGGCTTTTACGATTGCGTTGCTCGGAGCGATTGAATCGTTGCTGTCCGCCGCCGTTGCCGACAGCATGACGGGAACGCATCACCGTTCCAACCAAGAGCTGATAGGGCAGGGGATTGCCAATATCTTCGCGCCGATGTTCGGCGGATTTGCGGCGACGGGTGCCATTGCACGTACCGCCACCAACATTAAGAGCGGCGGTAATTGTCCGCTGGCGGGGATTATTCATTGCGTTACACTGGTGCTTTTTATCTTACTGCTGGCACCGTTGGCGTCCGCTATTCCCATTGCCGCGTTGTCGGCGGTTCTGTTCGTCGTCAGTTACAACATGTGCGACGCCAAACGTTTTTGTCGTATTCTCACGACCGCGCCGAATTCCGACCGTTTCGTGTTGTTGATGACCTTTTTGCTGACGATTTTGGTCGATCTGGTGGTGGCGGTGAACATCGGTGTGGTGTTTTCGACGTTGTTTTTCATGCGTCGCATGGCGAAAACCGTTCAAATCGAACACGATACCGATGAAATGCTTCGGCATGAACATCTGCGGGTCAACATCCCGAAAAACGTCGGTATTTATTCCATCGAGGGACCGTTTTTCTTCGGTGCCATCACCGCGTTTCAGGCGGCACTGTCCGCGGTGCATTCCGATGTAAAGGCGATTATCATCCGCCTGCGGCACGTGCCGTTTATCGACGTGACTGCCATGGATTCCCTGCGAACGTTCACGGGCGAATCGGAACGCAACGGCGTGCATGTGGTTTTTTGCGAAGCCAATGCCTTAGTACAAGCGCGTTTATCGCGGGCGCATTTGACGGATTTTTCCCACAACGAACATTTTGAACGTTCGCTCGAGGATGCCGTTGCGATTGCCGAACAAAAAGCCGCTTTGGCGGTTTAAAGGAGATAAAATTGCGATTGTGTCGAAAAAAGACTAAAATAAACATATGTCGGTCGGTTTTAATACCAGTGTCGGAAGTGTTGCGGGAAATGCGGATTTGGGGCGTATTTCCGATGGTGTCGGTTCGTTCGGCGGTCACTCGGTACGCATCGGAAGTGAAACAGTGGTGAATGCTTCGGAACTTTCGGGGTTGTCGAACATTCCGCAAAAATCTCTTCATCAACGGCAGGTTTCGGTGGTTCATCTGTAATTTTGCTTTTTAAAGCGCTCCTTAAAAAAGGGGTAGGGGAGTCATACAATCTGCGCAGTTATTTCGGGTTGGAAGCGGCGATTTTTCCCGAAAAAAACGGCATTTATTCTAAAAAGCCCGATTGTCGGAATGAGTAAAAGCCGTCTTTTGCGATAATGATATGATCCAGGAAACGAATGTTGATGAGCGTGCAGGCGTAGTGCAGACTTTGCGTGATTTGAAGATCCGTTTGCGACGGTTGCGCGTTTCCCGAAGGGTGATTGTGCGCTAAAACAAAGTTTACGGCACCGCGGGTTAATGCGGAACGCAGCACCTTTTGCAAATACACCTTCGTACGGGTTCCCGCTCCTTCCTCCAAACGTTCGATGCCGTCTTTCATCAGGCGGTAAGTGGAATCCAGGTAAGCGATTTCGAAAACTTCGTAGTTCAACGATCCCAGGCGCGATTGCCAAAATTGCACCAGGACTCCGTTGTTGGTAAAAATCGGTAATTCAACGGTCTTTTGTTGCAAATAATACTCCGCAAACGCCTTGATGAGCAAAAAACAAACCACCGATGCTTCACCGAGCCCGTTAAACGCTTGCAGTTGTTTCGGGTCGGCATCCAATACGTTGCGAATGCTTCCGAACCGTTGCAACAG
>DEWA01000027.1 GCA_002363035.1 Verrucomicrobia bacterium UBA3222
CCGTCAGCGTTAAGAAAGGGCAATTTCTTTCGCCGTTCGACATGCAATTCGTAGTCGAAAAATTGCAATACTTCGGCGCAAAAGAGATCTGGCTCATCGAACGCGGAACGACCTTCGGTTACGGCAATTTGGTCGTTGACATGCGTTCGTTTCCGATCCTGCGCCAAACAAATTGCCCGACACTGTTCGATGCCACGCACAGCCTGCAGATGATTGGCAACGGTACGAAGGTGACCGGCGGCGACCGACGTTTTTTTCAACCGCTCGCTCAAGCCGCGCTTGCAAGCGGCGCACAGGGTTTATTTGTCGAAACGCATCCGCATCCCGAAGCGGCATGGTCGGATCAAGCCACACAACTGCCTTTGGAACAATTGCCGACGGCGATTAAGAAGTGCCTGAAAATTTGGGAATACGCGCGAGCGGCGGAAGACTGAAAATATATATATATATGGAAGCGGTGCATGTTGTTCTCTTCCGCGTTTCTTAAACGTTAACATTTCGCTTACGGTGTTGAAAATATGCCGTTGTAAGCAATAATACAGGGTGTAGTTTTTCATGAAACCGCGCGTTATTTTCTTTTCGGCGGACGAAATTTCAAAGCCCTGTCTGGAATTTCTGCGCACGGAACCTTCGATTGCCTTCTGCGGTATCGTTACCCAACCGCAGCGTGCCAAAGGACGCGGGCAAACCGTGAGCCTCAATCCGATCGCTCAATGGGCACAAACGCACGCTTTACCCTTTTACCAAGCCGAAACCATGAATGACGCGGCATTTGATTGGTTGAAACAGATCCAACCGCATCTTGTGCTCGTGATGGCGTTCGGACATATTCTCAAAAAGCGTTTTTTGGAACTTCCGAAACTCGGCATGTGGAATTTGCACGTTTCGCTGTTGCCGAAATACCGCGGCGCTTCGCCCGTTCAAGCCGCATTGCTCAACGGCGACGCCGAAACGGGCGTAACGTTGATGTCGATGGTCGAGGTCATGGACGCGGGAGCTTGGACGGCGCAGCAAAAAACGGCGATTGCTCCCGACGATACCGCGGTAACATTGCGGGAGAAATTGGCGCAGGCGAGTGCGGCACTGTTGCGTACGTCTCTGCCAGCGTTATTATCCGAAACTTACGTACTCACACCGCAAAACGAAGCCGACGCGACGTACTGCAAAAAGCTTTCCAAAGCCGACGGCTATCTGGATTTCTCAAAACCCGCCGCCTTCCTCGAACGTTGTATCCGCGCGTATCAACCGTGGCCGGGCGCGTATTTTCTCAAAAACAACGAACGTTATTTGGTGCATCGAGCGCACGTGTCGGCAGATGGTACGGCGAGAAACGATCTGTTATTTCCGACCGCATCGACTTCAGTCAAAGATAAACTTTCCGCAAATGCCGATGGTACGCACCCGACATACGGACAATTCCTTACAGATCCGCACCGCACCGTTTTGGCGGTGACGACGGGAGAAGACTTGCTTGTTGTCGATCGCATTCAAAAAGCCGGCGGGAAACCGATGAACGCGGCGGAGTTTTTGCGCGGAAACCGTCATTTTCTCGAAACATAAAACAAGTTTTTACGCGCACCGAACGCTGTTTTCCGACATAAGGACTTCAAAATTCGATGTCCGGCGAGGGGAACTTCCAAACCGCGGATACGGTTGTTTCCCCTGCCGCAGTACACACCCGCACCGCAAATCGGTTCGAAGCGGTAACAGCGGATGTTTCGTTTTGTGTGAACATTTCGAAGATTGCCTGTAAAACTCCGATGCAATTCGTATCGACAAGCGGATGCATTTTCCCGTACAAGGAAGAGGTATGTTCGCGGCATTGTGCATCGGATATATTTTGGGCGCGTTGCCGTTCGGCTTTTGGATTGCCAAAGCACACGGTGTTTGTATCTTCGACGTCGGAAGCGGCAATCCCGGCGCCACCAATGTTTTGCGTATGGTCGGTAAAAAAGCCGGATACACGGTCTTCTTCCTGGATGCCCTCAAGGGTATGGTTGCAACATTCATCGGATTAAAATTGCAATATCCCTACGTCGGTCTGGTCGGTGCCCTGGTCGGTCACGGCTTTTCATTTTTTATCCGCTTCAAAGGCGGGAAAGGCGTCGCCACCCTCATCGGCGGGTTATTTCTCCTTATGCCGCTGCCGCTGTTGTCGGGGCTGCTTGTTTGGCTGGCGGTGTTCAAATACACGCGCTACGTTTCCTGTGCCTCAATTTGCTTTGTATTTTCTCTGTTGCCCTTTTGTTGTCTCTGGAACGGCATCCAAACAACCCGCATGCATGCATTGCCGTTGTTTGTACTGTGTGTTTGGGTGCTGGTGCATCATCGCAAAAATCTCGTGAGGTTGTGGAGGGGGGAGGAGAATAGGTTTTGAAGGGGAATATAAATAGATAGAAGATTATGTGTACTTTCATGTAGAGTATTCTACAGAAAATCCCATCAAAATCCCATAATATAGTTCAAAAAATCATTATATTTCCACATAGATATTCTGAGTAGCCGCAAACAGGTTTAATGGGGATGTTTTCTGCATATATAAATTCATTCATAAAATCATCGAGAAAACATACCCCTTATTGAAAAGAATTCTGTTTGTACCTCTAAAATCTTTGACTTCTATACAAGTTTCCCACTCTACCTCCACGCCCGATCAAAACACCGATACTGCATTGCTTCCATCAGATGTGTTTGCTGAATGGCTTCCGCAGCTTCCAAATCGGCGATGGTGCGCGCAATCCGCAGAACTTTGTGGTAGGCGCGCGCCGACAGTTGCAGTTGTTCACAGGCGTTTTGCAGCCAGCGCAGGTCTTTTTGAGAGCACTCACCATACGTTTCCAGCTGTGCAGCGGATAAGTAGGCGTTGCAGACACCGCAACGATCCGTCTGGCGTTTGCGCGCCGCCATAATCCGTTGACGCACCGCGAGGGAGCTTCCTTCGGTGGAAGAACGTATTTGGAAGGCGGACAAATCCACCGGCTGCACTTCCAGCTGGACGTCGAAGCGATCCAACAACGGACCGCTGAGGCGCGAACGGTAGCTCTGAATTTGTCGTTGCGAGCAGGTACAGGCGCGCTGTCGGCTTCCCATGTAACCACAGGGGCACGGGTTCATGGCGGCAACGCACAGGGCGCGACAGGGAAATGTTAATTTTCCATTGGTGCGCACAATCGTTACAGTTCCGTTTTCCAACGGTTGCCGCAACATTTCCAACACCGAACGTTTAAATTCCGGCAGTTCGTCCAGGAATAACACGCCGTTGTGCGCCAGCGAAATTTCGCCCGGTTTCGGAATAATCCCGCCGCCGATCAATCCCGCATCGCTGACATTGTGGTGCGGCGAACGAAACGGACGCCGTCGATGGGTTGTATCGATATCCAAGCCGCACGCCGATTGGATTTTTAAAATTTCCAGCCACTCCTCATATGTCGGCGGCGGCATCAGCTCGGGGATACATTTGGCAATCATTGATTTGCCGCAACCGGGCGGTCCGACGAAAAGAATGTTATGGCTTCCCGCGACGGCGATTTCCACCGCGCGCTTCAAAATTCTCTGCCCGCGGACGGTGCCCAAATCGTGCACAATCGTTTCCTCATCACACGGTGCCGCTTCGGGTTGCAACGGTGCCAAAGCAGCGGCAGCGCCGCGCAGTAATTCCACGCAATCCCGCAACGTTTCCATGGCGTAGACTTCGACACCGTCCGCAAACGTCGCCGCCGAAGCGCACGCCGACGGTAAAATCACCCCGCGCTTGTGCAGTTTTTTCGCCAACAGTGCCAAATTAAACGCCCCCGGAACGGAGCGCAGTTTCCCCGACAAGCTTAATTCGCCGGCGATGAGAAATTCCGACGCATATTTCAAATTCGCCTGTTGCGTTGCGGCGATGACCGCCAGCGCAATCGGCAAATCGTACATCGGACCTTCCTTACGCACGTCGCCGGGCGCCAGATTGATCGTCGTACGCGACAACGGCAACGTAAAACCGCAGTTGCCGAGTGCCGAAAATACGCGGTTTTGCGATTCTTTCACCGCCGCATCGGGCAATCCGACCATCACCCAACGCAATTCGCCGCGTTCGCCGGTGTTAACCTCCACGTGAATGGGAAGCGCATCAATGCCGTGCAAACTCCCCGAATCAATCACCGACAACATCCTGCTTTTTTTCTAGCGAAAGAAGGTATTGCTGTCACGGAAAAACACGGAAAATAATGAAACAAACGGAAAGACGAAGTTTATTCGGAAAAACTTATCCATTGCTTTGCTTCCGATGCAAGCATCGCATCCCGCATTTGCCGAAAGCGAAATCAAAAGGCGTTCCAAATCAACCGTTTTACCGCAACCTTGTTAAAGAAATAAAAAAAACCGCCGATATTCCAATGATGACCGCGTTACAACGCAGGCATTCCCGGAACTCATTCAAAAAGAGGAGGCCAATCGAACCATCGCTTGTGACATTTTTGCCTGCCTTCTCCAAAAACACAAAAGAGCGCATCACGGCTCCTCTGCACTCTCACACCTTTTCAGATACCTTTCAGAATCGCCGCACAATTCCGACCTCGACGGCATGCACGACAGGCTGTTTCACCTTTAAAATACTTTTGCCGGCAACGCCGCCAACATTAAAGCTTTCCTTTAACTCAAAAGCTCCCGGCATCCAACGCA
>DEWA01000013.1 GCA_002363035.1 Verrucomicrobia bacterium UBA3222
TTATTATCCCAATTTTGGCGGTTCTGGTGCTCAACGGCTTCGGGCAACCGTTGCCGACCGTTTGGGCATTTATGCACTTCGGGATTTTGTTTATTTTAAATAAATTCGCGGGCGCCGGCATCCCGGGCGGTTCCGTTGTGGTTTCGCTGCCGATTTTGGAACACGTTTTCGGTTTCAACGCCGAAATGCTCGCTTTAATGACCACCTTCTACATGTTGCTCGATCCGATTGCCACCGCCACGAATGTAACGGCGAACAACTTTTTTGTTCTGTTTATTCAGAAGGTTTGGAGGGGGATGGGGCGGTAGAAAAAATACAACACTCCGTTCAATCAGTATCCCAAAATACAGGCATGGCGCTGAATTATGTGAATGTTACGGAATTACTATACTCTTCAACGGAAATCTCGTATTTATTTGCATTTGAAGCATTGATTGGACTTTCATACGTCAGCTTCAATGTGCCGGATGTGTGTACACGCGGTGCTTCATTATCGCTTATTGGCAAATCCAAAGGTCCTATAAAACCTATAAAATTGTAAGTAGACTCACTTTTTATCGTAACAACAGGACCTTCGTTTCTATTAAATGCAACCTGAACGGACATATTTCCGTCGAACGGCTTATAACAAATATCGCCCAATTGTGACGCGCAATAGCCTTGTGAAGGCGAATAAAAAATAAAGTTAACCAACTGCTCCAGTTGGTTTTCGTCCAGCAGGCATTCCTTTTGAGCATTCCAAAGTTGTTTTTTCAATGCTTGAAAAAACACCTTCGGATCATCTGTCTTCAGTTTACTCAACTTTGAAAGATCGATTTTCGTTTTACCAAAAACAAATGAGTAGTGCATGCTTCTGAGAGTATCCTTTACAACTGTCGGATAAAAAGACCCCTTTGGATCCTCCTCGGGTATATCTATGTTGCCTGATTCGGGGGCTTTTAAAAAATCCAAGACCTTTTTGATATTTGAATTTTGATCTTTTTTAACCTTATCATATTCGATTGTTTTTATGCTTTCCAAACTTTGAAAAACCTGTTCTTTGGTCAAGCTGCACGCGGCTTTCATGTACTCCTTTTGTTGATCCGAATTTTGCATCAATTTCCAATTTTTCTTGTCGGCAAAAATACTTTTATCCAAATCACGCCGTGCATTCGCCATTGCTAAAAACAATGTCGCCAATGGGTATTCTTTTTTTAAAAACGAATCTTTAATCTCCGATTCACCGTATATGCCGTACGGATTTCGATCCTGACTGAAGCCAAAAATTTTGCCTGATACGATTTCTTCTTTATGTCTTTCCAAAAACTTTTTCCTTATCTCATTTGGCGGATTTTTCAAACTTTTAAACAGTTTATCCTGAATTTCGGAATTGTCGTCAAAAAATGTGTAAAGATCCAACTTTGTTTTTTCAGTTGTGTTTTTATCATTCATCAACGGAGATAACCACTGATCGCATACGTCATTACCGAACAGCTTACCGTTTTTTATTTCTTTCTTCCAATACTTTAAAGCACAGAGCAAAACGTCGCTGCTAGGTTTTTCTATTTTCTGAAACAGTTCCTTCTGAAACTCCGGTTTATCGCTAAAAAAACGGAAGCACGTTGTTTTAAGTTCTTCGTCGATATCCCTGTCATTCATGACAGACACAAGAACCTTCTCATAAAAATCCTTATTCTTGCAGATTTTTTTCAAAACATCGTCGATTTGTTGATTGAGCGCGTTCGTACGATTTTCTTTAACGGCACTGTTGAACAAACCGAGAAATTTAAAGAATAAATTCTTTACGGTTCCCCAGAAACCCGAATCGGTCCTAAAATTAAGTTCCTCTTGGGTTTCCTCGTCCAAATACCTTTCGATTGTCCAAAGCGTATCCAGGGCTTCATCCATGTTACTCCGAGATGACATGAATACCGGTTTGTCATTTACGATTGTTTGGCGAACATTTTGATTCCCCGTTTGATTGGAAAAATTCGGTGCTTTCGTTACTTTGCCGGTATTAAGATTAGTCGCCGTATGGTCTTCCTTAACAGTATGCTTGCCGTCATTCCCGATGCCTCGCGGGCTCAAAGTTTCTTGAGCCCGATCAAGATCGGCATTGGTAATCAGTACATTATCACCCCTCATCTTTCCCTTATTCCAAATAGCTTACGAATTCCCAACCCGATCATAAATTTCCTTACGAAAAATCTTGAAATCGGCGGGTGCGTTGATGCCGATTTTCGCCTGATTATAATCAACCTTGGTTACGAGCACCTCGACGGTGGTGCCCTGCGGACTGACGATGATGACGGATTCGCCGCTTTTCCTGGATAAAACTAACATAACATTCCTTTCTTACGAGGTTTTAAGCCGCTTCGTCGTTGAAAATACCCTTCGGAAACACGTGATTGATAATCGACGTGTTGGTATTTTGCACCTGCTCCAGCAATTTGGATAAAAATTGCGTTTTATCCTTGATACGCGAACGCAACGTACCAACCTCGTCCACCAGCGCCTGGAATAAGTATTTTAATTCGTTCGGAACCACGCTCGGCAAGTCCTTCAGCGAAATTTTCTCACGGTGCAATTCCTCCGCAAGTTGACCGACGATGGCGGAACGGTCGGCGGTCGCCAGCTGGTTCGCGGTCAACTGCGATTCGATTTTCGTGGTTTCCTCCATGAGCGTTTGCATCAGACAGCTCTGTTGCTCGTAAATCATGCTGAGCAATGAACCGTATTCTTCGATTTCCCGACGAAGCGCGCTCGCGAGCTTTTCGAAGTCAAACGCCGGCGGATTGGTATCTTTTGTATTTTTTTGTGTTGTTTTCATAAGTATCACTTGCGCCGCCCCTCGGTTCGGAACAACGCTTGGTGTTGGTGGTTTCTTATGAAGCATGCTTCGTGCCAACCTTTGTTTGACTTTTTATAAAAAGTGATTACTATAAACCTGTGCGGATTTCGTTTTTGTGGCTCTGTACCGCTTTGGTATTGCTTTCGGGCTGTACGTACGATACAACTTCGCACGATCATTTATCGCCGAACAATACGCGAACAACGGTGAGTCATGTTTCCCATTCGGATGCAAAAGCTTCACACGCGACGGAAAAATTATCCCAAACGCACACGCGGATCACGGGCAAAGCGCGCTGTACCGCCGAGCAAATGCGGAAGTTTTTAAAGCGACGTCATCCGAAGATAAACAACAAATATCTTCTTTTACCGGAAATTTATCTTTCGGAAGGTGCAAAGGAAGGCATTCGCGGCGATGTGGCATTTGCTCAGGCGTTGCACGAAACAAACTTTTTCAAATTCGGCGGCGATGTTCTGCCTGAACAAAATAATTTTGCGGGATTAGGCGCAACAGGCGGCGGAGTGAAAGGGCATTCCTTTGCAACACCGCAACTCGGTGTTCGCGCCCAAATTCAACACTTAAAAGCATACGCATCAACGGCACCGCTTAACAATCCGTGCGTCGATCCGCGGTTTCGTTATGTAAAAGACCGCGGTTGTGCGCCGTGCATTGAGGATTTGGGCGGCAAATGGGCATTTCCGGGATACGATACGAAGAAGTACGGTTCCTTACAGGATGCGTTAAAACATCAGGACAGTTACGGGGATAAAATTCGAAAACTGTGTGAAGAAATGGAAAAAATGAAGTGAAACTCTCCCCTGCCCTTTTCAGACGCCCAACCGCTTCGGTTTCAGACAGAGATATAAAACCCACAGAGCAACCGCGATATTTGTGACAAACATAAACCGTCCGACCGACATATAATTCCCGAACACGGCAAACAGACAACTGTAAATAAAAGGTCCGATTGCACTGCACAAACTTCCGAAGCCGATCAACGTCGAATAGCCGATGGCGCGT
>DEWA01000018.1 GCA_002363035.1 Verrucomicrobia bacterium UBA3222
ATGCTTTGTGTGTGTAATTCGTATGTTTGCCGAAAGCACCGTTGCAAACGATCGGTTGCGGTTTTCAGCTTTGTCTGGTGTTCCCGAAGGCGAAAAGCCAGCGGAATAGCTTGAATACGGGAACGAATTGTGTCGAAAGCATGTTGTTTTGTTTGCAGTTGCCGGCGGTATGCGTTGTCAAAATCTTTCGAAAGTTGCAGGTAACATTGCCGTTGCTGTTCGATAATGCAGTTTGGACAAAAACGTTTTAAAGATATTTCCGCAACACCGTACCGCTGTCGAAAGTTTTGATAACGGAATTCAAAGGCGCGCCTGAGGCGTTGAAGATTGTTTTGCCGTTGTTGCAGGGCGTTTTGATACGCATTGGCAAGAATTTCGGCGGCGGCGGTCGGTGTTTCGGCGCGTTTGTCCGCAACAAAATCACAGAGTGTGTAATCCGTTTCGTGCCCGATGCCCGTTAATAAAGGCTTGCGGCGTTGCGCCAGAAAACGCACCAGTCCTTCGTGATTGAAGCAATTTAAATCTTCAAAACTGCCGCCGCCGCGAATGAGAACAATCAATTCGATTTCGGGACGCTGTTGCAACCGTCGAAATGCTTTCATAATTGCCGGCGGCGCGCCGTTGCCCTGCACAAGCGACGGTGCCAACAGCAACGATCCTTTCCAGTTTTTTCGCCGTAAAATCTGCAAAAAATCCTGCAGCGCCGCGGCTTCCGGCGAGGTGATAATCCCGATATATTTCGGAAGATTCGGAACCGGGAGCTTTTTTTCGGGCGAAAAAAGCCCTTCGTTGCGAAATTTTTCCTTTAAAACCTCAAATTGTTGTTGCAGTTCACCGATACCGAGTTTGCGGATTTTTTTGGCAACCAACTGATACCGTCCCGAGGCGACATAAACATCGATGCGACCTTCGACCAACACCGATTGCCCGTTCTCCAACGGCTGTTGTAGCGATGCGGTATCACTTTGAAACAGAACCGCGGGAATTTGGCTTGCGGCGTCTTTCAATGTGAACCAGGTAATGCCTTTTACCGTGCGAAGATTGGAAATCTCGCCGTACACGGCAACAAATGGGAACGCATCGCGCACCAACTGCCGCAGACAGAGGGATAATTCACAGACCGACAGAGCACCTTTGATGAAGGGGGTCAGCATACGGATTGAAGTCGACGATTAAAAACAGTATACATGCCAATCAGATTTCCAATGCGTCTCTCCTCTGCCTCCGCCACCGACAAAAGCAACGATACAGTACGTACACGACGAGCAAAAAAACGCAAAAAATCGTTAAACCGAAATGTCCCGTGTAAATCGTGCGTCCGCCGCAGACAAAACCGACTGCCCAGATAAACTGTACCAACCAACTGACGGCAAGATAATGGCAAAAGCGCACTTCTTTCAAAGTCGCCAAAACATAGCATTGAACGGAGTAGGGGAGGTGCGGAATGAGTTGAATAAGCAGGCACCAACGGAGACTGTTGAAGCGTGTATTCGGGCGCGGCTGGCGTATTTGTTTGTTGCGGAAGATGAGCTTTATTAAAAAGCGATTAAGGCATCGTTTGTAAAAAAAATGCGAAAAGACGAGATTAAAACCGATGCAGATAAAGACAATTTTGAGAGCAACTTCCAAATTCCAACAGGAACCCGCCAAAATCAATAACGGTGCAATCGGAATGCCAAAGGTCGGCAAAAACAGCAGCGATAATACCAAAAACCACGGGTGTTGTTTCGCAAAACCGTAAAATGCCGCTAAACAATCTCGAAAAGTCGACAACGAACTACCTGTTCGGCTGAGATAAACAACAAATATCCCAAACGAAAGCGATAAAAAAAGCAACAAAGCAACCTTCCCGATGAAACCACCGCGCAGATTTCGCCCCTTCCCGAATGCCACGGGACGAACTTTCTATAAAGACCAGGTGCGTTTCCGATGACGCGTCGCTTTGGACTTCTTCCGCCGCTTATGCTTATTCATCTTTAAAATACGCTTCTTTTTAAGGTTCCCCATATGAAATCAACAAGCTCAGTTCAATGTGCTTTTTTGCGGAAGTAAAGATTTTTATAAAATCATTCGGTACTTTTTCATAAAAAAACTGTGAGTTGATATTGAATAGCAAGTTGTTTAGCTTAAAGTTGTGATGGTGGAGCAGAACTTCACTAACAAAAAGGTGGAATTCAAAGCATCATAACGCAACATCCAAACTCCACGTTTTCCCAAAGGACTTTTCTCCTCTGAAGTCTACTTCTTTTTCATTGCCCTTAAACCCAAAATTCCCATCAATAAAGCCGTATGGGATCACTCTTCCCGAAGAACTGCGATGTTTGTGTCATCGGCGGCGGGCTGTCGGGGCTGACGGCGGCGAACGTTTTGGCGAAACAGGGGCATAAGGTTGTGCTTTTGGAGCAACACGCGCAGTTGGGCGGGTTGGCGGCTTATTTTAAGCGTCCCGGCGGTTTTACGTTTGACGTGTCGTTGCACGGGTTCCCCGTCGGAATGATAAAATCCTGCCGTCGCTACTGGAATGCGACCATCGCGAATTCCATTGTTCAACTACCGCACGTGCGCTTCGTCAATCCGCAGTTTCAATTTGAGACAACCTTCGATCGTACGGATTTTACAAACAAGCTGGTCCGTGTGTTCAAAATTTCGCCGGAGCGCGTCGAGGCGTTTTTTGAGCATTTGCGCGGCATGAATTTCTACGATGCGGATCGGCGCACGACGGGCGAATTGTTCGAGGAATTTTTCCCGCAGCGTCCCGATGTGCATCGGCTGTTGATGGAGCCCATTACCTATGCCAACGGTTCGACGTTGGAAGACCCTGCGATTACCTACGGGATTGTGTTTTCCAATTTCATGAGTAAAGGCGTGTACACGTTCCGCGGCGGTACCGATTGCCTTATTCGGGAAATGACGACCGAACTGCAAAAGAACGGCGTGACGATTGTGAAACGCGCGCAGGTAGAGAGAATTTTGACCGAAAAGCGCGAAGGCATCCCGACGGTGGTCGGTTTACAGGTGAACGGCGAAGCGATCGCGTGCAAAGCGATTGTGTCGAATGCCAATCTGAAAGCGACGATTTTATCCCTATTGGAATCGAATGACATCGATGAAGCCTTTCGCGCGGAGACAAAGGCGGTACGTTTAAACAACAGCTCCTGTCAGGTGTACATGGGGTTTAAAGAGGGCGAAACGTTGCCGAACATCGGAGATTTGATTTTTACGTCCGATGAGGAACGTTTTTCAAGTGCCTCGCTGAAAGCATTTAATACCCAAAGTCGGACGTTTTCCGTCTATTATCCGAGTATTCGTCCCGAAAGCCAGACGCCGCGGTACACGATTGTCGCTTCGACGAATGCTCTTTGGGAGGATTGGGCAAATTTATCGGAAGAGCATTACAAGGCGGCGAAAGAAACGCTCAAACAACGCACGTTAGCAGCTTTGGAGCGTTTTGTGCCGCATGCGGTTGACAAAATTGCCTGGATTGAGGTAGCGACGCCGCGCACGTTTCAACGTTACACGCAACATTGGGAGGGTGCGTCATTCGGAACCAAATTCGAAGGTTTAAAGGTTTCCATGGAATTGTCGCAACATGTGCGCGGTTTATACCATGCCGGTTCGGTCGGTATTATCATGTCCGGTTGGCTCGGAACCGTTAACTACGGCGTGATTACGGCGGATAAAGTCGATCAGTACCTGCGGACGCGTGCATAGAAGATTTAAAAAGCGCTTCGGAAGGTGTGAGGAAAAACGATCGCTCTTTTGTGTGAATTTTTCCCGTAAAGAACGCAGTGCGAGTGGTTTTTGAAGGTGTTGTGCGAAAAACATTGTCGGAAATTGCCAAAATACAAGTTACCGCCGCTTTAAGTTGTTCGGTTGCATCATGGATGAAAATTGAACAGTCTCAGGTACGAATTTTCCAAAATGCGCCTTAATATTCCGGCACTTATCGAAAGGACTAAAAAAGCACTTGCTTCATACTTCGAAGACTAAAACGGGTATTTATTATATCGAACTATTTTGAGGGATTAAAGACGTTTG
>DEWA01000041.1 GCA_002363035.1 Verrucomicrobia bacterium UBA3222
CCGTACGCCAAAGACGCCGCCGTCGGTTCGTTGATAATTCTTAAAACGTTCAAGCCTGCAATCGTTCCGGCATCCTTGGTGGCTTGTCGTTGCGAATCGTTAAAGTACGCGGGCACCGTAATGACCGCCTCTTTGATCTCTTCGCCCAGATACGCCTCCGCGTCTGCTTTCAGCTTCGCCAGCACCATTGCGGAAATCTGTTCCGGCGCGAACCGCTCGGTTTTGTCGCCGACCTGGCATTCAATCGCCGCATCGCCGTTTTTGCCTTCGACGACTTTGTACGGCAGGGTTCTAATAATATCCTGAACTTCGCTGAATTTGCGCCCGATGAGACGTTTCGCGGAAAAAATGGTATTCTTCGGATTGGTCACCGCCTGACGCTTCGCCGCCTGACCGACCAACCGTTCGCCCGTTTTTGTAAATGCCACAATCGACGGCGTCGTGCGCGCCCCCTCGGCATTGGGGATGACCACCGGCTCCCCGCCTTCCATCACCGACATGCAGGAATTGGTCGTTCCCAAGTCAATTCCCAAAACCTTGTTTGAAACTTTGCTGCTCATGCTTTCTTATTACGCATAAATCGTGCCAAGTTGTCGAATCCGCTTCCGAAGCGGAATTAACGGAAAACATCCTTGTGCCGCGAGGCGGTTTTTGTGCCGTTTTGGCACAGATTTCGGCACAAGGTGTGTCGGGTGGCACAGAAAAAAACGTCTTCTTAGATTGTACGGACAAAAATGTTGTCCTTTGGCGAAGAAATAATAAAAAAACGGGAATGACCCGCAACGGAGTATATGTCCACGTTAAAAATCGGAATTTGTTGCAAAAAAACAAGCAACCGGGCGGCGCTTTAAATAATTCTCAACACCGGAACCCGTACAAAGTATGTCTTCACCCGCCGTGTAACAGGAAATTGGTGCGCTTTGTTTTTCTGCCGATCATTTCATTTTGCGGTTTCTCTTTCTTATAAATGAACCACTTCGAATAGGCATCGTTAAATCTCTGAAAAGAAGACGGGAGATTTTTATCATAAAGCAATTCTGGGGTTTTGAAAGACCGTGAAAACAGTCCCGCCGCCACATATTTATTGCACGCGAGTACTTGGTAGGGATAGATGAGAGGTTTGGGGCTACATTCAAGGCTTTTTAAAAGTTCGGGATTATAAATTACGGTTTTTATTTTGCATAAAGGTCCCCAGGGTTCGGGGGCATGGACAGGTATTGCGCAAAGTCCATCTATCGCCTCGCAACTTAGCTGTATATACCCTTTGACTATATCCGAATAACCGTCGACAGGTACTTCTCGCGGTATACCGCTTTCGAAAGATGCATAATAAGACGAACGAAAATTATAACCGCGGGCTTTCTGATGATTGAATTGCAGTACGTCGCAGGGGAGGCAATTACAATAATGTGTTGTATAACAGCGAAGATCCAATTCTTCGAGAGAAAAGCAATTTATGAACACGCGTGTCGGCTTGACTGATTTCTCTACGTTTGTCGGCAATGGGTATTTTCTGACGCTATGAGGAGCCTGACTGACAAAAAACTCGTGACATCGCACATTCGGCATGCAAATGGTTTTTAATGAAAAACAATTCCAAAACCAACCGTCAAAGTTTTCCGTAAACTCGCCTTCCCATTGATCGGACATCATCAGACACTCTTTCAGGTAAAAGCAGTTGTAAAAAACGTCCTTCCCGACGGTAGCCGATTCCGAAAGCAATAAATGCGCACTTTTAAGTCCGGAAGCGGCAAAAGCTCCGTAACCGATCTTTGAAATATGTGCGGAAACATGTTGCAGAGAAAAGCACCTTGCGAATGCATCAGCCCCGATTTCGACGGTTTTGTTGCTGTCCTTTGAGACTTCTGTTTGCTTTTCCCCATCCGTATCTGTATATCCCAAAACTTGATACGTGACCGGAGCAATACGCGTATTTTCTGGAGCCGCGTTTTGTGCAAAATAGTCCTCCGGAAGCGAAGTACAAACGATGGCAGGTTGTTTTTCGCCATAGGAAGGAGGATAGGCATTAACAGCCTGTAAATTTTGAAAGCCAAAGAAAGCGGCGTTTGCGATTTTGGTTACCTTTGGAGCACGCACCCTCTCCAAGCGCGGAGAAGGATTGCGAATAATGTCTTCCATCTTGTCGCAATCTTGAGGAGATATCCGAAGATCGGTTTCTTTCGAAATTCCGGAAATACACTCGGCGTTTGGCAATATCAATGTCTCGACCCACGGAAAAACTTTTAACAAGGACAGTGTAGAAAAATGTTTTGTATACACCTGAAGAACTTTAATTCTCGAAAGTATCTTTGTGATCTCCTGCTGATTCGATTCCTGTTTATCGAGGGAACTCCTGTAATCCGTAATGGGCTCAGAGTTGAAAAAATCACCGTTTTTGACAGTCAATTCAAAAATGACACGTTGATCGTCGGGATACCGTTTCAGCAGTTCGAAAACAACTCCAACAAATCGCGATAACAGAAAGCCTCCGTCCGAAGAAGGTTTCCCGTTGAAAGGATCGATTTCCAGCCTAACATGCAACTTGCACGTCTCCGGTAGGGTACCTTCGATTGTTTCGGTACCATCCAGGAAAATGTCGGCTGCTTTTGTAAAAAGCCGTTCGAGGGATCGCGTGGAAAATTTTCGGCTTTTGATGTTCAAAGCTGAAACTTTACCGAATATCTCCTCTGCCAGCGCAAGGATGTTACCGGCTTCAAAACAATCGGACAGTTTCGGCGGCTCCGTACCGAAAATATCGCAGTTGAGAATATGCAAACGAAACTTACAATCCGATCGGCTGCAATACGTATTGCAGCTTAATCTGTGCCAGAGCGCTTCGACGAACCGCTTCCAATCTTTGTCGGATTCATAATCTTTCGCGTCAAATGTCACCTTAATCTCTTTCGCCCGCATCGAAACGGCGGAAAACGCAACCAAACCCAGGCACAAACAACGAAAACGGAACACTTTCATACACTTCACGGTTGAGCCTTGAGAAAAAATATCCGTTCTGCAAGAAAAATTTTAATTTTCGGCATACATTTCCGCATTTTGGCATTCAAAGATCTTAAAAGCGTAAAGACGGTTCAAGACTGAATTTTGCGACTGCATCGTTGCATCGATTGCGTGTTGGAAATGTGCAAATTTTTTGAATTTCGAATTATTTTTGTAAGTTTTGTAATTTTGGTAATTTTGTTTGCATATGCTATGAGGACATTAAAAAAACAAATTTTTATAATTTTTGTTATTTTGGCTAAAAAAAGTTAAGTACAAGCCGAGTGTTGAAGTTCGGTTAAAGATAACTAAATTTGTTATTTTGGTTCTGTTTGCTTTTTTGAGAATAAATCATCCGTTTTTAAAATACGGCAACATTGTATGAAGTGTATAAAGAAGCATGTGTATTGCCTAAAAACCGTGTGCGTGCACGGAAGGCTTTTGTTTGTTAAATATCCGAATGTTGAGAATGTTGATTTTCATCGTTTCGCACGTTCGGAGCCAACCTTCCGTCGTTGACACTCACGGGTTCCGCGATTGAAATCAAACCATGAAGTTCTCGTTGAAATTTTTAAACCAATACCTGCCGGTGCCGCAGACGTTTGAAGCCGTCTCCGAAGCGTTGGTGCGGTTGGGATTTGAAATCGACGGAACGGAATCCTGCGGTTATTGCGGAAGCGGATCGTTGGTTGTCGGGCAGGTGAAAACAAAAGTCCCGCATCCGAATTCGGATCATTTGAGCGTTTGTACCGTGGATGTCGGGCAGGCAGGATCGTTGCAAATCGTCTGCGGCGCAAGTAATTTTAAGGTCAACGATAAGGTGCCCGTTGCGTTGGAAGGCGCGCGTTTGGGCGATGTGGTTTTAAAGGAAACCGTGATGCGCGGCGTCGAATCCTGCGGTATGATGTGCAGTGCGGACGAATTGGGGCTTTCGGAAACGCGCTGTCACGGTTTGTTGATTTTAAACGACCGCAATCCCGCCGTCGGTACGCCGTTGGAGGAACTGTTCGGCGATACGAAAGATATCATTCTGGACGTCGCGATCCCGTCCAACCGCGGCGATTGTTTAAGCTATGTCGGGATTGCGCGGGAATTGTGTGCGATTTTCGGCGGAAACGGGAATAAGACGGCGAAGTGCGTCGGGTAAGCCGATTCCGTCGGGCGGGGCGTATCCGAGTTAATGCACATTGTGTAGTTTTTTCCGTTTCGTGGAAAAACGGAAAATACATCTTGCATTTATAAAATTTTCCTGATTAATCAACATATTAGTATGGTACATCAATATCTGAAAACGTGTGTTTTATCGGTATGTGTTGCGGCGTTGTGCGGCGGCAGGGCCTTCGGGGGGTTTTTTTGGTGCGATGTGTGCGAGAAGGCGATTTGGGATGAAGATTGGGGGAGTCACAATGTTAAGTCCGAACATGGCAATAAGATGCCCAAAACGTTTTTTTGCGACGGGTGCTATGTTAAATGGCATGGTGTACGGAAGAATGTGTTGTATCATTACCGGAATGAACAGACTTGCCGCGTCGTAGACGAAGACGGCATAAGTCAGGCTTACAAAGTTCCTCCTTTTGAGGAGCATGTGGAGAAGGTGCATTGTGTTTTGGAATATGCTTTTTGGTGTTCGAAATGCGAAAAGCAAATCGGCGTGAACAGTTGGATTACGCATCTTTACTTTGAATGTAAGTGTTACGATGAAATATATTCCTATCCGGCAACAGAAACTTTTTGTTGTTCATTGTGTAAAGAAGACGGGAAAGAACTACCGGTTTTTCCGTTAATGCTTAAGTACGAACATTTACGGGATAAACATTGCGATTATTTGCCGAAACGAGAGTTTTTCTGCAAAAGTTGCAAAGGAAGGATTCTGGAAGCGAATTGGCAAGAGCACAAGGAAAAGCAACACAAAATCGATATATTCCAGTGTTATATCTGCCAAGAAGTACGGAAAGAATGTTATGAAGCGCATATGGCAACGTGTCATCCAGGTCAATGTTCGTTACCGTTTTGTCGCAAAACATTCTCCGAGGAAAAACGTGGGGAACACATGAGGAAGGAACACGGATTTCCCTGCCCGATTTGCGGCGAGCAGATTGATACTCTGCTCGAAGTGCATGCGGGTAGGAAACATCCCTTCTTTGAAGGTCGTTGCAAATTTCAGAGGTTGGGACAGAACGGTAATAAGTACGAGTCGTGCAAATGGCCCTGTTTCACGGCCCCCGGCTGGATGTACATTCGACATCATCTGAGGAAAAATGTACACATGGTTGGCGAAAACGGGGAGAACAAAAAGACTTTTTTTGTATGGTGCCCTCGCCGTGACTTTTTTGGGCAACATGACAAGGTTAAGGAACATGTGAAATCGAAACACAAAGATTGTTCTTTTGACTGCCAGGAATGCAATAATGTGGATGTTTGGCGGAATGAGAAACAGCATCGGCAGGTAGAACATGACAAAAGCCATTGGTGGTGTATGGACTGCGCGAATGTCATCCAGTACAAATCGAAAGACGAGAAGGAACGGTCGGAATCCAGGAATAAGCATTTGTTGACCATGCACAAAGGCTACGGGGAATGCCCCGTTTGTGGTGATGTCGTGCGTATGGAAACCATCGGCAGTCACGCGAGAGAGAAACGTCATAAAAATCTTTATTTTTGGTGTTTCTTATGCGGTGGATTGCAGAAAGGCGATCAATCGGATCATATGAGGTACACGCATTGTTTCTGCGGAATATGTGGAACTTGGGTCTCAAATTCTGTCGTTCGTCACGATAAAAAACACAAGGATTGTTACTTTTGTCTTTTGTGTCCCGGGATCTTCAAAGATGAAGCGGAGCATGATACCAAGAATAACCATAAGGATGTGAAGTTGTGTGTCTGCGGAAGATATGTTCCTTTGTTCCAAGTCTATGACTGGTGGCATGTTGAAAATCATTCCGTACATTGTCCGTTGTGCAAGAAAGTACACCCGCTGAACCAGATGATGACAGAGCACGAGTGTAAGTGGGGTGTATGCAAACCGATTGCGAATACAAAGGAACTAACCTGGAAGTGGCAATGTGATCCCTCATGCAAGAATTTTATCAAACCGTGTCCCTTGGAGAGAAAGGGTTGTAAATTTACCGGTAGTGCGGAACAACTGACCGTGCATATGCGGGAAGAGCATAAATGCGAGGAGACTTGTGGGTTTAACGAATCGGAAGATTTTGTTCACGGTGCTTCCTGCAGGAACGGACCTGCAAATTGTCCGATTTGCAAGCGTGAGGTTCCAGACAGGAAGCAACATTGGATGAAGGAACACAAATGCGTGGAAGAATGTCCCGTTGCGAGCGGAAGCAGGACAAGTGGGCATAATTTCTGTTGTGAGCAGTGGGTCGGACAATGTCCAATGTGCGGTGAAGGATACATGGATCATGAACACAGAAGGAAGGAGCATGGTTGCACGGAAGAGTGTGTTCTGTCACAGGTAACAAACAAAGATGGAATTTACATTTCCGTGGAGCACCATGGGCATAAAGACGGTAAAGACGGTAAAGTCGGTAAGTGGGTGGTCTTTTATTAAGGTCAGGATAGGGCGGATCGCATCAGGGGTGTGGTGTACGCGATTGAACGGGAACTGTTGTAACATTTCCGGTTCTACGCGATACACGTGTAAGAACGGGTACTGCCTTATTCCCTGTACTGTCTTTGATTGGCTGCTTTATCGTTTAACCCTTTGGAGCAGATCTGCAAACTCCGCGCAGACAACCGTCTCTCACGCGCCCGAAACTTAACCGCCCTGACGACGGACGCTTCTCTTTACCCCTGCATCGCCTCGGGTAACTTGCGCTCTTGAATTTCTTCTTTTAAAATCGCGAGTACGGCGAGAAGATGGAATATGATTTTTAGAGGTTCGTCACAGCCGCTTTTTACGCCTCAAACCCTTCCCCGAGATAAAACTTGCGGCTTTGCGGATCGTTGAGCAACGTTTCGCGATCGCCGGCGCATAATACGCGTCCATCGTACAAAAGATAGGCGCGATCGACCACGCGTAAGGTTTCGCGCACGTTATGGTCGGTAATCAGTACACCGATGCCCTGATGCTTCAGGCTTAAAATAATCTGCTGTACCTCTTGGACGCTGATGGGATCCACGCCGCTGAACGGTTCGTCCATCAGCAGAAATTGCGGGTGCGTCAGCAAAGCGCGCGTGATTTCCAGGCGTCGCCGTTCGCCGCCGCTCAGAGTAAAAGCTTTCTGTTTGGCAACTTTCGTGAGACCCAGATTCTCCAGTGCCGACTGCGTTTGTTGTTTGATTTCCAAACGCGTCAGATCCAAAGTCTCCAAAATCGCACGAATATTTTCTTCCACCGTCAGCTTGCGGAATACCGACGCTTCCTGCGGTAAATAGCCGATGCCCTTGCGTGCCCGTTTATACATCGGTAAAGCGGTCACATCCGCACCGTTAAAGATGACCCGACCGCTTGTGACGGCAATCAGCCCGACCGTCATGTAAAAAGTCGTCGTTTTTCCGGCGCCGTTCGGTCCCAGCAGCCCGACGACTTCGCCGGCTTTGACGTTGATGTTCACCCCGCGCACCACTTCGCGGTCGCCGAAGGTTTTGCGCAAGTTCTCCGTCGCAATAAAGGGTATTCCGCCTTCGTTCATGACAGCGTTATTCCAAAAAAAGCCCGACGCCCGACCGCCGTTGAGATGAACCGACGCGTTTCATTCCTCTTCGCCCAACTGCACCTGTGCCCGTCCGCCGGCATTGGAATTCTCGACCAACACCTGTCCGGAGTTTTGAAAAAAGGTAATCTTTTCGCCTCTAAACGTGCCCTGCACCGAACATTTCACAACCGGATGCTCCGATAAAACCATTTTCCCTTCATTCGGGTAGATAACCGCCTTTTGCGCCGTTGCCTGCTTTGTTTCGCCTGTTTCTTTGTCGGATGTTTTCAAAAACACGTCGCCCTTTGCAACAATCAACTTTAACTGTCCCGCCGGCGACAAGGCTGTTTTATGCGTATCGACGGGCGATAGATAACAAAACAATTTACGCGGTTGTTCCGAAAATTTTTGCGCGAAGCACCAAAGCGGCACCGCGACATTGTTTTTCGCCTGTTGTTCCGATTGCGTACGCACCCACATGCGTTCGCAGGAACCGGAAACTTCCTTACCGTTCAGTTGCACGTTTCCGACAAACAGAAATTCGTTGTGATCTTCGAACCGCAACATTTCCATGCGGTCGCTTGTGACGGTGGTGGAGGGGTTCGCCGCCGACAATAAAGCGCAAAATGCCGCCGAAAAGAGACACAACAAGCATTTTTTAGCGGTCATAAAACAGGACGTTGGCGTTTTTGCCGATGAAAACTTTTGAAAAACTCGCCTTTTCGTGCTTTCCTTCCCACACCCACTGCTCACCCACAATGGTGTATTCGGGGTTCGTTACCGTCAACAGCGATTTCCCGGACGCGCGATGCTTCGGCAACGAAACGACCGCGTCCTCGCTGCGAACCGTCATGTCGACCTTATCTCTCCGTTGCGGATCGAAAAACGTGATGCACATCTTGCGAACGTTAAACCGCGATTCGTTCAGGTATTGAACCGTTTCGCCTTCACACTGCCACGTTTTGATGCCGTTCTCGTCAAAAAACGGCGTTATAAATTGCCGCATTGGCGTATCGGAGTGAAAACGAAACAATTCGTCGGCATGCAACGGAAAGAAAATCGTCGCAAAAAGCACCATCCAGATGCCTGCCGCGATCCAAAAATGTCGCTTATTAAAAGCCTGCCGAACCGTTCGAAGCATCTTTCGTTACGTCGCGCGGTGTCAAAAAATCGCGCTGACATTTTCATTATAAGCCGAAAACGGCGCAACAAAAGCCATTTCGTCCGTGCGACTGCGCAGGTTTTATGCAAAAAATGCTACTTATTGGTTTATTTGCCAATTCTCTCGTTTATCTGCCTGTTTTTTCTTGCGAAGCATTAAGACAAGCATTCCGATGAACAGGGAATATGCGGCGATTGATATGGCTGATGTCTCGGTGCCGAAAGTTCCGCCTGTAATAAGGGGTGATTTTGATTTCGGGACATAGGTATAAGCCGCATTTTTATGCGGTTCTGTGCCGATACGGATTATGCCGCCGATGACGGAAGAGCATTCAAAAAAGCGTGAACCAGGGTATTATTCCAAGAACTGTCATAATAATATTCGATTAAAGAAAACGGAATGCCGGCAACCGTTCCCGCCAAAACAAGTTGTGCCTTCTCAAGGGGGCTGAAGATTCCGTTTGAAAAAACATGCAATAACCCAAAAAGGAAACTCGGAACAATGACGGCTGCCAAGATGCAGTACCGTTTTTCAAACAGCCCCATGATAACACCCCAAAACACCATTTTCTTCCACAATTCCCGTGGCGATACCGCAGAAGCAGATACCGTTTACGACGACTGTCTTTCTCGGCTGCCGACAGGTTACTTTTCACTCATTCTCTCGGCATAACCGTGTAGGACATAACGACCATCGTGAGTAGCAAAACCGCAATTGTTATTCCTCCGATACCGAGACTGAACCGCTTAAAATGCAGTGTACACTGAGGGACCTTTAACAGCTTCTCAATGAAAATTTTCAAGAATAAATCGCCATGCATTTATCGGCGATTCCTAACCTTATTAACCGTTCGCCGACTTCTCGTGCAAGAATTGCAGATATAATGAGAGAAACGACAGCCAAAAAAGAACCGAGTAAAATGGTTTGTAATCCTATTTTTCCGCTAACGACCTTTGCGTCCCAATTTGCGTTCAGCACCCTCACTCTGTATGTAAAAATGCATCATTTGCCCCAACGCCCCTTACTTCCCCTTCTTCTCCGCCTTTTCTCTCGGCGGAAACTCAAAACCGATTCCGCCGTTGGACTTTAAGAGCAAATATGCCGAAAAACGTTTCCCCGTGCGTTTGGACGTAAAACCGTCAATCAGTTCCGTTTTACCGTTCTTCAACAGCTGTTTCATGTGGTCATCCGACAGCAGGAAGCCCAGCAACAGACGCGCGACGTGGAAGCCGCAGGGATGTTCGCTTTTTGCAACATAGGATGAATGTTCGCAGACAAAGTGATTTTCGGCGGCATACACTTTCCCTTTACACAGGGGGCAAACGCCGACAACGACTGCATTCGAAACGTCGATCGGTTCGACGGATGCCGCGTTAACGGCGTTAAAATCGAATTTTACCTTCCAATTTTCATCCAAAATCAATGACGCCGAATAGGGTTTGCCGAATTTTGAAACAAAACCGCTCAAGGGACCGATTTTCTTGTTCGCCAACAACTCGCGCACCTCTTCGACCGTCATCGTTCGACCGCCGATAACTTTATAAACGGTCATTTTCCCGTCCTGCGACTGCCAGGAACGAAAGGTTTCCGTCATCGGTTGCCCGTCGGTCGGCGAAATCAAATCGACCGTTGTGCGTTCATCGCCCGCTTCCTCTTGAAATTTTATAATTTTATCCACCAGTTTCGACGTCATCGTCTTAATATCTTCCATGAATTGTGTGCGGCTCAAGGCGCCGTTTTGAATGCGATTGAGGCGATATTCCCACTCGCCCGTCAACGCGGGGCTCGCCAATTCCTCCGCATGCACCGCCTTCAAAAACGACAGCAACTGTTCCGCTTTCGCCGTCGGCACCAATTCCTTTTCGTGCCGATCCAAATACTTGGTTGCGATTAAATTCTCGATAATCTGCGCGCGCGTTGCCGGCGTTCCGAGACCGCGTTCCTTCATCGCTTCCGCCAACGCTTCGTCCTCCACCCGTTGCCCCGCGTGCTCCATGCTCGCCAACAGCGTGGCTTCGGTAAAGCGCGCCGGCGGTCGGGTTTCGTCCGCTTCCGATTGAAATTCAAGCCCCGTCGCACGATTTTCGTCCTCCGCAACCAACGCCGGCAATTCTTCCTTGGCGGCTGCGGATTTGCGCGTCACTTCCATCCATCCGGCTTTGACGAGCACTTTGCCTTCTGTTTTGAATGTAAAAGCATCCTGTGTTGTCCGACGCGTTGTTACGGCAAACTCCGCCGGCGGAAAAAACACTGCCATAAAACGCCGTACCACGCAGTCATAGACCTTCGCGTCGGCTTCCTTCATGCCTTTCGGCAGCGTTCCCGTCGGGATGATGGCGAAGTGATCCGAAATCGCCTTGTTGTTGAAGATTGTCTTATTCTTCGGGTTCACCCAATGATTTTCGATGATTTTTTGCGCAAACGGCGCATAGGTTTCATCGAGTTTTCCCAAAGTCGCGATACAGGTCGGACCGTAATCTTCCGGCAACGCGCGCGCGTCGGTTCGGGGATAGGTGAGGGCTTTGTGGGTTTCATACAGCCGCTGGGCAATATCGAGCGTCATTTTCGCCGAAAACCCGAACCGTTGATTGCATTCGCGCTGCAAACTCGTCAAATCAAACAATCGCGGTGCCGCGGTTTTCGTGATTTTCGTCGTCTCCTCCACGACCCAGTCGCGGTTTTTCAACGTTTGCAACGTTTCCGAAAAACGCAAAACTTCATCCTCATTCCAAAAACGGTCACTGCGGTCTTCGTCGTGCGCTTTTTTAAAACCTTCCCGCTGTAACCAACCGACGTAGTCGCCGTTTTGGATGTGAAACGTACCTTTTAGACGCCAAAACGGCAACGGTTTAAAGTCCCGAATGGCTTGCTCGCGCTCGCAAATGAGTGCCAACGTGGGCGTTTGCACGCGACCGACACTGGCAACTTCTTTGCGCCGTGCTCCCATCATGCGTCCCGTTACGGCACGCGTCCCGTTAATCCCCACCAGCCAATCCGCCTCGGAACGACACCGCGCGGCGGCTTCCAGCGACTGCATTTCTTCGGAAGGGCGCAGCTG
>DEWA01000040.1 GCA_002363035.1 Verrucomicrobia bacterium UBA3222
TCCCTTGCCTTTTTTTGTTGGCGGGCGGTTGTACTAAAACGGAATCGGGATTAACGGGCGTCGGATTGGGTTCCGCCGTCGGCGCAGGCATCGGATACGCTATTGACGGCGGAGCTGGCGGTGCGCTCGCGGGAGCGGCATTGGGTGGCATTGCCGGCGGAGCGGTCGGTGTGGCGACCAACAACGAAGACGAAGAACCTCGGGCATCTAAGCGGCGCAGAACTGTTGAGGAAGCATCTCCATCGTCTTATCGTTCCGAAGATGAATTGGAACGGGCACGTGCCGAAGTCAAGCGGAAGCGGCTGGAACGGGAAACATTGGAGATTGAAAACGAAAAGAAACGCCTGCAACTGGAGAAAAAACGCCTGGAACTGGAGGAAGCCAAACTGGATAAAATGAAACGGCAGGCACTTCAAAAAGAAGAATAGAAACAGGTCGGTTTCAACTTTTATCGATCGCGTCAAATGCTTACGAAGCACCGCCGAGGCGATTGTCGCTTTGCTCGTAACCTTTTGCAAGTATTATCCGCTACATCATTCGGTGCGCTTTGTGCCACTTCCAACCTGTTCCGACCACAATCGTACTCCTGATATATCTGCCTTTGACTTGACGCCTGCACCGGTTTTATCACGGAATAAAACCATGGAAGGATGGCGGAGCGGTCGATCGCGGCGGTCTTGAAAACCGTTAAACCGAAAGGTTTCGGGGGTTCGAATCCCTCTCCTTCCGCCATGTAGAACAAAAGCGGTACTTTGTGAAAAAATGACGGCTTCGGACGAACACAAAAACATTCTTATCCTCGGCGCAAACGGCTTTATCGGAAGCAGTCTGTGCGCGCATTTGTTGGCAAAAACCTCATATGAAGTGTATGCGGTTGATTTGGCAACACAAAAACTGACGCCGTGCCTTAATCATCCGCGGTTTCATTTTTACGAACGCGATCTGCTCGTTCATCATGAAGATATTCATTATCTCGTAAAAAAGTGCGACATCATCCTCCCGCTGGTTGCCATCGCAACACCGGAACTTTACGTCACAAAGCCGCTCAGTGTCTTCGAGCTGGATTTCGAAGCCAATTTGAAGGTTATCCGTTGGTGCGACGAATACGATAAGCGCGTTATTTTCCCATCCACCTCCGAAGTCTACGGGATGGCAACCGACGAAGCGTTTGAGGAACATACAACAAACTTCGTTCTCGGTCCTATCGACAAACAACGTTGGATCTACTCCTGCTGTAAACAACTGATGGATCGTCTAATCTACGCATACGGTTTTGAAAAAACTCTCCGCTACACCCTTTTCCGACCATTCAATTTTATCGGTGCGAAGCTGGATGACATTCGTAACGATGCGGGCTCGCGCATCGTAACGCAGTTTTTACACAATGCTCTGCATCGGCAACCGTTAAAGCTGGTGGACGGCGGATGCAATCGCCGCTGTTTTACCTACATTGACGACGGCGTCGATTGTCTGTTGCGCATTATCGAAAATAAAAACAACTGTGCGGATAAGGAAATTTTCAACATCGGCAATCCGAACGAAAATTATTCCGTCGCCGAACTCGCGGAGATTTTGAAAGAAGTACTGCGGGAATTCGATGCCAAACTTGCGGATGCCGTAAAAATCGAAACCGTCTCGGCGGATGATTACTATGGTAAAGGCTATCAGGACGTTGCACGTCGCGTTCCGTCCGTCAAAGCCGCAAAGGAAAAACTCGGTTGGGAGCCGAAAACCTCCCTCAGGGAAGCTTTGAGAAACATTTTAAATTACCACTTTAACGGTATCGATCCGGATGCAGTTTTGTTAGGGAACGGGTGAAACACACGGACTTTTCTCAATCAACTCGCCACAATCAACGGGCTGTAATCTTGGGTGATTGGTGCGTAGCGGGTACTTTCTTTCATCGATAAATGCTTTTGACTTCCGAAACACTCAAATGCATCTGTTTTCTTCGTGCCTCGCTTCGTTTTTACGAGACAATCGGTGGTGTTTGTAACAAACGATAAGTGATAAAAGCACCATCGACGTATCGTATTCTCGAGAATCACAACCCGAAAACCCGCGCCGGCACGATTGACTGAGAATGCGTTTGAAATATCCGAATGCAAAACGGACGTTTCCCGAAAAAATTCCGCCAAAAAAATTTTCGCAACCACTCACAATCCGCAAAAACGGCGGCATTTCTCCGAAAAACACCCGTTTTTCAGCTTTTCCCATGAACCTAAAAATACCCGTTCCTGCCGCATCCAAATCGGTTTCCGATTCAAAAGCTTGATTTTTGTCTTTCATTTTTCCATGTTTGAGATAGATTATGAATTTCGACACGATGCAACGGCTCATGGCAGCCTATCCCCAACTGAAACGTCAACAGGCAACTTTGGAAGCACTCGAAGCGGATGCGTGGTGCTGTCACGGCAGTTGGGGCGTCGGATGCATTCAAAGTGTCGACACGGAAAACAATCGCATTGTCATTCAATTCGAATCGCAGGCGGAGCCGAAATCCATGGATTTGGCGTTTTGTCTCCAAAAACTGCAGGTTTTGCCCGAAACACACATTATCGTTGAGGTAAGAAAAGACCCCAAGGCGGCAGAGCGGTTATTGAAAACCGATCCGAGCGAGTGGGTCGTTAAAGCCTTGCAAAGTTTTCCCGACCGACAGGCAAGTCCGTTGGCGCTGGAAGCGCTGTTGCGACAAGCGTTGGAGCCGCTTTTCAAACCCGCCGCCTTCAAATACTGGTGGAGTTCGGTTCAAAAGGCATTGCTTCAAAATCCCCTGATTTGTGTTCCGAGGAACAAAACGGGCGTCTTTGCTCTGCGCGCCGAACCGATTTCGCGCGAGCATGAGCTGCTGGATGCGCTTCTGTCCGCCAAGCAGGCGGCGCAAAAAGTCACCCTCGGCATGCAGTTGTGTCAGTTGCCGAGTTTGGAAGGCATTCGCAAGGAACTTCCGTCGGTTCTTGAGGTCATCTCGCCGTTGACGGAACATGCGACCTTAACGCCGGCGCAACGGTTGGAAGCCTGCTGGATTTGCAGTGACATTGCCCGCACGGTCGACGCCGATGCGGAACCGTTTAAACAAAGTGCGCGCAATCTGGTGCAGGATGCCAAGCAATTACCCGATTTGGCGGAGAAAATACCGCACGTGCATCACGAACGCCTGATGCGGTTATTGATAAAAGCTTGCCCCGACGATTGGCAGGAGGTTGTACTTTCGCTTTTAAAGAACGGCTCGTCGGGTCTCATCGATGCCTGTTTCAGTTGTCTGGTAAAACAAAAGCGGGAAGCACTCTTAACGGAAACGTTAGAAAAGTGGCTGCGGGAACAGTCTCTCGGCGATTCGTTATTGATTTGGATTCTCCGACACCGCAAGGTACCGCCTTTTGCCGCTTTATTGACACCGCTGTTCGGAACACAATTTCTGACGTGTGTTTTGCAGGCGATTGACGGCGATGCGCTCGGTGTGGCACCGGGACGTCGCATCGCATTGGCGGAGGAGCTCAATAAAGATACAACGCTCATCGGCGATCTGTTAAAGAACGCCACCGTGTCGACGGCGACCGACTTGGCGCGTCTGCTCATGAGCAATCAGGGGTTGGATGATTTGAAAAAACGCTCCTTGTTGGCGCGCTTCATTCGCATTTTCCCGGAATTGCAATCGTTCGCCGAAAATCCGTCCGGCAAATCCGAAGAAACGCTTTGGGTCTCGCAAGCGGGTTTAGAGACCGCAAAAGCGGAATACGCGACGCTCGTTAACGAAAAAATTCCCGCCAACAAAGCGGCGATTGCCAAAGCGCGCGAGTTGGGGGATTTAAGAGAGAATTCGGAATATAAGATGGCGCGTCAGGATCAGACGGTTCTGCTGGCGCGAAAGTCGGAATTGGAGAAATTTATCAACCGTGCGCGCGTGATTGCGGCGGATGCGGTCAAAACGGACAAGGTAAATGTCGGCACCAAAGTGACCCTAAAAAATGCTTCCGGCACATCGACGGTTTATACGATTTTGGGTGCCGGCGACAGCGATCCAAAGAAGAATATCGTTTCTTATCAAACACCACTGGCGCAGGCGATGCTCGGGCGCGCCGTCGGCGAAAGCGTTACGTTACCGAACGGCGAAACCGCGTCGGTGCAATCGATCCAACGTTACGACGCTTAATCGGTGAAGTCGCCGTCTTCTTCCGCGAACGCTCTCGATCTCGGTAAAGAAGAGGTTCGGTTGAAAGGCGTTCTCAAACGCATCGTTTTTACCAATCCGACCAACGGCTATTCGGTCTGTTTGTTGGATTTAACGCACAACGGCGGTACCGCCACGATCACGGGACATTTTCCCGGCGTGCAGTGCGGTGAGACCCTGACGGTGCGCGGGCAGTGGCAGGAACACGAAAAGTTCGGCAAACAGTTCAAATGTACCGCCTTCGAAGCCACTCTGCCGGCGGACGTTCACGGTATCCGCCAGTATTTGAGCAGCGGACTCATTCACGGCATCGGCAAGGAATATGCGGGGAAGATTGTCGAATTTTTTGGCGAAGATACGTTTTACGTCCTCAATGAAGCCTCCGCACGCCTGACGGACGTACCCGGCATCGGCAAAAAACGCGCCGCCATGATTAAGAAAGCGTGGGACGAACAGCGCGCCGTTCGCGACACAATGATTTTCCTTCAAGCCTACGGCATCACCAATTCCCAATGTCTGCGCCTCTGGCAACATTACGGCGTACAGACCAAGGAGGTGATTTCGAAAAATCCCTACGTCATTGCCGATGCCATCGACGGCATCGGGTTCAAATCGGCGGACAAAATCGCACTCAACCTCGGGCTCACCGTCGACAGCAGTTTCCGCATCGATGCGGGGCTGGAGTACGTTCTGTCGCAGGCGGAAAGCGAAGGCAATACCGGGGCGAGTCGTTCGCAACTGACCCAAACCGCCGCCGCACTGTTGGAATTATCCGAAAACGTCGTTCAAAAGCGCCTGGAAGCGTTGCTGGCGACGGACGTTTTGTCGGAATATCCTGCGTCGCAACTGGTACAGCGCAATAAAACAGCCATTCACGAAGCCTGCATTGCCAAACATATTCAACGGCTCTACGCGACCCCTTCGCATTTGCCGCCCATTCACATCGAAAATGCGCTTCTTTGGAGTGAAACCAAGCTCAACATTCATTGGTCGGAGGTACAAAAAAACGCCCTGCGTTCCATTCTCCAAAACAAACTTTCCATTTTGACGGGCGGTCCGGGAACGGGCAAAACCACCCTGTTGCGCGCGCTTGTCGGCGTCCTCGGTGCCAAACACGTACGCCTGGGATTGGCGGCTCCGACCGGGCGTGCCGCGCAAAGAATGTCCGAAACAACGGGTTTTACGGCGCGCACCGTTCACCGAACGCTCAAATACGAACCTTCCATCGGTCGCTTCACCTATGACGAAAACAACACTTTGCCGGTGGATTTTCTCATTCTCGACGAGGCGGGCATGTTGGATGTTGCCCTGACGCATTCTCTTTTGCGCGCCCTGCCGGATGCAACGCACCTCTTATTGGTCGGCGATATTTACCAACTTCCCTCCGTGGGTGCCGGCAACGTTCTGCACGATTGCATTGAAAGCCCTTATTTTCACGTCACCTATTTAAATGACATTTTTCGCCAGGGAAAGCGCAGTTCCATCGTGACCGTCGCGCACAATATCCTCGAAGGTAAATGCAAATTGGAAGCACCAATCTGTTCGCCGGAACATCCGCAACCGTTGGAAGAAGATTTGTATTTTGTTCCCGCCGCCCAACCGGAAGAGGGCTTAAAAACCCTGGAACGCCTTTGTTGGGAATTTTTACCGAAGCAATACCGCGTCGATCCGATTCGGGATCTTCAAATTCTCGCCCCCATGCACCGCGGTTCGGTCGGCATCGAACAAATCAACAGCCTCTTTCAGCAACACGCCGGTCTGCAACGGCGTAAAATGCAAATCGGCGAACAAGCCTTCTTCGTCGGCGACAAAGTCATTCAGTTGAAAAACGATTACAACAACGGTATTTTCAACGGCGATCTCGGCATCATTAAAGAAGTGAACGAGGAAGATAACACCGTCACCGTTCAATTCAACGACGAACCACACGTTTTGGAACGATCGGCGTGTTTGCACTTGAAATTGGCATACGCCATCAGCATCCACAAATCCCAGGGCAGCGAATTCCCGATCGTCGTCATCCCGTTATTTACGCAACATTTCGTGATGCTGAAGCGCAATTTACTCTACACTGCCGTGACGCGCGGTCGCAAAAAAGTCTTTTTACTCGGTGACGCACGCGCTTACTCGATTGCCGTTCGCACCCTGGACAGCACCGTCCGAAGAACTACCCTTTCGGAACGGCTGAAATGCGGGTTTAAGGGGAACAAAATCGTTTAAAAAATCGCAAACGGCTTTGGTTTGTTCTTGACGTTCCAAACCAAGTGCTTCGAACAATTATTCTCTCAACTTTTAAATCATCGCTTTTGCCTGCTCCGTAATGTTTTTCCGCCCACTTTTTCGCCTATAAACATTCGCATTAAGTACTGTCTTTTTCCCACACGACTGTATCGACGTATCTTTCGGCACCTCATTTTCAATTTCCGAAAAACCTCCCTTACTCCACTCCCCTTTTTTTCTCTAAAACCTTGCCCCATCTCCACTCTCTTTTACCCTGAAATCGTGCGTCCTCTCCCGCATTCATATTTAATTTCGATCGGCATTCTTTCGCGCGAGCAAAGCAAAAAGCACATCCGACTTGCGGTGCAACAACCGCCTTCGGGCGATGCGTTGCAGTACTTAAACTATCTAAAGCAAACTCAATCCGTTGCCGTCGAAATCGAAGCGGTTAATGAAGAAGCATTTCAAAAAGCCGTTTCGGAATTTCGGCGGGCGCAACGGAGCAATGAAGCCTCTTTTTTGGAGCAAAAGCTGGCGAACGTTTTGACGATCGCCCATGAAAACGGTTGTTCGGATATCCACTTTGAACCGTCCAAGGAAGATATTAAAATCTTCACGCGGCGTCTGGGACAACGCACATTCCTGGAACGTTGGCCGCACGAATGGCTGAAAACCTTCGTCAATATCCTCAAAATCAAATCCGAACTGGATATTCAGGCAACAACGACGCCGCTTAACGGGCAATTTTCGTATTCACTGCCCAAGGAGACGGTTTTCTGCCGCATCTCCATCCTGCCGAGTTTGCACGGCGACTGCATCGTGCTTCGGTTGCACTCGCCGAACCAAAACAAATCATACGACATGGAGCCGCTGTTGCAAACCGCATTCGCGAAAGCCGTTCTGGAAGCCCGACCCGGTTTATGGATCCTCAGCGGTCCGATCGGGAACGGGAAAACAACCTCTTATTATCATTTACTGAACCGCATCAAGCATCAAAAGCGCGTTTTCAGTTTCGAAGATCCGATTGAAATTTTCCATCCGCACCTGCTTCAATTCAAAGCGACGCGCGACCTGCTCGCCGAACCGTGGATGCGCATTTTGGTGCGGCAAAGCGTCAATGTCGTCGGCTTCGGCGAAGTGCGTTCCGCGGAACAGCTGAAATTCGTCGTCAATGCCGCGCTGACGGGGCACTGCGTCCTGACAACGTTCCACGCCAATTCCGTCAACGGAGCCCTGCAACGTCTCGCTAATTTTCACTACGCCGAAGAGCAAGCGGCTCTATTCCTCGGCGGTATTCTGCATCAACATTGGGACGAAACAAAAACCGAAAAACGTTCTCTTGTGTTGGACGAACGGATTTTTCAGCACTGAAATACCTGCGGGATATTATTCAAGGACAATTTTAAACGCTTTCCCGTTTGATTTCAGGTCGCAAACCCGCGATATCGCGAACATACAAAGAACCTTTCCAATGCCGCCGAATATAAAAAGCAACCCGAAGAAAAAAACGGAGAAACATCCCGCTTTTTGGTTTGCGGAAAACTTCTCCGTTTTAATGTTAGCGTCCGAAATATGCTTCCGACGCTCTACGCCGCAATCTGCATTTCCGTCTGTCGGGCGTTTTGATTCAACTGCTGTATCATGGAAAGTAGGTTATTGATAAAGTCCATAAGCGCTTTCGCGGTCGACTGATTTTGTTCCTGCGCCTTCCGCATGATTTCCATTACCATGGCTTCCCGTTCCGCCTTTATATCCGCATCTTTTGCATCTTTCTGTTGCATCGCACTGACAACTCCGGCGATCCCCTGCGCCATTTGCGAGGCTGCCTGCCCGCCCGACGACATCGCGCCGCCGAGTGTAAACTGTGGTTGACCTGAAACGTCCAGGTTCTTAAGCTTAGCTTGCGCTTCCACTTCAGAGATCTCTTTCGCACCCAGTTTGTTTGATACCTCTTTACTTGCCTTCATCGTCCTAGCGGCACTCCCCATTTGCATGGCAGTTCCGGCAATCGTCAGCCCCAACGAAATAAAACCCATGACAATACTGGTAACAGCCGATGTCATCGCCGCATCGTACTGCTTGTCTCTTGATGTTTCCATGTCTTTGATCTTGGCTTCAAACGAAGACATCAGGTTATTCAGATTCAGCAGATCGTTTTGTCGCTGCGTTGTCAGCATCTGCGCAAACACCGCAATGAGCAATTTCAGCAATTCTCGCATATCGCTGTCGGTCACGGCTTTTATGAACGGTTCCGCCGCCGAAAGCCCCGTATTGACCAGTTTCTGAAACTGTTTGTCTTCGGAAGACACCAATAAACTGCCGAGAATACTCGGAAGATCTTTTACCGATTTGTTCAAATCCGACAAAACGGTCGGCAATTCATCGAATTTACATCTCAATAAATTCGCCAATTTATTTCCCAATATCGGATTTGCCCACAAAGCCTGCTGTATATCCTCCGTTTTCGTTCCCGCAAACAGCGCATTGACCTGCGACGTATAGTTTTCTATCTTCTTAGCGTCCTCCGCGGTGGTTTCACGGGTAATGTTGATAATACCCGAACTGTCCGTATGCGGCTTGGCCGCCTCCTTTAACTTATCAACGGAATTCGTGTAATTAACCGCATCTGTCGTGAGACTTTGACTGTTGAATGTAACTTCGCTCATAATCTTAATCTTTTGGTACATGCGCCAGTTTAACGCATGCTTATGAACGTAGAACGGATGTTTTTTGGAAAACTTTCGAAAATTTTTGTGTATCTGGGAAAAATCAGTGGCGGTACGACAGGCAAGATACCCCGCTGCAATGTCCTCCGACACGACAGATGCAACAGGCGCGTGCGCCACAACCCTGCACGCCGTCGTTCAACACTCAACCCTCAACAGCCGTGAAATAAAAACCGAAGCAAGGGCACGGAAAACCTCAAAATGGTACCCCGAACCTCAATTTAAAGCAACACCGTTACGTAATCCAAGTAAGTGCATCCCCTGTTTGTTCGACGACAACTCGTACCCGATACATACGACGCTTCTTCGACCACATGCAGGTGAAAGCCGTCACTTTCCCGACTTATTGAACATCTGCTCCGTGATGATTGACCTGCTTTCTCGGATCTTCAGATTTCTTACTTATCCTGTGCAAAAAAGCTAATCATCAAAAAACGAAGCCATTTTTTCCCTTTTTAAGTTAAGACCCCTTTATTTCTCTATACCCGTCTCTCCCGGCCACGACATCTCTTCAAGCACTTCTTTGGCACACGGAACCTGATCGAAGGTCTCACTCAAATGCAAAACCGTATTCGCTTTGTTCGGACCAACCGGTGGAAGCGCCACTAATCCTTTCGGCTGTTCACTCCAACTCTCTGTCTCACGGACAAGGGACAATCGCCTCCCGGCATAATTCACAAATTTCAGCCACGTTTCTTTCGGCAACGGATTATAACCGAGTTTTTCAAACGCTTCCACCAATCCTTTACATGAACATTTTGTCGTGCTCCAACCCGCGCCTAGAATCCCCGTACACTTGGTGTGTGTATAACCCTTTAGCAAGTGGTGACTCTGGATACAATACGTATGCAGATTCTCTTTCATGTAGTAATTGGCGTCCAGGTTGTCGAGCAACGAACATAACCACCTTCGATCCTCCAGACTCCATTTTTCGTAAGTCAAATAACACGTTACCATCAACTGCACCATGTGTGATGTCGTGAAACCAAATCCCTCATAATAATCCTCTTCACCATCACACCCCCGATTGTTATCAACCGCAACGGCATCCAACGAATAATAATCCGCATACAGATTCAGCAGGAGCTGCAAATCTTCTTTATTACAAACCGCATCACACACAGCGCCGAGGAGGTCTGAAACTGGTACACTGAAAAATTTCCTCAGATATTCTTTACATTTGCTTAATCCCGATTTGTTAAAAAACTTTAAAACGTACGCTTTATATCGTTCCTTACCACGATTCATTGTGCCCTGGTTTAAATAAGCCGGCGATCCTCTCGGCACATACTCCCTGTTGTTATTGAAAACATAAAACTTCGGGCTGTTGTAAAAGCCACTTGTTTTATAACAAATCTCGGTCGGACAAATATGCCCAAGCCCAAAGATACCCGAATCCCAAAATGACAAAACGACCGGTATATCCCGTCGCAAATCATCCTCCCGCCACAAATCGATTGCCCTGTCGGAATGTCCGTTCCACGGAAAACGCGAAGGTCCGTAGCCAAAAATACGCCCCCACTTGCCCTGCAAACATCTTTTCAGTTCTTCGAATGCCGCATGATAGGCTTTGACCGCCGGACGCCAATCCCTCTTATCTATCTCCTCTGCCCAAAACTTCACACCTTCGTTATGAGCCTTCAGCAACAGTTTCACAAACGTCCGATTACCGGTAAAATCCGTACGCAACTGCCCGGATTTATTATACTGAATGGCGGCAATTTCCTGATCCGGACTTATGGGCTTCGACGGTCCGTTCCCCGCATACATTTGCACCAATCCGCATGAAAGCATCGCACCGACCGTCAGCAGAGCTCGAAATCTCATCACACACGCAAACCTCGAATGTTTTTCAACCATACAGTAAAAAATGTAAATGTTTCCGAAAACATTGCAATCTTTTTATGAAAATCGAAAAAACATACCGATACGGGCAATTTTTACCAAAAAGTACCGTATGTTTCCTGAAAATCGTTTTAAGAAAGTGCCCGTGAAGCGTTTTTGTGCAAAAAAATCAAAAAAACTCCGTCCATCGCCAATATCTCGATGCGTATATCAAAAATCGAAGCTGTTCGGCGTATCGATGATTTTCCTTTTGCAAAACCTCATCTTTTTTTCTTTTTTCAAATCGGACACTTAAAAACCAAAACCGCAGGTATCGCCGCACCGCACATGCTCGCCAATGGTATTCCGCGCAACGGCTCCTTCCGACCTCCTGCGTACGGATTTTCAAAAAAATACACTTCAACCGTCTTTCTTATTTACATTTTATTGACAAATGCTTAAAATAGCGATAAATGGCAACGCTCAACGAGGCGCGTTCGGACTTTTTGTACCTGCTGGCGATTTTGTACATGCAACAGTCCAAGTACAACCTGGCGTTGCATTTGTTGCGCGTGTTGTCCGTCCAGCACGAAAAAGACACGCGCATTGCGTTGGCACTGGCGTCGTGCCTTTATCGCACCAAGCGTTTTAAGAAGGCACAAAGCATTCTGGCGGAACTCGATGAAACCGTATTATCGCCGGAATTCCGCACGGCTTTCTATTATGTTAACGCCAAAATTCTTTGGGAACTGGAGCAAAAGGATGAAGCGCGCGACCAGCTGCAAAAGTATTTGAAAGCGAGGAAAACGGCATGAATTGGGTTGCGAAATTGGATCGTTGGGTCGCCAAGTATTCCCGTTTTAACGACGTACTGCTGGCGATTATCCTCGTCATGGTCATCTCTCTGATGATCGTTCCGGTGCCGCCGGCGATGCTGGATGCGCTGATTTCGCTCAATTTAACGATCTCGGTGGTGATGTTCATGATGTCACTGTACATCCCAAACGTGCTTTCGTTTTCAACGTTCCCGAGCATGCTGTTGTTCACGACGCTGTTTCGATTGGCGTTGAACATCACCAGTACGCGTATGATTTTGTTGCACGCCAACGCCGGCGAAATCATCTTCACCTTCGGGCAGTTTGTCGTCGGCGGGAACTTCGTCGTCGGCGCGGTCGTCTTCCTCATCCTGCTGTTGGTCAACTTCTTGGTCATTACCAAGGGTGCCGAGCGTGTTGCCGAAGTCGGTGCGCGTTTCACGTTGGACGCCATGCCGGGAAAGCAGATGAGTATTGACGCCGATATGCGCGCCGGAACCATCGACATGGACGAAGCCAAGCGCCGCCGTTCGAATTTGGAGCGCGAAAGTCAGCTCTACGGTGCCATGGACGGTGCCATGAAGTTCGTCAAAGGCGATGCCATTGCGGGCTTGATTATCACCGCCATCAACATCATCGCGGGTATCATCATCGGCGTGACGCAAAAGAACATGGAACTCGGCAAGGCCGTTACGACGTACTCGATTTTAACCATCGGTGACGGCTTGGTCTCGCAAATTCCATCGCTGCTGATCGCCATTACGGCGGGTATCATTGTCACCAAAGTCGGTTCGGCGGACGGCGCGGTGCTCGGGCGAGACATCGGTTCACAGGTACTCGGACAACCGAAAGCCTTACTTATCGGCGGCGTCATGGTAATCGGATTGATGCTGATGCCGGGATTTCCGAAAGTTCCGTTTTTAATTCTGGCGGCGATTATTTTAAGCATCGGTTACAGCCTCAATGCCACGCACGGAGAAGGGAAAAAGAAAAAGGGCAAAACAGTCACCCAAAAATCCGCTTCCCCGAAACTCCCCGAGATCGTTCAGGAATCGGATGACAGCAATGAAAACGAATTTTCCGTCACAACTCCGCTGATGCTGGACGTTGAACGCTCCGTCGAAGACACCATCGAACCGGATGTCTTAAACGAACGCCTCATTCAAATTCGCCGCGCGCTTTATCACGACCTCGGCGTACCGTTCCCGGGCATTCATTTGCGCTTCAACGGCGGTCTGGCACAGAATACCTACCGCATTCTCATCAACGAGGTGCCGATTACGCAGGGGAAACTGTTACCAAACCATGTGATTGCGCGCGAAACGAAGGAAAATCTCGAAATTCTCAATGTTCATCTCACCGAAGAAGAACCGTTTTTGCCGTATATTCCGTCGCTGTGGGTTAAAAACGACGACATCCCGCTTCTGGACAACGCCAATGTCGCTTACATGCGAACGCCGCAGATTTTAACGCACCACCTTTCGTACGTTCTGAAACGTTACGCAAGCGACTTTTTGGGCATCCAGGAATGCAAATTCCTCATGGAAAACATGGAGCAAAATTACCCGGAAATCATCAAGGAAGTTCAGCGCGTATTGCCCATTCAGAAGATTACCGAAATTTTCCAGCGCCTCGTACAAGAGGAAATTTCCATCCGCGACCTGAAAACCATCTTTCAGTGTCTCATCGATTGGGGGCAAAAGGAAAAGGAACCCGTGCTTCTGGCGGACTACGTCCGTTCCACGTTGCGCCGCTATATAAGCTTCAAATTCAGCGAAGGAAGCAACGTTTTGTCGGTTTATCTGCTGGATCCGAAGATTGAAGAAATGGTACGCAAAGCCATTCGCCAGACATCCGCCGGCAGTTATCTCGCGCTCGATCCGCCGTCGGCGAAAAAAATCGTCAAAGCCGTCAAGGAATCGACGGGAGATTTGCTCACTCAGACACACCGACCCGTATTGTTGACCTCCATGGATATTCGGCGCTACGTTCGAAAGCTGATCGAAATGGAACTCTACGATCTTCCGGTATTATCACACCAGGAACTGACCGAAGAAATCACCATCCGCCCGCTCGGTCGCATTCAGCTGAATTAAGAAATTTATCGTCCTTTTCTGCGAAAACCGCCAAAAATCTTGCGGCGACGGCATTTTTGAGTTAGGAATAGGGTGCCGTGGGCAGAATTGACACAAGTGTTTTGCAACAGAATTTAATGTCGCTTGAACGTGCTTACGAAGCATATCAAAAAGCCGCAACCGACGAGCCGAACAATTTCGAGTTTTATCGCAATTCGTTGATTAAAACTTTCGAATATACCCTGGAAACCTGCGGAAAACTGTTGCGAAAACGTCTTGAGCCGTTTTTTGCAGGCAGAATGGCAGTCGATGCGTTAACATTTAAAGATGTGTTTCGCGAAGCACATCATCGGGGATTATTGGATGAAGAAACGGCGGAACGTTGGGAAACGTATCGCGATCATCGCAATCGCACGGCTCACGAATACGGTCTCGAATTAGCCGAAAAAGCCGTAAGCAATATGGACACTTTTATTCAAGACGCTCAAAATTTAAAGGAAATCATCGAACATGAGTGACCTGTTTTTAAAGGAACGCTACCACTCTCAGCTGACCGACATTTTCAATCACTGTTGTCCGAATGCCGTCATCTGGGCATACGGCAGTCGCGTCGGCGGCAAAGCCCACAGCGGCAGTGATTTGGATCTAGCGATTAAAGATTTGGGCGAAGATTCCCTTACAATCCCGATGATCCGCGCCGTTCTGGATGAAAGCACCCTGCCGTTTCGCGTGGATTTACATGTTTTCGATTGGCTTCCGAAATCCTTTCAGGAGGAAATTAAACGGAAGTATATTGTGTTTTACGGGAAAGAAAAACAGGACACTTCAAATGAAGTTAAAAAATAACCGCGAACAAAAAGAGGAACTTCAAAATCCAACAAAAAGTGTGTTTTTTTACCTGCGCCATGCGTACATCACGTCATTGTGCACGCAGTATATTCTTCATCAATACTTTGAAGCGCATACGAAAAACGAAGGCATTCCGATCGGTCGGTATGTGACAAGACTTCCGGGAATGGCGCAAGGCAATGCGAAAGATGAGGCGGTACCCTATTCGTGGGCAGATAATAAGGCAAGAACGTAAAGTTTTTTAACCCCAAATGCTGAAGACGGATGTGCGTCTCCTGCACTCGGAGTACGCCATGAACTTAAGGTCTCGCCCGATGAAACTTGACTTTCGGCACCATTTTTTCAGACTAAGAGCGGTCGTCGGGATGTAGTTCAGTCTGGTAGAGCGCATGCTTTGGGAGCATGAAGTCGTGAGTTCGAATCTCACCGTCCCGACCATGCGGAAAAATGCATTTTAGAAACGTTGTTCTTGATGCTTACGCGTGCGCGTTGCCGGAGGAGGTCTGGTCGTCGGAGCGCATCGAGAACGCCCTGGCACCTTTGTACAAACGTTTAAAACTTCCGCAGGGACGTTTGGAAATGATGACGGGCATTCGCGAACGCCGTCATTGGACGAGTAATTTTTTACCTTCCGATGCCGCAATTTTGGCAGGGAAGGCACTGTTGCAAAAAAGTTGTTGCAAGAAGGCAGATATTGATGTTCTCATCAATGCCTCCGTCTGCCGCAACCGCCTGGAACCGGCAACGGCGGCATACATACATCACGGTTTAAATTTACATGAACGCACCACTTTCTTCGATCTTTCCAACGCCTGCCTCGGCGTATTGAACGCGATCGTTGTCGGCGCTTCCATGATTGAAGCCGAAACGGCGCGCAATGTTTTGATTGTCTCGGGCGAAAACGGTCGCCCTTTGCTGGATCATACGGTGAAAATTTTGAACAACGATCGCACCTTAACGCGCCAAACCGTTAAACCGTACTTTGCGAATTTAACCATCGGCTCCGGTGCCGTTGCACTTCTGTTACGCCGACGCGAAGACGTTCACAAACCAAAACCGTTATTACTCGGCGGTATTGCCTGCAGTGACGCCTCCGCCTGCAAATTGTGCGAAGGCGGAACAACCGACGAGGGAGCCTTATCAATGCGAACCGACGCGAGCACTCTGTTGGAAGCAGGCATCAAACTTTCTAAAACCGCCTGGGAAGCTTTCAAGAAAGAAATGTCTTGGAATGAACAAACGCCGAATTGCATTTTAACGCACCAGGTCGGCCTGCAACATCAACGGAAGCTCTTTGAAGCCTTGAATTTAGATATTAAGAAAAACTTTTCGACCTTCGAAACGCTCGGGAACACCGGCTCCGTGGCACTGCCAATATCGCTCTGCAAAGCCGCAGAAGCGGAACAACTTCAGTCTGGGGATAAAATTTTACTTTTGGGTATCGGCAGCGGTCTGAGTACACTGATGCTCGGAATGATGTGGCAGGGATAGGGATGATTGAAATGAAGCGCAGGCACCTTTCGGCACCCGCGTTTGTAATTTCTAGTGTACCGAACCTTTTACCACTGATGCGTCAACCTGACCTCTGCTGCATTGCTTAAATTCTGTTTCATTTTAAACTCCGTTGTACCACTCATCCTCCAGGTTACATTCCCGGACAAATATGGCAATCTGTAGCCAACCATCAATGACCAATTGTCATCCAAACATACACCGAAATCCGTAAAGCCCTGCCCAAAAAACACATTCAAAGGATTAGGAGCATCGAGATTTAAGCGTACAATACCCGCGCCGACGCCACCATACTAAAAACCGCGTTCACCGAAACAATGTCTCAGCGTCACGTCACGGGAATCGCAAGTATTCCCGAAGTCGCGGAAAAAATCATTTTATCACCACCACTGGCTGAAAGTTAAAATGTCGCTTTTCCGTAAAATATCCCAATTCTAATCCAATCAACGACCGAGCATCGAAACGGGATACACCCAATCAACAATTTCAATGGAAAGTATAGCTGTCAGGAAGATTTTGCAAAGTGATTTTTCAGAAGTTCTATTGTTTTTTTCTCTCCCCTAAAAGCCATCTTCTCTCCCCTCTTTCCCTCTTGCGCCCCACACTCATTTCTCTTATAATAAAGCTGTTCGGATCTCATCATGGAGACAAAACTCAAAGCCGTTGAAAAGAAGTCGGAAAAAACCAAAAAATCCTGCGGGTGCCAAGGGAAGTGCACCTGCGAACCGAAGCCAAAAACGCGTAAATCGTATACCCGAAAGTCCACGGTTGCCGTCATGAAGTGCGACATCGGATTCGGCAATACGCTGTTTATTCGGGGCGAAGGCGCGAAGAACCTCAGTTGGGATAAGGGGTTGGCATTGACGTTCGACGAAAAGGAACACGCCTGGTGCTTTCGCGCATCCGGGAACCGACCGATTGAATTTAAGGTTCTCATTAACGACTCCAAATGGTCGGAAGGCGAAAATTTCGTTTTATCCCCCGGCGGCAAACAGACGTTCGAACCGATCTTTTTGTACGACTGATGCGGTTAAAAATCACCGGAGACGGGATTTTATAAAAAAGAGATGGACAAACGATAAAAATTTCTGTCTGCTGAGGGCAGACGTTTATGTCCAAGCGTTTCGCGGTCTTCGTCTACACGGCTTCGTTTCTGTTCTTCGGGTGTTTTTTTATTTGGCCGATTTGGAAAGTCATCCAAGGCGGTTTTTTTGACGAACGGAATTGCTTTACGCTCCGTTACGTCGCCGTCGTTTTTCAAAATCCCGTCTACATTGAAGGCATCATCAATGCTTTAAAAATCGGTATCGGCTCCACCGTCCTCAGCCTTTGCCTCGCCGTTCCGCTCGCCTGCCTCTATAACAAATACGAATTTTTCGGCAAGAAAGCGTTTGCCGCCGCGGTGCTGTTGCCGCTTATTCTGCCGCCGTTCGTCGGCGTAAACGGATTTTTGCAACTGCTGGGCACTTACGGAACACTGAATACGTTGCTCATGCGGTTCGGCTGGCTGACGCGACCCATCGATTGGGTCGGGGTGGCACCGTTGCTCAGCATCATGATCGTTAATGCCCTCAGTTTATATCCCATTCTGTATCTCAATATCGTTGCGGCGCTGGCGAATTTGGATCCGACGTTATCGGAAGTGGCGGAGAATTTGGGCTGTCGCGGCTTTCGAAAGTTTCGCACCGTCACGTTTCCGCTCATCCGTCCGGGCGTGTTTGCCGGATGCACCATCGTATTTATCTGGTCTTTTACGGAGCTCGGCGTCCCGCTGATGTTCAACTTCAATCGCGTTTTATCGGTGCAAATCTACCACGGACTGCGGGAAATCGGCAGTAGCCCGTTCCCGTATGCGCTCGTCGGTGTTTTGTTTGTTCTCTCGGCGACATTCTACCTGCTCGGAAAGCGATATTTCGGCAAAAACAGCTACGCCATGCTCGCCAAAGCGTCCCACGGTCGCACATGTCGCCGTTTGAATGTTTTTCAATCGTGCGGTTGCATGTTGGTTTTCGCGCTCATCACCGGATTGGCATTGGCACCGCATCTGGCGGTTATTCTGTTCTCGTTCGCGAGCGACTGGTACCAAACGATTTTGCCGGTTGCTTTCACCAAAGCCAATTATTTGGCGGCACTCGGCGATTCCATCACGATCCCGTCCATTCAAAATAACCTTATTTACGCTTCGGGAGCGACCGTCATCAGCATTCTGCTCGGGATCGGCGTCGCGTTTGCGGTCGTGCGCACCCAATGGGTCGGTCGGCAGTGGCTTGATACCTGCGCCATGATGCCGCTCGCCGTTCCGAGCCTGGTGGTGGCGTTCGGATTGCTCGCCATGACGCAGGACGGGTGTGTTTTTTCTTTCCTCAATCCGACCAAAAATCCGACGCTGCTTCTCATCATCGCCTACGCCGTTCGCAAAGTTCCGCTGATGGTGCGTTCAAGCGTCGCCGGTCTGCAACAAATTTCCGTCACCTACGAAGAAGCGGCGCAAAGCCTCGGTTGTACGGCGATGAAAGCCGCCTGCCGCATCACGGTTCCGCTGATTGCCGCCAATTTGATTGCCGGTGCCATTCTTGTCTTCTCTCAAGCCATGCTGGAAGTTTCCGACTCGCTGGTTTTGGCACAAAAAAGAGCTTTCTATCCCGTCACCAAGGCAATTTACGAGTTGATGAACTTCCTCGGGAGCGGTACGTTCCTGTCCTGCGCTCTGGGCGTCTGGGCAATGACCTTCCTTGCGGTGACCATCATCGGCGCATCGGTGTTGCTCGGGAAAAGCTTTGGTTCAATTTTTAAGGTTTGATTTTTATCCGGAAAAATTCGCTTTAAACAAAAATTGTTTGCCCGGATAAACGGTATTTTTCTCGGAATACACAGTACATCACGTAAAAAACAAAGTACGTTGCATGTACACACTTCGGAACGCCTCCGACCGTTATGAAAATCCGCTTTTAACGTCTCATGTACGTAACAGCTTTTTTATTTCCGAACAAAATTCGGCACGGCTCGTTATGTCTTTCTCGGGCTTTTACTAGAATTCAACCCAACGCCTTTTAATAAAGAACTTCCTCCAAGAACAATCCGCACGCGGGCGCGGTCATGAGCGGATAATCTAAATTTTCCAATTGCAACCGTCGCTCGATGAAGCAAATATCAATTTTTCCGACACCGACCATCACCAACGCACCCATGATTTTCCGAACCATGCGATAAAGGTAACCGGAACCCGTCAGCGATAAAACGAAACAGTTGTTCTCCTTGAAAACACCCGCCGATGTCAGCGTTTTGACGGTATTTTCGCACGGCAACACCTTCCCGGCGAAACCGCGAAAATCATGCGTTCCTTCAAAACACCGCACCGCCTCCTCCAAGAGATGCATATCAAGCTTCGGATACGGAACCGACCACACATAGCGCGCTTCAAACGGATCCGCGGGATACGGTTGGAAATAATAATGATAACGCTTTTGATGCGCCGAAAAACGCGCATGAAACGTATCATCAACCGCTTCAACACGCGTAATGCAAACGGCAGGCGGCAAATTGCGGTTTAAAGCGCGCAACAGTGCCTCGGAACCGTGCTTCCAATCCGCATCAAAATGAAACACCTGCCCGCGCGCATGCACGCCGGCGTCGGTTCGACCGCTCCCGTGGATGCGAATAAAATGCTTAAAAATCGCAAACAACCGCGCCTCAATCACATCCTGCACCGCATTATGATTGACCTGACTTTGCCACCCGCAAAATTCGGTTCCGTCATAGGCAACGGTACATTTCCACCGCATCGCTTCATACCAACAAACCCGACCGTTTGCGTCAATCAACCTGCCGATATACTCCAAAAGTATCGTTTGGTGCCAAAAGAGAAATCTTCGGTGATGCATTTGCAAATTTTCACAAAATTGCCAAAACAAGCAAAAATTAAGCAATGCTTTCGACTTCCCCCATTTTTTCATCAAAAACGCAAAAAAACTTAACGCAAAAAACTTGACGACGGCATCAAAGCGATTTTAATAGAAGCTGTACCAGACGTGCCTCGGTAGCTCAACGGTAGAGCAGTGGCCTTTTAAGCCATTGGTTCAGGGTTCGAATCCCTGCCGTGGTACCAGTTTCGGGCGTTTATGGATAAGCTGGATGCACTTTTTGAGAAACAGGAACAGCTTAATGTACGTATTCTCGGTGCCAATGCGCAAAAAATCCTCCAAAACGCTCCCGAGGAGTGGCTCTTGAAGTTCACGCGTGCGTTGCAGCAGGAAGTCGCGGAGTTGGTGGATTGCGTTCCGTGGAAATGGTGGGCGCATTATCAAAAATCGGATCTCGAACACGCCAAGGTTGAACTGGTCGACATTCTTCATTTTGTCATTTGCCTGGCTCAAACCCTCGGAATGAGTGCCGAGGATCTGTTCGACACGTACATGAAAAAAAATGCGGTCAATTTTCAACGCCAGGATGATGGTTATTCAGAAAAGGCAAAAGAGTAGAGGCTAAATATTTTATGGAGGATAAATATACATATTATTCGTCATTTTCAGAATCTGCACGTGCGTTAGGCACATCAGAATATGATAAGATACACTTTCATAAGCGGAATCCGCAGAATGACCAACTTGCCTTTGAAGATATATGCTATAAGTGCCCTAATTTGAAAAAGAGAAAAGGATTGAACGTTTTAGATGTCGGTCCCGGATGCACAAGTCTGCAACGACTGATTTCGTCATTATGCAAAGAGCAGGATCATACGCTATATTTGGCAGATTGCCCGGAGATGCTGTCTCATATCAGCGATGAGTCGCATATCAAGAAGTACCCGGGTTTTTTCCCTGACGCTACTTTCGAAGCAATCAAAAAAGACAGCGGTGGTATTGATATTGTCATCTGCAACTCTGTATTTGTGTACGATTCTGCTGCTTATGATATCTGTCGGTTTACCGATTGCGTTATGCAACTACTGAATACCGGCGGCAATGCAATTATTGGCGATTGTACCAATATTTCTAAAAAGAAGCGTTTCTATGCTTCTCAAACCGGGAAGTCGTTACTCGAGAATCTTAGAAAGAGATCTCGTGCTATCCCGGATCCTGTTTTTAATGTCCCCGAATACGGCGAACTTGATGATGCTGTTCTCGAAAGCATTGTGAAAAGATGCCGGTCTTTTGGATTCGAAGCTTATTTAGTCCCACAACCCGAAGGTTTGGCAATGTGGTGGGAAAGGGAGGATATCCTTATCCGGAAGATATAAGAAATCTTTTTTGGCAAACGTGTTTCTTAGATACTATGTTCACAACTTCGATCCGTTCCTCGTTAAATTCCCGCCTTCATGGTCGATACAGGGCATCCGTTGGTACGGTGTCGCTTATTTGTCGGCTTTTATCTTCGCCGCTTGGTTCCTTAAACATGAACACACGCGCGGAAGGCTGAAACTGAACGACACGCAACAACAAAATTTCCTTTTCACCGTTTTTTGCGGAATGTTGCTCGGCGGTCGGCTGGGGTATGTTTTGTTTTATAAATTCGATTATTACCTGAAACGACCGCTTGAAATTTTCGCCGTCTGGGAAGGCGGAATGGCAAGTCATGGCGGAATGATTGGCATTCTTATTGCCTTGTGGATTTTCGGTCGCCGTTATCATTATTCCGTTTTTTCGCTGGCGGATTTAACCGTTCCGCTCGGAACCTTGGGCATTTTTCTCGGTCGTTGCGCAAATTTCATCAACGGCGAACTCTACGGAACCGTCACCAATGTTCCGTGGGCGGTTATTTTTCCGAACAATCCCCTCCCGCGCCATCCGTCCCAACTGTACGAAGCCCTCGGTGAAGGCTTGCTGTTACTTCTCTGGAGTATGCATTTTCTCCGTAAAAACGCACATCTAAAAACCCACACGGGACTGTTGGCAAGTCATTTTCTTATCTACTATGGTTTGATCCGATACATTCTTGAGCTCTTTCGCGAACCCGATGCGGAGTTTATCGGTTGTTTTTCGCGCGGACAATTTTATTCGATTTTTATGGTTATTGTTGGAATTGTATGTTGTTTCTATGTTAAAAAATATCCGCAGGAAGGTTGTGTGTTTGGATGAAGTAATTTCACGGAAAACATCCCTTTTAACTAACATACCGGAATCCTTAAATTTTCCACAAAAAAATACTTTACATCCGATAAGAAAACTCAAAGCATCAAAGTAGCTTTTAAAGGAGAATCGTAAAGGATTTCCCATGAGAGGGAGAGAGAGAGAGAGAGAGAGAGAGAGAGAGGGAGAGAGCTTCTTGCTGCCTAAGTCTCGGAGGGATTGGCAATCCTAGTTGGATTCTACCGCGAGGAAATTTAAAGGCATGAAGGTAGCAGTTTTAGGGCTTGGTTATGTCGGTCAACCTTTGTTGAAGCGTTGTCTCGAGAAGGGATTCGAAGGCATCGGGTTTGATATCAACGAGCATTTAATTGCCGATTTATCGAAGAGCATCAGTAGGATAACGGGGTTCGATGCTTCTCTTTTTCCGCATTCCATCAAAAAGGGACGGCTGAAGCTTTCATCTGATCCGTCTGTTTTAAGAGAAGCGGAAGCGATTATGCTTTGCCTTCCGACACCGCTCACCAAGCAACACACGCCCGATCTGTCATTTGTTTTATCGGGTGTCAAAGCGATTACGAAACACGCTTCCAAAGGTGTGCTGGTAGTGTTGGAATCCACGACCTATCCGGGAACGACCGTTGAAGTACTGCAACCGCTTCTCGAAAAAACTTTCGGGATGGTGGGAGTTGATTTTTATCTCGGATATTCACCGGAACGCGAAGATCCCGGGAATCCGCAGTCGAATTTTGACAATGTCCCAAAGGTTGTCAGCGGCATAACAGAGGCTTGTCGCCGAAAGATGATCGAATTATATTCACAAATCGTTAAGAAAGTAGTACCCGTTTCATCCTGTTCAACGGCCGAAATGGTTAAAATTTGGGAAAACACGTTTCGCGCCGTCAATATCTCTGCCGTTAACGAGATGAAAATTATTTGCGATCGCATGGGCATTGATGTTTGGGAAGTCATCGAAGCGGCCAAAACCAAACCCTACGGCTTTACTCCGTTTTATCCGGGTCCCGGGATGGGGGGGCATTGCATTCCGGTGGATCCGTTTTATTTAACCTGGAAAGCCAAAGAATACGAAATTCATACGCGCTTTATTGAGCTGGCAGGAGAAATCAATTTTCGTATGCATGGCTATGTGGTTGGGAAGGTCGTTCAGGCACTGAACGAACAATGTAAATCAACAAAAAGGGCGAATATTCTTATTATCGGGATTACCTATAAAGCCGATATTGGCGACTTACGGGAGTCACCCGCATTTCCGATTATGGAGCGATTGCAAAAGCTTGGTGCTTGCGTGGATTACAGCGATCTTCACATACCCGAGATTCCCGTTCTTCGTGATTATCCTTTTTTAAAAGGCCAAAAGGGCGTTCCATTGTCTCCCGATACCATCGCAGGGTACGATGCTTGTGTTATTTTAACGAAACACAAAAATTTGCCCTATGAAACGATTGCTGAACATGCACAGTGTATCGTAGACACACGAAATTGCATGTCGAATTATCATCCGAAATGTAAGGTGTATAAAGCCTGATGAAAAACATTGCGGTTATCGGTTGCGGCTATTGGGGGAAAAATCTCGTTCGTAATTTTCATGAACTCGGAGCATTGGCAGCCATTTGGGATCCAGTAGAGACAGTCGCAAAAACTTTCTCGGAAAAATACCATGTGCCTGCGAGATCTTGGGAGAATATCTTAAAGGATGATTCCATACAGGGAGTTGTTTTAGCCGTTCCGGTTCCGTTGCATGCCAAATTATGCATCGAGGCATTGGAAGCCGGGAAGGATGTTTTTGTCGAAAAACCACTGGCATTAACGGAAAACGAAGGACTGAGCGTAAAAGAAACTTTACAAAAGACTTCACGGATACTGCTTGTGGGACATCTTTTGCAATATCATCCCGCTGTTGAAATCGTCAAAAATCTTTTGGCAGACGGCACCATTGGTAATCTGGAATATGTTCGCTCTCATCGGTTTAATTTCGGAAAAATTCGTGCTGATGAAAATGTTCTGTGGAGCTTTGCACCGCATGATTTTTCCGTCATTCATAGTCTCGCACAATCCGGCATTGCCTCAATATCCGCACACGGGCAGTATTGTTTTGGAGATAAAATCGCCGATCGTGTAGACATCCATATTGCTTATGCTTCGGGTGTTCGTGCGGAGATTTGCACCTCCTGGGTTCATCCCTTTAAAGAACACAAGATGGTTATCGGATGTACCGAAGGCATGCTGGTATTCGACGACGTGTTACCGCCTGAGCAAAAATTGAAACTCTATCGTCATGTCTATGCTCGAAACAGGCAGTCGGTTATCACCGAAAAAGCGGATCCCGAAGACATTCCTTTGCCTTCGAGCGAACCGTTAAAAATCGAATGTCAACATTTCATCGATTGCATGCAATCGCGTCAGCAACCGCGAACAAACATCGACGAAGGGCTGGCCGTTCTTCATATGTTGCAGCTGGCACAGGAAAGTTTGGATCATGAGTGATTACTTTGTTCACGAAAGTTCCTGCGTTGATGAGGGGTGTACCATCGGTGCAGGTACAAAAATTTGGCATTTTTCGCATATCATGCCGGGTGCCGTCATTGGAGAAAACTGCAACATCGGACAAAACGTATTTATCGATCGAGACGTACATATCGGCAACCGCTGTAAAATCCAAAACAACGTCTCCGTTTATAACGGCGTTCAACTGGAAGATGATATTTTTTGCGGTCCGAGTTGTGTTTTTACAAATGTTTATAATCCGCGAGCGGCAATCGAACGAAAAAATGAATTTCTCAAAACTTTGGTTAAGCAAGGCGCAACCATCGGCGCAAATGCCACGATCGTTTGCGGTGTAACACTGGGTGAGTATTGTTTTATCGGAGCGGGAGCCGTTGTTACAAAAAATGTACCACCTTACGCCTGCGTTGTCGGCAACCCCACGCGGCAAATCGGTTGGCGTTGCGCATGCGGTGAAAATTTGCCTAAAACCTTGCAATGCGCCCGTTGCGGGTTACGGTATCAATTGAGCAATCATCAACTTGAAAAGTGCCTATGAAAATGCCGTTCATCGATCTGAAGCGCCAGTATAAACTGCACAAAGAGGCTTTTGATAATGCCGTTCATGCCGTTTTGAAACACGGTCAATACATTCACGGTTCGGAAGTAACCGAATTTGAAAATCAGCTACAACATTTTGCAAACGTCAGACACGCCGTTACATGCGGGAACGGAACCGATGCTCTGGTACTGGCTCTGCAGGCGATGCATCTGCAGAAAGGTGATGTTGTTTTTGTTCCGAGCCTGACCTTTGCGGCAACGGCTGAGGCAGTTGCGCTCTGCGGCGGCATTCCGTTTTTTGTCGATATCGATGACAAAACCTACAATTTGAGCATTAAAAGCCTGAAAGAAGCTGTTTTTGAAGCGCAAAAACAATCTTTAAAGGCGGTCGGCATCATCGCAGTCGATTTATTCGGGTTGGCTGCCGACTATACCGCTATTAACGAAATTGCAAAGGAGGACAACTTATGGGTCATGTCCGATTGTGCGCAGGGTTTCGGTTGTACCCATAACGGTCATATGGTTTGCTCCTGCCGCGATTGTACGATTGCAACTACCAGCTTTTTCCCGGCGAAGCCGCTTGGTTGCTACGGTGACGGCGGAGCCGTTTTCACCAACAATGACGAAACGGATGCGCTTATTCGGAGTCTGCGTGAACACGGTAAAGGATCCGAGAAATACGACAATGTCCGCATCGGACAAAACAGTCGCCTGGATACGATTCAAGCCGCCATTTTGATTGAAAAGTTAAAACTTTTTCCGGAAGAAATTGTTCTTCGCAACAAGATTGCCGAGCATTACACACAGGCATTTCAATCGCACTACCAGACGCCACTTTGCCCGACGAGTGATACGTGCGTTTGGGCACAATACACCTTAAAGACAACCGATCCGTCGGATCGGGAGCAAGCAATGAAAGCGTTCGACAATAACGGAATTCCGACAGTTATCTACTATCCAAAACCGCTTCATTTGCAAACGGCATACAAGCACTTTCCGCATGCAAACAATATGTCTGTTTGCGAGCAAGTGTCTCAAACCGTTTTCAGTCTACCCATATCGCCGTATTTAACGGAAGAAGAGGTTGATGAAGTTTGCGAGGTGTCGGAATTGTTGATGTAAAGTTGCGAATGAAAGTCTGCACCATTGCCGAGAATCGGGGAAGCTTGTTAGTTTAAGAATGCGTAAAAAGATTGTCCTTGTTGCATTCTACGAAGAGACGCCTTCGTCGATACAAAATGTGTCAAGGCGTATGGCTTTTCTTGGAAAGGCGCTTTCTGAAGATAGTTACGACATTACATGGATTAAAAGTGGTTTCTCGCACGATAAAAAACAAAATTTATATGGAAAATCCGTCTATTGGTTAAATAAGCATTTTAAAATCGTTCATATCCCGGGCATTGGTTATAAGCATAATGTTTCCGTTAAACGCTATCTACACGACTGGGTTTGTGCCAAACAAATGTTGTCCGTTTTGAAAAGTATCGATTCTATCGGTACGATCGTTTGTTCCAACCAAAATATTGCTGCTTCGTATTTCGCCTGTCAATTTGCAAAAAAGAGACGTATTCCTTTTTTGTTCGATTTAAGGGATCCATGGCCAGATGCATTTCCTTATGCTGTTAAAAACAAGTGGTTACAGCGCCTGGTAAAATTAGCTGTAAAACCAGACCAATATTTACTCAAAAGGACTTTGAAAGGCTCTTCCGCAATCATTTCGATGTCGCAAGATATGTTGCATTGGGGATTAAAAAAAATACGGCGTCAACGGAAATCGACAAAAATATTTTACCTATGTACGGCTAAAGATATTTTTTTGACAAAGCATCAAACAGACGTTTTTTCAAAAAAATATGCACCTATGCTCGCACGAAAAGTATTCAGAGTTTTCTACATCAGCAAATGGGGCATTAACTTCCAACCATCGCTTTTAGTAGAACTTGCACGTCGAATGCAAAATGAAACCGTCGATTTTATTCTTTGCGGTGACGGCGACTATGGCGACAAGATTCGAGAAGAAACTGCGTTTTTGTCCAATGTTTTTCTGCCTGGTTACCTGTCGCATGAAGAAGCTTATTTTTTGGCAAAACATTGTCATTGCGGTATTGTATTCAGTTCAAATGAAAGCCTGGTTCAATTTACCAGAGTAACCCCGACGATTCCCAATAAAGTTTTTTTCCATTTCATGTGCGGCCTCCCGTTGCTCAACGGGATACCGGGTAAATTAGCAACTATCGTCAGACAGTACCGTATCGGACTCAATTTTCACGGAAATGATTTACAACAATTACAAAAATTGCTCTTGCTGCTACGGAATGATGATAATTTGCGTCGTGCTATGGCGAAACAATCTCGATTATTTTTTGAAAAACATGCAAACCCTGAGAAAGTTTATACCGAATATGCCCAATTTGTGAAAGGATTTTGTAGATGAAGTTACTCTTGTTAGCGCCTCATTGCGACGATGAAATGGCAGGACTTCCGCTTTACTTTTTTCTTCAAAGAAAAGGAGATGTTGAACTGAAAATACTTAGTTTCTCTCCTTGCAAAGAAACGGCACAATCGTTGCATTACGCAGAAGATGTAATTGCCGAAGAAGAACAAGTAGCCTTACACAGCGTCGGAATACCTTTAGAAAGCACCCAAACATTTCAATTCCCCGTACGCCGTTTTTCAGAACATCGACAGGAGATTCTGGAAGAACTTATAAAAATTCGGACGGATTTTAACCCGGATATTGTTTTAGGCCCCAGTTCGTCGGATATACATCAGGATCATCAGGTGGTACATAACGAGATGTTACGTTGCTTCAAGAATAGCACAACCATTCTCGGTTGGTCTTATCCGTGGAACACATTCTGTGAAGAGAATAATGTTTTTTTTGAACTTGACGAGTCAATAATAAAAAAGCTGGTCGCATTTTGCGCCTTTTTTAAAACGCAAAAACACAAGCGCTACATGCAGGAAGATTTTGTAAGAGCCCAGTATATAACCGCTGGTATTAAAATCGGGAAACCGTTTGCAGTCGGGTATCGATGTATTCGTTTTCGAGGAGTACTTTAAATGGAATTTGATATTCAACAAAAACCGTTAACAGCAGAACAAATGCAATTTATTGCAGAAGAATTTACCAAGTTGGACATTGAAATTTTTCACGCTCGGAATACGATTAAGCAATATACCTTTGTGGTCGAAAATCCGGATTACATCGGAAGCTTAAAGGCACGTCTTTCGTGGGGAAACTTTCACATAGTTGAACTTTTTGTACGAAAAGAAATGCGCCGTAAAGGAATCGGCACTAATTTAATTGGGCACGATGTTTCGGTGGCGCGGCAAGATAAGGCAAAATTCATCAGTATCAAAACGAGTTATATTGCGACAAAACACTTCTATGAAAAACTTGGATTTCAACTTCATAATGCAATGCAAGGCTATGCATCAGGACTTGTTTTTTGGACTTTAGTACTGAAGCTATGAAAAAGATTGCCATCCATCAACCGAACTTTCTCCCGTGGCTCGGATATTTTTACAAAATGAAGCAATGTGATATATTTGTAATACTGGATGATGTTTTGGTATCAAACAGTGGCTCTTATCTTACACAAATGAACATCAAGAATACGGATGGCAAAAAGCTTCAGATCTCGCTTCCAAAGAGAAAACACGCGCAAAACGCCCTTATCAACGAAGTTTTGTTTTCCGAAAATTATCCTTTTTTTTGCAAAAAATTTCTAAAAACCCTGCAAGTATGTTATTCGAAAGCTCCTCATTTTCGACTGCATTTTGATAACATTGAACGTATTTTGCACACTTCTTTCGAACGTTTGTATGAGTTAAACGTTGAACTCATAAAATATTGTGCAAAGAACTTAAACATCAATTGCCAAATAGTGTTTGCTTCGGATTTAAACAGTACTCAAAAGAAAGAAGCTCGCATCATCGATCTCGTAAAGAAATCAGGTGGTGACATTTATATTTCAGGGAACGGTGCAAAAAAATATCAGAAAGAAGAGGATTTTACTCAAAACGGTGTTCGATTGGTATACAGTGATTTTAAAATACAACCTTATCCGCAACTACATGGTGATTTTATCGGCGGATTGTCGGTTATTGATTTTTTATTTAATACGAACGGAGAAAGTTTTTAGACGAAAGACATGAAGAGAATTTGCAATTTAACGACCACCCATACACGGAACGATCAACGAGTTTTTTTGAAGGAATGTCTAACAGAAAAACAGAATTACGAAGTTCATTTGGTCGTCTGCGACGGAGAGTCAGATGAATTAAAAGAAGGAATTCACGTTCATGCATTAAAAAGGTTCAAAACACAGTTTAGGAGAGTCACTTTTTCAACATTTGAGGTATATCGCAAGGCAAAAGCATTAAAAGCCGATATCTATGTGTTTCATGATCCTGATTTTCTATGGTTAGCCCTTCTTCTCAAAAGAAGAGACAGTGCTGTCATCTGGGACTGCCATGAAGTATATTTTGAAAAAAAACGACCGATCCAAAAAACTCTATGGTTCTTGCATCATATTTTGTTTTGGCTCTTCAAGTGGTTAGCGCCACTTATCGTAAGGCATTTGGATGGAGCTATCGCACCTTGCAACGGAATAAAAGACTGGTTGGCGGCTCTCGGCTGCAAAAAATGTTACTTATTACATAATTATGCATTAAAAAGGCAATTCTGGTGCATCGAACCTCCCAACTATAATAAAGCGGTACAACACATCTTATATATAGGATCTTTTTCCACCTCAAGAAACATTCATATCCTCATTCAAGCTATCGCTCTTTGTAAGCATAAGAACGTGAGATTGACGTTATGCGGCTCAAATGCACGGAAGCCGTATGAGACATATTGCAGACAACTATCAGGTTGGAGTCGAGTTGAATTTTATCGCGATGCAAATAGAAAAGTGATAAGAGATCTGCAGGGGGAATGTTTTGCATCAGTAGTTTCGTATGCGTTTTTTGAAAAATCGGGTTCTTCACCTGCTAAGTTCTTTGAATATATGGCTTTATCTCTCCCTATCATCCTTGGCGGGAATAATGTGACTGAATTTTTTAAAGATCTTGTCTATAACAACGGTCACCCGCTCGGTTTAGTTGTCGATTCCGATCCGCAAGCAATCGCCAATGCCATCGATTACCTATATGAAAATAAAGAAGTTGCCAGGACGATGGGGATGAATGGTCGAAAAGCGTTTGAAACAAAATATAATTTTGAATCGGAAGCGGACGGTTTTTTGAAATTTCTGGAAGAAGTATCTCAATCTAAAAATCCAAATAAATAATCCAAAAAAATTGTATATGTGCGGAATATTCGGGATTTTGAGCGCAAAGCCTTACAAAGTCACGCAGGCGTTTGCCAATAAAGTTTCCTCTTTGATGCACCTCAGAGGCCCGAATGCAACGGGCTTTTACGGGTATCACAGGGAAACCCAAAAAACTTTTCTGCAGTCGCAAGTACCTTACGAAGAAGCATGGAATGTGTTTTTTATGCACAAGCGTCTATCGATTTTGGATTTAGATACACATTCCAATCAGCCGATGCAAAGCTGTGACGGTCGGTATGTAATTATTTTTAACGGTGAAATTTATAACTATAAAACACTTCGCCAAACATTGGGGCAACAAGGCGTTACATTTCAAACAGATTGCGATACGGAGGTACTGTTGCAGTACTTAATTCACGTGGGAGTTGAAAATTTGCAAGAACTTGAAGGGATGTTTTCGTTTGCGTTTTTTGATCGCGTTGAAAACAAGTGTATTTTGGCACGGGATCCGTATGGCATTAAACCGCTGTATGTTTTCAAAACAGCCGACTTTTTCGCTTTTTCTTCACGCATTGACTGTCTGTTGGAGTTGTCGGAATGCAGTCGGAAAGCAAACATAAAACAATGCATCAACTATCTTGTATCGGGAAATATCGGTTACGATCCGACAACCGTTCTGAGAGACATCGTTCGGTGTAAACCGGGACATGTAATAACCCTGCAAATAAGGGATGATAATCGTCTGTCATGTGAAACACATGAGTACTTTCGATGGGACCATTCAGAAAGCGCAGAACATCCTGATTTTAATACCTGCGTTCAAACGGTGCGCCGTTTGTTGGAAGAAAGTGTTGAAAAGCACTTGGCAAGCGATGTCCCCGTTTGTTGCAACTTATCGGGCGGCATTGATTCGTCCGGCATCACTGCTATTGCATCCCGATATCACTCCAATCTCACGGCATTCGCTTATCAGGCTGACGATCCGAAAATTGATGAATCCGGTTACGCCGAGTGCGTTGCCAAACACTGCGGCATTCGGTTGATTAAAGTAAAAATTCAGCCAACCGATTTAGAAAAAGATTTCGACCGTTATATCCTCCAACAGGAGGAACTCTTCGGAGGCGCCTCTAATTACGCAAGTTATAAAGTATTTGAAGAGCAACAAAAACAAGGCTTTATCGTCAGTCTTAACGGACAGGGCGGAGATGAGGTGTTCACGGGATATGCGCCCTATCTGTCGAATGCGTTTCAAAGCTCGCTTACATCGCACAAATGGAAACGCGCCTTTAGCTTATTTAAAACTTCTGCAAACAAACCTCGATTGATCGGTTTTTTTATTGATGAATACCTTAAAGATTTTCCGAAAATTCGATCGGCTTATCGAAAATTGGTTCGCGGAAGGGGTAATTACATTGGTTTTGGACCATACGCGTTAAGAACGCAGCTGGAGCTTCCGCCAAAAGTCGACTCTCTGCGCGAAGCACTCAATCTGACTCTCAAAGTTACCAGCATCCCGCACTTATTGCGGAGCGATGATAAAAATGCCATGGCGTTTTCGATCGAAAACCGCGTTCCGTTTTTATGGGATCCGTTGGTGCAGTTTGCCCACACATTGCCCGAGGAGTATTTAATTTCAAACGACGGATGGCAAAAGTTCATTCTGCGAAAAGCCATTGAAGATTGGGTTCCGAAAGAAATTGCCTGGCGTAAGGATAAAATCGGCTATGCACCGACGGAATCGCGTTGGCTTCTGGCAAACGCTTCCTTTGTGACGCATATATTGAGCAGTAAAGTTTTGGATAAGTTGCCCGGAGTTCGTGCGGAAATTGTACGGGCGCACTGGAAGAAGATTGCCGACAGGAACCGCACGGACGGTTGGCGGAGCAATATTATTTGGCGATATATCAGTCTGATACGATGGATGGAATTGTTTCGCATTTCAGTGTAGTAAAAAAACATACACAGTTTCCGCTATATGATAGTGTGCATTTGATACAAGTACTAAATTTTTTCAAAAAAACACTTTACATCCAACAAAAAAACTCTAAGCATCAAAGTAGCTTTAAAAAAACCGTAAAGAGTCTTCCATGAGAGAGAGAGAGAGAGAGAGAGAGAGAGCTGATTTCTTCTCTCGTGTCTTGAGTTTGGGAGGGCTCAAGGCGTGATCTTTAACTCTCTGATTTTTGTCCTGTTCATTGCGTGTTTTTTTGCGCTTTGGTCGTTTGTTAAAAACCACACAACAATCCGTTGTTGTTATATTCTAGCGGCGTCGCTGTTTTTCTACGGGTGGTGGAATTGGTACTATTTATTTGTTCTTATCCTCAGTGGCGTGATTGATTTTGCCGCCGCGTTGTTGATTGAAGGCAGCCCGAACAAACGACGAAAGAAGCTTTGGCTGACGCTTTCGATGCTCACAAACCTCGGATTACTCGGAACGTTCAAGTATTCGGAGTTTATCGTTGAAAATATCAACAACTTTCTGCATTTTCTCGGTTATACGGGAGCTGATTTGATCGTTAATCTGCCGGATTTTTTCCTCATCCTCCCGATCGGCATCAGCTTTTATACGTTTCAATCGATGTCCTATACGATCGATGTCTATAAAGGCGATCTCAAACCAACAAGGAATATTCTGCATTTTTTTACCTACCTGACCCTGTTTCCGCAACTGGTGGCCGGCCCGATTGAACGCGCTTCCAATCTTCTGCCGCAAATCACTCAAACGCCGAAATCGTTAACGGAAGAAGAACGTTTTCGGGCACTGTGCCTTATTATTTGGGGTTATTTCAAAAAAATGGTTATCGCCGACAATTTGGCTTATGTGGTGGATAGGGCTTTCGACTCTATCGTCGCCAGTTGTGCTCTTTGGTGGTGGGTTATTGTTTTAGGTTTTGCGTTCCAGATTTACTGCGACTTTTCCGGCTACACGGATATTGCCCGAGGGTTGGCGCGTTGGATGGGATTGCGTTTAATGAAGAATTTTAACACACCCTATTTTTCTACCGACATACGCGAGTTTTGGTCACGATGGCACATATCGCTTTCGTCATGGTTCCGCGATTACGTCTATATTCCGCTCGGCGGCAGTCGCAACGGCACGTGGCGCACCTATCGCAATTTATGGATTACCCTTGGGCTGTCGGGATTATGGCACGGTGCCGCCTGGACATTTGTCTGTTGGGGATTATGTCATGCATTGTTTTCAAGCATCGAACGTCTGTTTGGAGTTTGTACGACACTCAAAAAGAAAGGCTCTTTCGGAATAATACTCGCCTGGTTTCTAACGAGTGTGCAAATTCTCGTCGCCTGGGTTTTCTTCCGTTCCGAAGACTTATCACAAGCATTGGAAGTGCTGAAAGCCATGTTTTCGTTCAACTTCACCGGCGGCGCCCCGTTCGGAGAATTTTTCAGATGGGGCTTTATCGGTGTTAGGATGTCCACGAAACGAATCTATTTCACTCTTTTCGTTTGCGGATGTTTGTTTTTGGCGGAAGCATTTTGGTTGTTCTGCCGGAAAAGAAATCTCAATCTCGTTGAAAAGCTGAAAATTCCGCCTCTTGCACAGGCGGTGTTCATGGGAATTTTTCTGTTTCTTTGTGTTTTTCTGAGAGGTCCCGGGAAGCAGTTTATCTATTTTCAGTTCTGATATGAATTTATTTAGGAGAAGCAGAACATTTGCGACAATAATCGTCGCGATAGTGTTGTTTCCTCTGATCGAGGATTTTGAAATTTTTAAAGAACAATCCGTCACAAATTTGTTCTTTTTCGAGAAAACTTTTGGGAAACAGGGGTACGACGTTGCGTTTCTTGGAGATTCCAGATGCCGAGCTGGTCTTTTACAGAAGCCGTTACAAGCGCATTTAGGGAATTTGGTGTTGTACAATCTTGGAATGAATAATGGTCGTATTAATCGCCTGTTATTGGAAATTGCTTCCGAAAGAATGAAAAAAAACGGGAAGCGCATTTTGTGTTTAAGTCTGACTTCATTGGATATCAGAAAGGATTCGAATAGCTCTGTTATTGTCGCAGGGATATTTTGTTTTCACTTGAAATCGTTGTGGGATACCACTCTCTCTGAGAGAGTGCGTACTCCTTTTATCGAGCCAATTCATACGAAAGGAAAAAAAATCGATCGAGACCTATGGTCTCAAGGATTCCGTTCGTACAGAAATCTGTTTACATTCTCACCCTTCTGCTCTTCCGATTTCCAACACTTCGTCCAAAATTTAAAGTGGTGCAAGCGCAATAACATCAAAGTCGTCGCCTATCGCATGGTTTCGTGCCGTGAAATGGATGAATTGGAAGATAAACTCAGCGGTGTCGATTGGAATAAAATCAAACAAGCCGTTCTCGATGAAGGTTTTGTTTGGCTTGAACGTCCGCCGTCGCCGTTGCTCGAGCAAATCGAAGAACATTGTCGCGATGCTTCCCACTTAAATGCGGAAGGTGCGGAATTATTCTCAAATTGGCTCGGGAATGAATTGGCAAAGCTCGATTGGTTCAAAGAAAATCAACAAATTTCCGAGATAAAGGAATAGAACCTCTCAGCAACAAGAGTTGGAAGCGCATCACCGTTGAATGGTCGTTTTTTGCGTTTCGAGAAAAAGTCCAAGTCAACACAACCGTGATATCAGCGCACATCCCTTACCCTTCCCCGTTCTTCACTAAACCCCGTTTCTCAAGCTCATCCATCATGCGGGCGGCACGGTTGTAACCAATTTTTAAACGGCGTTGCAACAGGGAGGTTGAAACACGGTCGGCGGTTTTTAAAATCTCCAACGCCTGAGGGAGTAAAGCGTCTTCATCGCTTACCGAAGGGATCGCATCATTCGTTTCATCGTCGGTCTCCGCTTCAATGCGTTGCTGTACGTCCTCGGCGAATTCCGGTGCGCCGTTACGCTTGAGAAATTCTACAAGATTTGTAATTTCGTCATCCGAAACCCACGCACCCTGCGCACGGATGAGTTGCGACGCCCCCGGCGGGATAAACAGCATATCGCCTTTGCCGATAAGACTGTCGGCGCCGCCCATGTCCAAAATCGTCCGACTGTCCACTTTGGAAGCCACTTTGAAGGCAATGCGACTCGGCAGATTTGCCTTAATGATACCCGTAATGACATTCACGGAAGGGCGTTGCGTCGCAATAATGAGATGAATACCCGCCGCACGCGCCAGTTGCGCCAGGCGCGCGATGCAGGTTTCGATGTCCCCCGGTGCAACCATCATCAAATCCGCCAATTCATCGATGATACACACAATGTACGGCAAATGCTCCGTATCGCTGTTTGTTAATTCCGACGGTAAAGCTTTCGCAATTTTCTCGTTAAACGTCGCGATGTTGCGTGCACCGTAACGGGCAAACAGCTGATAACGCCGCTCCATTTCGCCGATCAGCCACTTCAAAGCTCCGGGGACGCGTTTCGGATCGGTGACGACCGGAATCAGCATGTGCGGCAGATCGTTGTAAATCTTCATCTCCACGATCTTCGGATCCACCATGATGAAACGCAGGTTTTTCGGCGTTTCGCGAAACAGCAAAGAGGCAATAATTGCGTTGATGCACACGGTTTTTCCCGAACCCGTCGACCCGGCAATCAGCAGATGCGGCATCTTGGTCAAATCCGCCACAATCGGTTTGCCGGTGACTTCCTTCCCGAGCACAATCGGGATTTCCGCGTCCGACTGCTCCCAGGCTTTGGACGCCAGAATTTCGCGCAAACACACCGGCAACGGCTTTTTGTTCGGCACCTCAATTCCGACGCAACCTTTGCCCGGAACGGGCGCCTGAATGCGCACCGACAACGCCTTTAAACCTAACGCGATGTTTTTATCGAGGGTAGTGATTTTTTCAACACGCACCCCGCGCGCCGGCGTGACCTCGTAGCGCGTAATCACGGGCCCCGACTGAATGGCTTCGACTTTGACCTCTACGCCAAACTCCGCCAACTTTTGCACCAAATCATTCGCGGTTTCGTAATAATCTTCCGTGTTGCCATCGTTCAAAATCGGCGGCGGATCTTTCAGCAAATCCAACCCCGGCAGTTGGTAGGAACCGCTGTGCGACGGTAAATTCTTCGTCGATTTTTCAACGGTTTCACTCGCAAAAACGGGAATTTTTGCCGGTTTTTCGGCCTTTTCTTCCGACCGCGTCTCCTTCGAAGCCCCACCATCCGCCAACGCCGTCGGTTCCGAAACATCCGCTTTCGGTTGCATTCGACGAGGAGAAATCTGTTCAACATGCGCCGTTTCGGTTTTAATTTCCGAATCCGATACGAATGTTTCCTCTAAATCTTCCGACGTTTGAGCCGACTTTCTAGAATAATATGCCGTTGCCAAATTTTGCGGCACACCTGCTTCGGATAAATCAATCGGTTTCCCCAAAGCACCTTCACCCGCCGTTTTCGGTTGTCGACGCCAAAATTTCAAAAAAAACCGACCGATTTTCTTCAAAAACCAACGCGTTACAAAGCCGAACGGCAATTTTGGAAGACGTCCTTTGAAGATTTTCAAACCGACCTTCATGCTCAGGCGGGCAAAAAATTTCGATATCCGCCGCAACGCATACAAAAATGCACGCCAAACGTCCTCCGCGTTTGCGAACGCCGACGCCAAAAGTAAAAATACCGCCGACGTCAGCAATAATCCGCAACCGACGGAACCGAATGTATCTCGAAAACAACTTTCAAACAACCAGGAACCGATCAGCCCGCCTTTACCCGCCGAATAAAAACGATAATTCGGCGGTACCCAACGCAGATATTGCAAAAATGCGAACCAGGCGCCTCCGAACGGGAATGCGAGCAAAAAACAAATCACATTTTTGCGCCGAATGTGTCCCGCAAAGCCCGCCAACGACAATCCGCCGACCCACAGGGCATAAATCGGCAACAGCCATACCGCCGAACCCAGCCAACGACAGGCATAAAAACAAAAATAAACGCCGACGGAACCGAAGCGGTTGCCTTGTTCGGTGGTTGCTGGCGGAAATTGATAAAATCGGGACGTTTCGGGGTGATAATCCAGCAGTGCCAACAACATGAAAATCCCGAGCAGTATCAGGCAAAAGCCACGCAACGGTCTATAAGACGCAACACGGACGGCACTGTTGCTCATATTCAACGCTTTAGTGTTGCGAATTTTGCACTTTAAAGCAATCGCTTTTCCTTTAAACGCTTCCGTTCAAACATCACCCGTAACGGCGCATCACCCGCAGGTTTTGCTTTTCAAAGCGGTCGTCGTTTGTTTCTTTGGACTTATGAACGCCCTGCCCTTCTCTCTCGGCTCATATCTGCAAAAAACCCTGAAAAATATCGCGGCGACATTGCCGTCGTTTGATGCAACGTTCGATCCCGATTTACGCCCCGCCGAAGAGCGCTTCGGGGATTTTCAGGCGAACGGCGTTTTGGCGTATTGCAAAAAAATGCGGCAAAATCCGAGAAGCGTTGCGCAAACATTGTGCGACGCGTTTTCAGCGCAAAATAAAGATTTCGACGTTTCCGTTGCGGGAGCAGGGTTTTTGAATTTCAAACTGACCGATCGCGCAATGCTCGGATGGTTGCGGCGTTTTCATGCGCCCGAACAGTACGAAGGGCATTTTCGATCGGTTTTTTCCGATAAGACGATCGTCGTTGATTATTCGTCGCCCAACACCGCCAAACGCATGCACGTCGGACATTTGCGTTCGATGGTTATCGGCGAAGCGTTGCAACGGTTTCTGCGGTTCGGCGGCGCAAGCGTTATCCGCGACAATCACATCGGCGATTGGGGCACACAGTTCGGCATTTTATTGGCGGAAATCAAGCGCACGGGATACGACTTTAACGAAGCACCCGAAGTTGCTGTCGAGACACTGGAAGCCCTCTACCAAGCAGGTTCTCAACGAACCAAGGACGATCCGCAGGCATTGGGAACGGCACGGAAGGAACTGGTGAAACTGCAGCAGGGCGATGCGGAAAATTTCGCGCTGTGGGAGAAGATCAACAAGATTTCCTACGCAAGTTTTGAAGCAATCTATCAACGCATGGGCGTCACGTTCGATTACGTCCTCGGCGAATCGTTTTATCGCGACAAAGTTGAAGCCGTGTATAATGCGCTACAGGCGTGCGGATTGGCGAAAACCGACCAAGGCGCGTTGGTCGTCTTCCACCCGGAACATCCGCGTTTTTGCAAACAGCCGTTTATCATCCGTAAATCCGACGGTGCTTCCAATTACGCTTCCACCGATTTGGCAACCGTCGCGTATCGTTCGGAACAGCTGCACGCCGACGCTATGGTGTACGTCACGGATGCGCGCCAATGCGACCACTTCGAACAGTTGTTTTTGACCGTTAAAAAGTGGTTCGAAGCCGAAAAAAAGCCGATTCCGATGCTGTTCCATGCTCCCTTCGGGATGGTGCTGGGACAGGACGGAAAAGCAATTAAAACCCGCGAAGGAAAGCCGATTCAACTGCATCAACTGCTCAACGAGGCGGTTGCACGCGCGTACGATTTAATTTCCGCCAAAAGCCCCGATTTATCGACCGAAGAAAAGCGGCATGTGGCCGAAGTCGTCGGATTGGGAGCCGTCAAATACGCGGATTTGTCGCAGGATCGCATGAGCAATTACCGCTTCGAATTCGATAAAATGATCCGCTTCGAAGGCAATACCGCACCCTACTTATTGTACGCCGTTGCGCGTATTCATGCGATTTTCCGAAAAGCCGGCATCGATGCAACACACATTGCCGATGATTTAAGTTTAGACGCGTTTGCAACCGAAACGGAACGCGCACTCGCCCATAAACTGCTGGCGTTTCCGTCGATCCTTGCACTCGCTTTACAGGAACTGAAACCGCACCATTTGTGCCGTTACCTGTACGAACTGGCAGGCGTGTTTTCGACCTTTTACAACGCCGACAAAGTGCTTTCGGAGAAGACCGATGTCCAAAATCTGCGCCTGCTTTTATGCCGTGCAACCCTGGCAACGTTGGAGAAAGGTCTGCATTTGTTGGGACTGGAGACGTTGGAAAAGATGTAGTTAAACGATCGGTATGCCCGTTTGCAGGCGGGAATGTTGCATGATTTTTTCGATCTCGAAAGAACTCAAAAATAAAACTTGACGAATTCTTTCACACATCTAGCCTTGAGAATGATGTTTGTCGATGCTTCGAGCATTTGTGTTTCGCCGTTCTTTTTCGGCGGTGACATCCGTTTGCGTGAACGTCGCGGTCGGCGTGCCGATCGACTGTAATTTTTCTTCCTTCTCTTTTTTTCTTTCGTTGCAATCTCTAAAAAATACGGGTGGTTCCGTGTCGGTTGGGTTGCAAAAAATCAAACCTTAAAAAATTAAAACATGAATAAAACAACATCCAAACAAGCCTATGTGAATTGGCTTCTTTTATCGTTATTCTTCGCCTATCAGTATCTGCTGAGAGGCTATCCCGGCATTTTCACGAGCGAAATCCGCGGCACGTTTCACGTGGACGCCACGCGCTATTCGGATCTCGGCGCTTACTGTATGTTTGTCTACAGTCTGTTGCAAATTCCCTTCGGAATGTTGCTGGATCGCATCGGTGTGCGTCGCGTCGTTTTGACGGCGTTTGCACTGTGTCTGGTTGGGCAATATACGTTCGTACACGCGCAAACGTTCGAAACGGCATTGTTCGGACGACTGCTGCTCGGCATCGGCGCAACGCCGGGATACATGAGTGCCTTAAAATGCGTCGCCGATTCGTTCAGCGAAAAATCCTGCGGTCTTTTCATCGGGCTCACGGGTGCAATGGGAAACCTTTTTCTCGCCTTCTGCGAACCGCGTCTGAAAGCCCTCGGTTTAGCACACAACGATGATTGGCGTTTCCCGGCGTTCTACCTGAATATCTTCGGGATTGCGATTTTCCTCGCCTGTGTTTTTCTGCTGAAACCCGAAAAAATCGCCAAAAAGAAGCCTTCGTACAATGAACCGTTGCCGGAAAACAACTTTTGGAAGAATGTGCTCGGCGTCGCGCTCAATTATAAAGTGTATCTCTACGCCGCCTTCGTCATCGGCACCAACATTCTGGCGGCAACATTGGCGGATCTGTGGGGTAAAAGTTTTCTCAACGCAAAATACAATCTCGGCGAACAGGAAGCCATCAACTACGTGCAGTGGATTCAAATCGGCATGCTGACGGGATCGATCGCACTGCCGGCGTTCTTTAATTCCAATCGCAACGTTTTGTGGGGCATCCGCATCAGCTGTGCCAGTCTGGGCATCATTTTCGCCGTTTTTATCTTCGGTCCGCAGACACTGTCGGGCATCCTGTTGCAAACACTGCTGTTCTGCGTCGGCTTCTTCGGCGGTGCCGATATTTTGGCATGTACGCTGGGCGCGAAACTGTCCACGCCGCAAACGTCCGGCATGATTATCAGCTGGATTAACTCGGTGAGTATGTTCGGCGAACCCGTTCTGCAAAAACGGATCGGCGTCGCGTTGGATCACCACTGGTCGGGACTTTTGGACGCAAACGGTCTGAAACTTTACCAAGCCGTCGACTACGAATGCGCCATGAGCGTTATGTTAAAGGTCGTCTGCGTGTGCTTCGTCATCGCGTGTCTGATGCGCAACAAAAGAGCTAAAAGTGTTTAAACACACGCTTGCGTTTGAATATAAAATTTGCAAGGTTGATGAGAGGGCAGTGTATTCAAACTTGCATCAACCGTGCTTTAAGGGTCAACACGGCAGGTGGCTTATATTATTCCGAACCGATGAGTAGTCAAACAACATCCCGGCGATCTTACGTCAATTGGTTCCTCTTGTCGTTGTTTTTTGCTTATCAGTACCTGTTGCGTGGTTATCCGGGGATTTTCACGAGCGAAATCCGTGGTACGTTTCGTGTGGACGCCACGCGCTATTCCGATCTCGGCGCCTGGTGTATGTTTGCCTACAGTCTGTTGCAAATTCCATTCGGAATGTTGCTGGATCGCATCGGCGTGCGTCGTGTCGTATTAACGGCGTTCGCATTATGTCTCCTCGGACAGTACACATTTACGCATGCCCAAACGTTCGAAACGGCATTGTGCGGACGGTTGCTGCTCGGCATCGGAGCAACGCCGGGCTACATGAGTGCGTTAAAACTGGTCGTCGATTCGTTCACCGAAAAATCCTGCGGTCTCTTCATCGGGCTTACGGGTGCATTCGGGAATATATCGCTGGCGTTGTGTGAGCCCCGACTGAAAGCCGTCGGCTTGGCGCACGACGATTGGCGTTTCCCGGCATTGTATTTGAATGTCGCCGGAATTTTGATTTTCATCGCCTGCGTTTTTCTGCTGCGTCCCGAAAAACTTGTCCCGAATAAAACTTCTTCCGCGGAACCGTCGATGAAGAATGGCTTTTGGAAGAACGTGATCGGCGTCGCGCTCAATTATAAAGTGTATCTCTATGCCCTGCTGATTATCGGCACCAATATCCTGGCGGCAATATTGGTAGATCTGTGGGGTAAAAGTTTCCTCAATGCCAAGTATCATCTGAGTGAACAGGAAGCCATCAATACCGTGCAGTGGATTCAAATCGGACGACTGGCAGCCAATATAATACTGCCGTTAATGTTTGCCGAAACAAGACTCTTGCGTGGAATTCGCATCAGTTGCGCGAGTTTGGTCTTCATTTTTTCCTTTCTGATTTACGGTCCGCAAATTTTAAGCGAAAACATACTGCGATTTTTACTGTTTGGTGTCGGTTTTTTCGGAAATGCCGATGTATTGATTTTCACCCTGGGCGCGAAACTGTCCACGCCGCAAACGTCGGGCATGATCATCAGCTGGATCAATTCCGTCAGTATGTTCGGCGAACCCGTTCTGCAAAAATGGATCGGCGTTGCATTGGATAAACACTGGTCCGGGCTTTCGGATGCAGACGGTTTGAGAATCTACCGGGCGTTCGACTACGAATGCGCCATGAGCGTTATGTTAAAGGTCGTCTGCGTGTGCTTCGTCATCGCCTGTCTGATGCGCAATAAAAAACAGACCGCCTAGTTCATCGGTTGCGGGAAAAAAGTTTTCGCAAGCATCCAACGCTCGCTACCGGTTGCAAGTATTTGAGGGAAAAACGGCGTCCGGGTTTAACGCGTTTGCAGTCGTGTGTCGTACCGACGGAAACATTCGCCGACACCGACACAGACAGGGTGCTTTTAAGAACGGAGGCGGTCAAAAGAACATTGAAAAAACACACCTTTTGGCGTTGACTGAGAGACGTGCGACCAACAAACAGGCGGGCTTATGTGAACTGGTTCCTGCTCGCGCTGTTTTTCGGTTATCAATACGCAGCTCGAAGTTGCGCCGGAACGTTTGGCGACGAAATCCGCACCGCATTTCGCATCGACGCCGACCGATTTGCCGACTTCGGTGCCTGGTGCATGCTCGCTTACAGTTGTCTGCAAATCCCTTTCGGCATCGCGCTCGATCGCATCGGCATTCGTCGGATCGTTTTAATCTCTTTCGCCGTTTGTTTGGCGGGTAATTACACCTTCACGCACGCACAAACGTTCGAAACGGCACGCCTGGGTCGTCTGTTGTCCGGCATCGGCGGCGTTCCGGCGTACATGAGTGCCGTCAAATTGATCGCCGACGAATTTTCAATCACTTCCGCCGGCTTTTTCATCGGTCTTACGCGCGCCGTCGGTTCCGCTCTGGTGATTGCCGGTAATCCGCTGTTGAAAAACATCTGCCTCAACGGAGGGCACTCCTGGCAGCAATCCGCGGATTTTCTCAATTACTTCGGAACCTTCATTTTTCTTCTGTGCGTTATGTTTTTATTTCCGTATCACAAACAACCCGCCCCGTCGGTCTCACAACAAAAACCGCTTCGGGACGTGCTTGCGAATGGTAAAATTTATCTCTTCGGCTTTCTGATCATCGGCACCAATACCGCTGCCGTGGCATTGGCGGATCTGTGGGGTCCCGGTTTTCTGATGACCAAATTCCGCTTATCGGCACAATCGGCGGTTAACGGCACGCAGCTGATTTACGGCGGCATGTTGCTCGGCTCCGTCCTCCTCCCGATGCTGTTTGCAAAAAATATCATGCGCGGCGCGTGCATCGGTTGCACCGTTTTGACGGTTCTTTTCTTCACCGTCGTCAACGGTCCCGCATCCCTTTCGACCGCCCTTTTGTGCATTTTTTTGCTTTCAATCGGCATCTTTTCGGCGATCGACATGCTTTTTTTCGCGCTCGGCGCACGCTTATCAACCCCGCAAACATCCGGACTAATCGCGAGTTTCATCAATTCCATCGGTATGTTCGGCGAACCGATATTGCAGAAATACATCGGTATGATGCTTCATCGCACCTGGAACGGCGCGCTGTCAAACGAAGGTCTGCCTCTGTACCGCACCGTCGATTACGAACGCGCTCTGCAAATTTTACCGATGCTGGCGGTTGTTTGCTGTTTGCTGACGTTTTTTATCGCCCGTTCATCCGCGCTTTCGCAAAACCGTTTCCCTTAATTCACATTGACGCAACAACGCCTTTCTTTTCTCATAAAAATCGATAATGGACACGAAAAAAACAAGCAGACGGGCTTATTTTGATTGGCTTCTGCTGTCGCTGTTTTTTGCATACCAATATCTGTTGCGTTGCTGTCCGAGCGTTTTCACAAACGAAATTCGCCGGACGTTTTCCATCAACGCGGGTCAGTTTGCCGATTTCGGTGTCTGGTGCATGTTGGTGTACAGTTGCCTGCAGATTCCGTTTGGCATTGCGCTGGATCGCATCGGTATTCGGCGAACGGTTCTTGCTTCTTTCGGGCTGTGTCTCATCGGGCAGTATGGGTTCACGCATGCGTCGTCCTATGAAAGTGCCCTGTGGGGAAGAGTTTTAATCGGCATCGGCGGTGCTCCGGCCTATATGAGTGCTCTGAAGCTGGTTGCAGATGCTTTTGCGGAAAAATCCTGCGGTTTATTCATCGGCATTACCGGAATGTTCACGGTGTTTGTCGTATTTTGCAATCCGTTATTGAAGGAGATCTGCCTGGAGCACAACGATTGGCGGATTGCGGCGAATGACCTGAACCTTTTCGGCGCGGTCATATTCCTGCTCTGTCTGTTGTTTCTGTTTCCGAAAAAAACCTGTTGCGAAACAGATAAAAAACCGGAATTACCCTTTTGGAACGCATTACGACAGGTTGCAACGGATTACAGAGTCTACGTCTACGCCGCTTTTGTCATCGGCACCAACATTGTCGCCATGACCCTCGCCGACTTGTGGGGACCCGGATTTTTGATGACCAAGTATCATTTGGATGAACAACAGGCGGTCAATGATACGCAACTGATTACCGCCGGCATGGTGCTCGGCGAATTGCTGTTGCCGATCCTTTTTTGCAGCGGCTTGAAAATTATCCGCGGCGTGCAGGTGTGTTGCGGCGGTTTGGTGCTCATTTTTTGTCTTCTTATCTACGGAGCGCACATTTCACCCGTTTCCCTGAAAATCGTCCTTTTTGCGATGGGGTTATTCAGTGCGGCGGATGCCCTGGCTTTCACGCTCGGTGCACGCCTGTCTACGCCGCAAATATCGGGCATGTTGATGAGCTGGATCAATTCCGTCGGGATGATCGGCGAACCCGTTCTTCAAAAGTGGGTCGGATTTGCGTTGGACAAACACTGGTCGGGGACGCTGGACGCGAGCGGATTGCGCGTTTATCAAACGACTGACTACGAATCGGCTTTGACGCTCATGCTGATTATTACGGCGGCGTGTTTCGCGGCGGCACTGCTCATGGGACGCAAAGAAGCCTCGAACAAAGCGGCGTAGAGTATTAATACTTGCGGCGCTCGGATGATTCCCGAAGAATAATTCCATGGATGTCGATCAACAGTGGGCAATTTTTGAACAAAACACTGAAAAAGTTGTCGGGGGGGAAGATATTCGAAAAAAGCTGACCGCTGCCAAGCAATTGCGCATCAAACTGGGCGTTGACCCGACCCGACCCGATTTAACGTTCGGGCACTGGGTTGTTTTCAACAAACTGCGCCAACTGCAGGATTTGGGGCATCATATTATTTTTCTCATCGGGGATTACACAACGCAAATCGGCGATCCGAGCGGTCGCTCCTCCACTCGCCCAATGTTAACAAAGGAACAAATCGAGGAAAATTCCAAAACTTATTTGGATCAGGCGTTTAAAATTCTCGATCGCGATAAAACCGAAACGCGCCGCAACAGCGAGTGGTTCGGCGAAATGAACTTCGGCGACTTACTTTCTCTTACGCGCCATGTAACGGTGGCACAGATGCTCGAACGGGATGATTTCACGAAGCGTTATCACGACAAAACGCCGATTGCGCTGATTGAATTCCTCTACCCCGTCCTGCAGGCATACGACTCGATCAAGCTGGAAGCGGATGTTGAACTCGGCGGCATGGATCAGCTTTTCAACCTGTGCATGGGGCGACAGTTCCAAAAAATCTTCGGGCAAACGGAGCAAGGCATCCTCTGCATGCCACTGTTGGTCGGATTGGACGGCGTAAAGAAAATGTCCAAAAGCCTCGGCAATTACATCGCTTTTAACGATTCGGCAACCGATATGTACGGAAAGATTATGTCCGTTCCTGACACGGTGATGTGGGATTATTTCAAGCTCTTGTTGCTGGAAACGTCGGAACAAATCGAAGCCCGCAAACAACAGCATCCGATGGCGATGAAGAAGGAACTCGCCCGTCGAATTTTAACGAAATTTTTTGGTGAAGCGCAGGCTTTAGAGGAAGAAAAGCATTTTGAAACGGTTTTTTCGCAAAAAAAGCTCCCGGACGACCTGCCGGAGTTTTCGGCGCATCAATTCTCAAACTGCAAAACGCTCATCGACATCATCGCCGCAACAAATTTATATACGGGCAGTAAAAAAGAATTGAAACGTCTCGCGGAACAGGGCGGCATCGAAGTCAACGAGCAACGCGTGACCGATCCGCAGGCAACCTTGGATTTAAATCGAACGAATGTTATTCGCGTCGGGAAGCGTTTGTTTTTCCGCATCCGCCCCGAATAGCGACTTTAAATGGGATACCTTTGAAATCCAACAAAGCATTTTTTGGAACTTCAACTTGAACTGTCTTTCGACAAAAAGCTTTAAAAGCGGAGCAGTAAGGAAATTAATTTGCTCGATAAGTACACTGTTAAACGTTCGCCGTTGCCGATTTTTCTCCATAATCTCACGATAAAAGCATGTTAACCGATCCTATGTCCTTGTGTGGCGAACAGACGGCACAACCGGGCGCGTTGTACGTGGTTGCAACACCACTCGGGAACCTGGGCGATATCACGTTACGTGCCATTCGTATCCTTGAAACCTGCGATGTGATTGCCTGCGAAACCCCGCGCATCACGCAACGTTTATTGGCGGCTTTGGATATTCAAAAGAAACGCTTATTCACCTACCGCGATGCCGGCGAAGAAAAAAGTGCGCAACATTTAATCGATATTTTAAAAAACAAACGCTCCGTTGCCCTGGTCAGCGACGCCGGAACGCCGACCATCAGCGATCCGGGCTATCGCTTGGTCAAACAATGCCACGAAGCACAAATTCCAGTCATTCCGATCCCGGGAGCCAACGCCGCCCTGACGGCACTGAGCGTCTCGGGCTTCCCAACACATGCATTTGTATTTTTAGGCTTTTTACCTGTTAAATCGGGTGCTCGCAAAAGATTATTGGAAACATACAAAAACTTCGACGGCTCCATCATTTTTTACGAATCACCCTACCGCATCCGAAAAACTCTCGTTGCTTTGAAGGAGATTTTCGAACACGACCGTTTGGTTTTCATTGCCCGCGAACTCACGAAACTGAACGAAAGTTTTTATCGAGGGACACTGTCGGAGTTGGATGAAAATTCACTGCCCGAGAAAGGTGAATATACGATGGTTGTTTCACCGAAGTAGCCGATAATCATTTTCAACCTTCCAAAGCTCGTCCTTTAAGAAACCAAAAGGAACGGTCAAAAAAAACCGAAAAACAATCGTACTCAAAACCAAATAACTCAAAGCTATTGTCGCCCGTTCGGTCCCGAACTTATCGCCAAATTCACAACGCACCGCCTCCGCACTTCATCCTGAAAAAGAAAAACCAACCCTTCGAAGCACCTCTAATGTCGATACGCATCATGCAGTCGAAACAGACCGTACAAACTTCCGTCTTGCTTTAATACCGGCAATACGTTTAGCGGATGCGGTCGGTCTTCCATCAACTGTAACGCTTCTTCCAATTTAATATCCTCAAAAACAGTAATCGGCTGGCACGACATCATATCGGATGCCACTAATTGTTCCAAAGATTTCTCCGATTGCAACGACCGACGAATATCCCCCTCGCAAATCAAACCGACAAGCCTATCGCCATCCATAACAAACGCGGCACCCAGCGGTTTTTCCGTCATGGCAATCACCACCTCCCGCAACGAACTTTCGGGCTTTAGACAAGCCACCTGCTTCAACGGACGCGCGCAATCTCCGACGGTGCGGCTGAGACTTTTCCCCAACTGCCCACCCGGGTGAAAACGCAGAAAATCCTCATGTTTAAACCCGCGCGCCTGCATCAACGCACACGCCAATGCATCACCGAGTGCCAACGCAACCGTCGTACTGGATGTCGGCACAAATCCCATCGGATCCGCCTCCCTTGTTACCGAAGCATCCAACACATAATCCGCCGCTTCCGCCAACGGCGACGATAAATTTCCGACCATCGCAATCACGGGCGATTGAAATTGGTTAATAAACGGCAACAAATCCAACAATTCACGCGTACTCCCGCTGCGCGACAGCATAATCGTCGGATCGCCGTGTGAATAAATCCCCAAATCCCCGTGCAATGCCTCCGCCGGATGCAAATAAACTGCACGCGTCCCCGTACTGTTGAACGTCGAAGTTAATTTTTGTGCGATATAACCGGATTTTCCGATCCCAGAAAAAACAACCTTCCCTTTGTATTTAAGAATCAACTCCGCAACATGCGAAAACGCTTCACAGTCAAAACGCTCATAAAGCTGATGTAAGCTTTTGGCTTCTTCCGATAGGACCTGTTTCGCAATCGAACTGAAATTCACAACCTTACAACCGTTTTCTTCCAATTAAAAATAAAACGCAACATTTTCTCACAACAATCCATCCCGTCGATAAACTTTAATCCGTATCGCATTGCTTCCCGTTCTTCTCTTGCTCCGATACTTCCGTCATCGTTCCGTCATCATTTAACCGTTTCAGTGAAAAATCGGCGCGTTCCAAATGCGCTTGGCAAATTTTTTGATAAACCAGCCCTTCTTCGTAAGTTTTCACCAAACGCTCCAACGGAATATCGCCAGCTTCCAATGTATGAACAATCGCTTCCAGGCGTTGCATCGCAACTTCGAACGGAGGTGTTTTTTTGCTTTTCTTATCGATCACGAGAACTACGCTCAAAAAAGCAAAGAGTGATTAAAAAGTCAAAAACAATCGCAAAGTCTTGTCTACACTCAACTGTCTTAAGAAACATATGAATGCTACCTCTCCCGTTTACGTCGTAACCTACGATTGCCCGCATCGAAAAACGTACGATGTGTTAATGTTGCTGAAAGCCAAAGGTTATCGGAATGTCACGGTGTTTTGTCACCCCATGACGTACAAAAAGACGTTCCGACCTCTGTTGCAACATCGTCCATCCGACCTGCACGCCATTGAAACGCAAAGGCTTTGCCGAAATTTGGATTTTCGATGCATATCGCTACCGTCCATCGAGTATTTATCCGACCATATCAACGAGATCGGCGAGACACCTGTTTTAATCGCAGGTGTGGGGCTTATACCAAACGATTTGCTCCACAAGGTCACGTTCATCAATGCACACCCGGGGTACTCACCGTACGCAAGAGGTTTGGATGCTTTTAAATGGAGCATTCTGAAAAATTTGCCAATCGGGGTTACGGTACACACCTTAAGTGGGGAGTTTGAAGAGAAGAGAAGAGAAGAGAAGAGAAGAGAAGAGGGATATCACCGACACGGGGTTATATATCACACGCATGCATCTACAACCGACCGAAGCGGATACATTCCACTCCATGGCATACAAAGTCTACGAATATGAAATTTCATTGCTCGTTCAATCGCTCGAAATGTACGACAGTGCCCTCAAAAAAAATCGTATTATCGAACCGTTATCGGACTTTCCGTCAACGCGTCGCATGCCCAATGATTTGGAACGTACCTTGGACTTAACGCTGAGAAGTTATCATTGTGATTTAGCGCAATATCCCTGTTAAATGAGTTCCCGTCATGGAGACAATATGTCTATATTTAAAATTCATCGTGCCGTTGTGAATCGTGCTATCTTTGTCTTTCTAATTGCCAAGTTTCTCCTTTTTCAAAGAAAATAAGATACATAACCTTTATGGAGAAAACCGTTTTCCAAAAAATCATCGATCGCGAAATTCCGGCAAAAATCGTGTACGAAGATGAACATTGCCTGGCGTTTCACGATGTTGCGCCGCAGGCACCCGTTCACTGTCTGGTAATTCCGAAAACGCCGATTGCGCGCCTGTCGGAAGCAAAAGTCGAACAGGAAGCGTTACTCGGGCATTTGCTGACGGTTGCCGATATCGTCGCGGAATTAAAGGGTATCCGTGAGAGCGGTTTTCGTGTCGTGATTAACTGCGGGAAGGACGGCGGCGAAACCGTCCCGCACCTGCATGTCCACGTGCTCGGCGGGCGTTCACTCCAATGGCCGCCGGGATAAGGATGCACATCGGCATCGGGTTGTGCCGTTGCGGCGGCTCATAACGGTTCCAGCAATGTGTTTAAGATTGAAATAACCGCCGAAAATTTGCAGACTGCGGGTGGGTTGTTCTCATGAAACAAAAAACATTGCGGCGTTCGGTTACGCTTTCTGGAAATGGTTTACATACGGGGCTTCCCGCATCGATTGTTGTTTCGCCGGCACCCGAGGAGCATGGTCTTGTTTTTTATGTTCGAAACGGCGGAAGTGTCATTCAAATTCCCGCATCGCTTGATTACGTTGACGATTGCGTGCGTGCGACATCTTTAAGCAAAGACGGCATCAAAATTCACACCGTCGAACATCTGCTGAGCGCCTGTTACGGCTTGGGGATCACAAATGCGCGCATCGAGTGCGACGGTTGCGAAATCCCGATTCTGGACGGTTCCGCCAAACCATGGGTCGAAGCTTTTCTGTCGGTCGGTTTGGAAACGCAATCGGCGGAAGCGGCTTGTTGGGAAATCACGGAGCCGATTTCCATGGTTAAAGACGATCGCTCGATTATGATGTTGCCGTATGACGGTTTGAAAATCACCTGCACTTCGACCGACGATCGCAAAACCCACACGCAACATTTATCGTTGGACATTGACGCAGACATTTATGAACGCGAACTGGCTTCGGCGCGCACCTTCTGCACCTACGAAGATATCGAACCGCTCATAAAAGCCGGAAAAATCAAAGGCGGCACGCTCGACTGCGCCGTTGTCATCAAGGGCGATCGATTGCTTTCAAACGAACCGTTGCGCTACCCTGATGAGTTCGTACGCCACAAAATTCTCGATATTTTGGGCGATTTGGCGTTGCTGGGACACACCGTCAAAGGTCACATCATTGCCATCAAAACGGGGCACGCGCTCAATATCGCACTGGCAAAAACCATCCGTGCGCAGGAAGAAACATCATCATTGCCGTTGCCCGATCGCGACGATTCGGCGGCTCTGGACATTTATGAAATTTTAAAGCACCTGCCACACCGCTACCCGTTCGTCATGGTCGACCGCGTTTTAACGTTGGGTGAAGACACGGTGGTTGCCGTCAAAAACATAACGATGAATGAACCCTGTTTCACGGGGCACTTCCCGGAAAATCCCGTTTTCCCGGGCGTATTGCAACTCGAAGCCATGGCGCAGACGGCGGGGCTGTTGCTCGGAAGCCGCTTGGGCGGAAACGGCACGTACAAACAGGCGTTTTTCATGAGCGCGGATAAGGTTAAATTTCGGCAAATCGTTCAACCGGGCGACCAACTGCGCATCGAAGTAAAATTGCTTAAAATCAAAAATAACCGCATCGGTTACGCCGAAGGGCAATGCTTTGTGAAGGATAAAGTCGTCTCTTCCGCAGAATTGATGTTCATGATGGGAAACCGCTGATATGCCTGTCCATCCGACCGCCGTTGTCGAACCGGGTGCCTCGTTGGATGAAGGCGTGACGGTCGGCGCGTATGCCTATATCGGTGCACACGCAATCGTCGGCGCAAACACCGTCATCGAACATCACGCAACAGTCGACGGGTATACGACCGTCGGGAAAAATAATCACATTTATCCTTACGCCTTTATCGGCGGCAAAACGCACGATTTAAAGCACAAAGGCGGCGTTTGTCGACTGAACATCGGCGACGGGAATACCTTCCGCGAATATGTTTCGGTTCACACCGCTACCGCCGACGGCGATGCAACCGTCATCGGGAATTGCAATTACATCCTGGCATACTCGCATATCGGGCACGATTGCCGTCTGGGCGATCACATTATCATGAGCGCGCAGGTGGCAACGGGCGGGCATGTTCATATTGACGATTATGCCAACATCGGCGGGAATTCCTCCATTCATCAATTTTGCCGTATCGGCGCGTATGCGATGCTCGCCGGGCACAGTTTTTTGAAAAAAGACCTGCCGCCGTTTATGATCGCCGCCGGTGCTCCCGCCGTCGTGAAAAGCTACAATCGCATCGGCATGATGCGCAACAACTTTTCGGAAGACGAACGTACCTTCATTAAAGCGTGCTTCAAATTGCTGTACGAATCGCACTTCAATCGCACGCAGGCGTTGGAGGCGGTTCGGAAGTTACCGGATTTTTCACGTTATCCGAAAATTAAGCATGTTTTGGAGTCATTTTTTGAGGAAAATTCCGAGAGAGGACTGGCGTGATAATGTGTTAAATTAAAGGAAGAAGGAATTTCCATGGGGATGATGTTGCAGACAACGGAGCTTTGCAAGTTCTTTAAAAAACAAAAAGCGGTCGACAAGGTATCGCTGAACATTGAAAAGGGAAAGATATACGGACTGTTGGGACCGAACGGAGCCGGAAAGTCTACCATTCTGAAAATGATCGTCGGAATGTTAAAGCCCGATTCGGGAGAAATTCTGTTCGACGGAAAACCGTGGAGCCGCAAGGTGCTCGTCAAAATTGGCGCTTTGATCGAAAATCCGCCGATTTACGAAAATCTGTCCGCAAGAGACAACCTGAAAGTTCGAACACTGCTGTTGAATGCGGATGAGAAGAAAATCGATGCCGTATTACGAACCGTTTCTCTCACGGATACCGGAAAGAAAAAAGCCGGGCAGTTCTCCCTCGGCATGAAACAAAGACTGGGGATTGCCATGGCGCTTCTCGGAAATCCCGAGTTATTAATCTTGGATGAACCCGTCAACGGTCTGGATCCGATAGGCATTGAGGAGCTGCGTCAATTGATCCGTTCTTTTCCGGCGCAGGGAATGACGGTTATTCTTTCCAGTCATATTCTTTCGGAAGTACAAATGGTCGCCGATCATGTGGGAATTATCTCGAACGGAATTCTGGGATATGAAGGTCCGTTGAAAGCGGGAGAAAATCTGGAAGAACTTTTCATGAATGTGGTAAGAGAAAACGGAAAAAACCGTTAAGTCTAATGATTAACATTCTTAAAGCGGAGTATAAGAAAACAAGGAACACCATGGAACGCAGAGGGATTGTACTCTTTCCGGTAGCGGTGTTTGCGTTGGCTTTTGTACTGACTTTGGGCATGACCGAAAGCTACGCGGAGAGCGTGTGGAACTGGTGGTATGTGCTTATGCTTCCGGGGATGATTGCCGTTTTCTGCTATCTGTCCTTATCAAGGGAGAAAAAAACCAAATACTGCCATATGATGACGCTTCCCGAAGATAAAGGAAAGTTGATGCTGGGTAAGATCCTTTATATGGGATGCGCGATCTTGGTGTCCAATGTCATTATATTCGCGGGAGCTTTTGTCGGCGGAACGCTTCTGACGACGAGCGTACCCGTGGGCGGTGCCGTTGCTTCCGTATTTGTACTGACTATTTCGGAACTTTGGCAAATACCCTTGTTTCTGTTCCTCGGCGAGCGCTTCGGTATGGTTTCGGAACTGTTGGTATGCGTCTTTTTGTCAATCGGCGGAATCGTTGCGGCATCCTCCGAAAAATGGTTTATTTTACCTTCCGCAATCCCGGGAAGAATTTTATGTCCGTTGTTGCATGTGCTTCCCAACGGTATTAAGGCGGAGGTCGGAGATCCGCTTCTGAATACCGCGGTGATTTTACCGGGGATAGGTATTTCCGTTATATGGTTTGGCATTGCGACAACATTGTTTCTTTATTGGTTTCGGAAATTCGAGGTGAATCAAAAATGCTAGGGAGATCTCTCAAAGCGGACTTTTTAAAAATGAAAAACCTGCCCGTTTTATGGGCACATATTTGGCTCCCCGTTGCGATCAACGCATTGTTTTTATTCTATTATGCCTTTACGGGATGGAGTGCATCCGCGAAGATTATCGGTTTTTTCGAGTCCGTCGGAGCGGGATTTCCGATTTTAATCGGGATCTTTGCCGCCGATGTCGCGGAGCATGAACAGAATGCCGGTCGTTTCCAAAATTTACTCTCCCAACCCCGTAAGACGACGGCGTTTTGGTCGAAGCTTATCTTTCTGTCGCTCTCGGGACTTTTCTCGGTTGTTTTGACGGCCGTGATTTTCGGAGCGGGATTTCGGATGATCGCAAATAATTGCGATATCGGTATGATCACATATTTGACGGCGGCACTGATGATGTGGTGCAGCGCTATTCCGCTTTACATCGTGCAAATGATCATCGCATTCCGTTTCGGGAAAGGCGCGTCCGTCGGAACGGGTCTTTTTGCCGGACTGCTCGGCGCACTCATGCTTACGGATTTAGGCAGGCTTGTGTGGGAATATGTACCGCCGTCATGGACGGGAAGAATGCCGGTCACGTATTTGCGCGTTGTGGTTGGAACACCCGATGCAGTCAACGAGTTAAAAAAGGCGATACCGATCGTTTGCGTTGTCACAATAATGAGTTTGTTGTGTTACCGACTGTGGGCTTCCCGCTTTGAGGGCGACAGGATAACGGAATAGACGCTTGGGAAAATTCGCGGGAAGGAGTAACCGTTTACGGTTCGCCCTCGCTCTGCCCTTTCCTCAAACGTCTTCCGTATCCGACGCCCTGCGGTCGCCGCGTCTACCGTTCAAAATACGACGCGCCCTGTCGCGGTACCGACGTCGGGAATTGGTTCCGATGTCGCAAATGCCTGACGGAATGCGACCCTAAGCCGACATGTTCCACGTAAATCGGTGCAAACGCCTGATGATTGTTGATTTCTGCCATAAAACCTCCTGTTAACTTTTCCTGATTATTCCCGTTAACTATTATTTTTCACGTGCCGCCCGCTCCGCACTATCTTTGACGAAACGCTCGATGCGCGCCATCCATTTTTCGACCACTTCCACAAACACGCCCAGGCGGTCTTCAAAGGCGGTCATGTCCGCCAGCGGCAATTCGAACGCGCGCGCCAGTACCAAAGATTGCGATTGTTTATCGAGCCCGAGCGTACTGCCTTCCGTTTCGTTCCAAAAGAAATTCCCTTCCAACGCTTTTTGATAAACGGCATCGCGGCATTCGATCGGCACCTCGCCGATGTAGGCGTAAATGACCAGCAACTTCCCGGCTTCGTCCAAATCCATGTTGAGAACGATTTTCTCATCGAACAGCAACATGCAGTGGTTGTTTTCGTCCAGGCACAAATCCGACAGTCCCTGCCCGTCGCCGATGCGCTTCAACACCTCGTTCACGTGCGCCTTCAACTCGGCATCGCCCTGCCCCACAACCTTACGCCCCTGCTTCCTCATTAACTATCGTATAACATGTTGAAAAAGCTTTTGCAAGACGGAAAAAAGAATATAATTTCCGATTTTTATATCGTTTTCGATTTTTATAAGGAAATTTTTTACAAAAAACACCTCTTAACCGCCTTGGAATACCGCCGACGGACGCATTTTTGCAACAACCGCCTGCACTGTTATGCATCTTCGCGCGCAGGAATTTTCATAAAAACCGTCTTGCCGATCGATGCAAAAAAATTTTCAATAAGAGCCATGGAAGAGGTTTGTCCGCGCACGCATCGTTGCAATGCGCTTCGTCGCACCGACGAAGGGCGTTCGGTGGTTTTGATCGGCTGGGTGCAAAGCATTCGCGACCACGGCGGATTGTGCTTCATCGATTTGCGCGACCGCGAAGGCATCACACAGTTGGTGCTGGATCCGCACGTTTTTTCAAAAGAAATTTCCGCCCTGAAAACCGAATCGGTCATCGGCGTACGCGGAACGGTGCGCCTGCGTCCTTCCGAAACCGTCAATGCGGCATTACCTACGGGGGACATCGAAGTTGCCGTCGAGAAATTGACGATTCACAACCTTTGCCAAACGTTGCCGTTCCCGTTGGATGAAAAAGCGGAGAAGGTAAGCGAAGACCTGCGTTTAACATACCGTTACCTGGATTTGCGCCGCAAGCCGAACCTCGATCGCCTGAAGTTGCGCCATCGGGCTTCGCACATCATTCGCAATTACCTGGATAAGGAGGATTTTCTGGAAATCGAGCTTCCGACGCTGTTTAAAAGTACGCCCGAAGGCGCGCGCGAGTTTTTGGTACCGAGCCGCCTCAACCAAGGGCAGTGCTACGCGCTGACGCAATCGCCGCAACAATACAAACAAATGCTGATGGTGGCGGGAACGGAACGCTACTTTTCGTTTGCGCGCTGTTTCAGAGACGAGGATTTACGCGCCGACCGACAGCCGGAATTTACGCAAATCGACCTGGAGATGTCCTTCATTCGGCGCGAGGATATCTACGCGCTCATTGAAGGTCTTATCGCGCAACTGTGGGAAACGTGCCTCGGTATCACAATTCCGATGCCGTTGCAACGCATGCCCTTCAAGGAGGCCATGAATCGCTTCGGTTCCGACAAACCCGATGGTCGCTTCGGGTTGGAACTACAGGACGTCACGGACATTTTTAAAGGTTCGGCGTTTAAAGTTTTTGCGAACGTTGCCGATAAAGGCGGTGCAATCAAGGTTCTGAAAATCGAAAACTTTGCCGATGTCACCGCCGGCGAACTGGCGTCGTTGGAGCAAACCGCCAAACACAACGGCGCGAAGGGGCTTGCGTTCATTAAAGTCAAAGCGGACGAATGGAAATCGCCGTTTGCGAAGTTTTTGTCCGAAACCGAAAAGCAGGTGCTTATTCAACGCTTAAATATCCGTGAAAATGACTGTTTATTTTTCATGGCGGACACATGGGAAAGAGCTTGCAATATCCTCGGGAAAGTACGTCTCGAAGCAGCGGAAATTCTCAAAAAACGCGGTACATTGACGGTTTCGGATAAAGATTTCCGTTTCCTGTGGGTGGTTGATTTCCCGCTGTTGACCTACGATGAAGAACAGAAAAAGTTCGTCGCCACCCACCATCCGTTCACGGCTCCCGTTGAGGAGGATATTCCGCTGCTAAAAACCGACCCGCAACACGTGCGCGGTCAACATTACGATTTGGTGCTCAACGGTATCGAGCTCGGCGGCGGCAGTATTCGTATTCACACACCCGATTTACAGCGTTTTGTGTTCGAAAACGTCATCAAAATTCCGCACGATATCGTCGAAGATCGCTTCGGGTACATGTTGCGGGCGTTCTCGTTCGGCGCGCCTCCGCACGGCGGCATTGCCCTCGGGTTTGACCGCCTGGTCGCGCTCATGGCGGGCACGCACAGCATTCGCGACGTCATTGCCTTCCCGAAAACTCAAAAAGGGCAGGATTTGATGTCGATGAGCCCCGGGGATGTCACGGAAAAACAACTTTCGGATCTTGGGTTACGTTGGTTGCCGACGGTGGGGGAAGCGTAGAAATATACCGAATAAACCGTCGAAAAACGGGATGAATTCTGTATTTTCGGAAGGTTAAAATACCTTTGAAGATGTCTGTTTTGTTTAATTACTCCTTGAAGAGAATGTATTTTTTAGGTTCTCGAAACACAAATCCTGTTTTTTGAATGCTTTTTTACAAAAAATATATTAACGGACGGGATTTTCACAAAAACATACTCGCTTTTATGCGTGAAACCGCTAGTCTGAACTTATGAGTTCGTCTCATAGCGCTCCGAAACCGCCGCTGAAGCACATTGCCTTTATCATGGACGGCAACGGACGTTGGGCGAAACAGCGACAACTGGCGCGAACGGAGGGGCACAAGGAGGGCGTGAAGCGCATTTTTGACGTCGCGAAGCGCGCGTTTGAGCATTGGAACATCCCGTATATCACGCTTTACGCGTTTTCAACCGAAAATTGGTCACGTCCGAAGTACGAAATCGATGTTATTTTTCGGCTGCTGCGCGGTTGGTTAAAGCGCAAGAAATCCACGCTCCTTGAAAACAAAATCCGCTTTCGAACCATCGGCGATTTATCGAAATTACCGAAAACGGCGCAGGAGATTTTGGACGAAACTTTACGGGAAACCGCGGATTTTAACGAACACACACTGACGGTGGCATTGAATTACGGCGCGCGCGAGGAAGTGTTGCGCGCTATTCGGGAACTTTCGTCATCGGAACGGGAGCATTTGACGTGGGAAGCGCTTTCGAAGCACCTGTACACCGCCGACATCCCCGATCCCGATTTGATTGTTCGAACGAGCGGCGAACAACGATTGAGCAACTTTTTGCTCCTGCAAGCCGCGTACAGCGAATTTTACTTCACCCCAACCTACTGGCCGGATTTCGGTGCCGACGCACTGGATGAAGCCGTTGAAAATTACCTCCGACGCACGCGGCGCTTCGGAAACATCGAACCATGCTCCGACAACGCCTGAACAGCTCGCTCCTCCTGTGGAGCGTTTTGCTTCTCATCGTTTGGTGCTTCAAACTGAACGCGATTGCATTGCTGTGCGTTCTCACGGTCTTCGGTGCCGTTGTCGAACTGTTAAAACTGTTCAAAGCCGATGCACCCGTCATACGCTTCAACGCCTGTCTGTCAGGGCTCTTTCTTGCATTTTCTTATGTCGCCTTACGGCATGAAATGT